>SEAD01000020.1 GCA_004173355.1 Chitinophagaceae bacterium | reverse complement strand
TGATGCTTCCGCTAACGAAATCTATCAAACGGCGCTGGAAAATCTGGCATTGGTTAAGGCAGCAGATTTGAGGAAACTGAGCGCGGAAAAAGGTGTGCAGGCGGCTAAAGGTTTACTGTATCCTAACCTTTCCCTGAACGGTAATTTGAATACAAATTATTCCAGTGCAGCAATGCAGAACACATTTCTGAACCGGTCGGACGAAGAAACCGAGAACTATGTGCTGGTAGGAACCACTGCCTATCCGCTCATTGTAAAGCAGGATAATTTCAATGCGGAGAAAATCGGTTATACCAAACAGCTGAATAATAACCTGTCCAATTCGATCAGCCTCAGTCTGCGTATCCCCATTTTTGGTAACTGGCAGCAACGCAACCGCATCCGGCTGGCAGAAGTGCAGCTGAAAAATGCTCAGTTTGTCCAGCAGACCACCGTGACGCAGTTGCAGCAGTCAGTAGAACAGGCGCACCTGAATCTCAGCACTGCGGGCAACCGGTACCATACCCTCGATGAACAGCTGGCTGCGTACCGCGAACTGTTCCGGGTATCGGAGATCCTTTTTAACCAGGGCGTGGGGACGTCCATTGACTACCTGACCGCCAAAAACAAACTTGACCAGTCCAATATCAATTCGATCCTGGCGAAATACGATTATGTCCTGCGGACAAAAATCCTGGACTACTACCGGGGCCGCAAGCTCTGGTAGGCACAACCTTTGTATTACTGTCATGGTAAACCGATTATTCATCTCAAAAGGAAAATCATGACAAAGAATAATAAACTCATAGCCGGGGCGGCAGTGCTTGCAGCCGGTGTGGCCACATTTTTTATAGCACGCAACCGTCGCCGCAGGGCGACAATGCACGCAGAGCCTGCCCACCGCCCCCACAGCCGTCATATTTCAGGGGTATTTTCAAAAGCAAAAAATTACCATGCTGCGGAAGCGGCGGTAAGTTAATCAGGAATGTATTACTGAAAGATTATGGCCGGTCTGTATGGATCGGTCATTTTTTTGCCGGGAGGCCATTGACCATCCCTTCAACGTCCTGCCATCACAATCCTCGAAAGCTTGGCTTTCATCAGGTCAATGCTGAACGGCTTGGGCATGTAGTCATCGGCGCCACAGGCGCGGGCTGCCTCTTCGATATCGTCGTTCGCTGAAAACAACACCACAGGTATGGATGAAGTCTTTTTATGGTGTTTGAGTTCCCTGCAGATGTCTTCTCCTGAAATACCATCCATGGAGATGTCCAGCAGGACGGTAACCCTCGGATTCGAGTCGCATCCGGACCAGCTGGAGCAGGTCGCGGTCATCATCGGCAATCACAATGGTTGCCCTGTTATCGTTTTCATCGGGGTGCATACTGCACCAGAATCAATTATGAAGCCAGCGGGGATTAAGGCGTGATCAGGCATTCACGCCGATGCAGGTGAGTACTATATTTCTCAGTTCGTGAATATTGAACGGCTTTTCGAGGTAATAATCCGCACCGGCTTCATCAGCGAGCTCTTTAACATGGAAGTTTGCGGAGAAAAGTATCGTACAGATATTTTTGAATTCAGAAGCTTTCATTTTTTTGACCGCATCCACACCGGAAACTGTCCCGATGTGATTGTCCATTAATACAACGGCAGGCTGGTGGCCTGCGAGGTCAGCCATCAGGGAATCACAATTCATCCGGGTAATTATCTCAACATCCACGGTTGAAAGAACCATCTCGCACATGTCGAGCAGGTCCTGGTTATCGTCGTAAATAATAACGGTCGGTTTTGCAGCCATGCAGCAAAGATAGAATTAGCCCTTCAAAAATGGATGGGTCGACGGGCAGGGAGGGAGGAAAACGGGGAAACGGCTGGCGTTTTTTAGATAATTCTAATAAGCAGGTACCCAGCGGGTTCAGACTTTGCGTTACATACCTGCTGTCCAGAAACGGTAACAGCCTATGGGACATATGGTTACCTGAAAATTGGTATTAGTCAGCAATCCAGCGTCAACGACGTTTCAGCCTTATAATCAGCCCTTTCCGGGTTTTCCCGGATTTTTCGGGAATCGGGATAAATTGTCTTCTTTAATTGTTCCGCTCCTGTCTGGAAAGGCCCGGTCCCTGTGGCAGGGTTTGTGTAACCTTATAGCCAAACAGGATTTTATGGATTTAAAAAACGAACCGTCCAGGGAGGATCTCCGGCAATCCAACCGGCACCTGGAGGGCAATGATAAAGCACCAGGTGAAGAAGAGGGCAAAGGCGAAAAAGTAGCGAACGCTGACCTGAAGGGAAAAACAGTAGACGGTAACCCCGCTGATAAAAAAGACCAGCCTTTAAAATAACTCCGATGCAGGATAAAATCTTTGACATAAGTTTTACCTCGGACGGTGTATTGTATGAGGGCTGGGTCAACCCTTCAGGCAAACAGGGAGCAGATGGGAAACCTGCATCATTCCATGTGGTGCTGAATAAGGTGTCGTTCGGATACCTCGCATATCATGATTGTAAATGGACAGTAAACGAAGAACGTCCTGCGCGGCTTGTAGAAGCGGCCGGAAAGGAAATAGAGAAACATTTTGAATTATGAGGGAAAAGCTGAGTGCTAAAGGGATCTGGGAAGTATTAAAGGCGTCGTTCAAAGGATTTGGTGAAGATAAGCTCACCAAACTGAGTGGGTCACTTGCTTACTATACCGTTTTTTCAATGGGCCCCCTGATGATCGTGATCATTTTCCTTGGAAGTATTTTCCTCGGACAGGATGCGATCCAGGGAAAGATATTTTATGAGTTGCAAGGGATGGTTGGCGCGGATACAGCACTGCAGGTGCAGGAGATCATTAAAAATGCGTCACTGGATGGGAAAACAAACACTGCTGCGATAATTGGTGTGATCACGTTGCTGGTAGGTGCCACAACGGTATTTGCTGAAATCCAGGATTCCATCAATTCGATATGGGGCATCAAAGCCAAACCGAAAAAAGGCTGGCTCAAATTCCTGCAGAACCGTTTTCTTTCTTTCTCCGTTATTGCGAGCCTGGGGTTCATACTGATCGTTTCACTGGCTCTTACTTCGCTGGTAGATTTATTCAGTAAGAGGTTGCAGTCCCATTACCCTGATGTAGCCGTCATCATTTTTTACATCATTAACCAGGTGATCACACTGGCATTGGTCTCAACGATCTTTGCGGTCGTCTTCAAGGTGCTTCCGGATGCCAAAATAAAATGGCGGGATGTCATTTCTGGTGCAGTAGTCACTGCACTGCTTTTCATGGTCGGAAAATTCCTGATCTCTTTTTATATCAACAAAACCGAAGTGGGGTCAACCTATGGTGCCGCCGGGTCGCTGGTAGTATTGCTGTTATGGACTTATTATTCCTCGCTGATACTTTATTTCGGGGCAGAATTTACCAAAGCCTATGCGGTGAGGTATGGTTCGGCGATCCATCCGAACGACTATGCCGTGACTACGAAACAGGTAGAGGTGGAAATGGGAAAAAAAACGATCCAGCAGAAGGAGGACATTGACCCGGCCAGCCTGGTAAAGAAAAAACCTGCGGGTACCGGCGATGTTACTTCAGGGCAATAGCCGCAGAGAGTTCCTCGAGCAAGGGTATCTGGCCCTGGTTGATTTTTTCCGTGGCTGTCGCCAGGTTAAACCAGCCGGCGCGGTCTGCTTCGGGCACCATTATTTTTTTACCTGAGCGGGGCGGCCATTCCATTTCAAATTCGTTACTGGTGATGGAGTTCTCGTCGATTTCGATGTGTGCGGCTAAGGCATGGATCCATTTTCCTGATTTAAGCCGTACTGCCTGAAGTGGCACAAGTGGATCCTTTACGGTAGTGCCCGTCTCTTCGCGGAATTCACGACGGGCGGCGGTTTCGGCCGTTTCATTTTCCCCGAATTCCCCTTTCGGGATTGACCATGCACCGGCATCCTTACTTTTCCAGAAGGGCCCTCCGGGATGTACGAGAAAGTATTCTGTCAGTTTACCCCGGATCCGGTAAGCGAGTATCCCTGCACTCTGTTTCATCCTGAACGGTTTCCAATTATTATGCCTGCAAAGAAAAACCCTGCCGTAGCAGGGTCAAGCTAACATTCTCACGAATAAGGAAATGATCAAGGTTCACAGCAAATGTAAGGAGTGTCAGCATTCCGGCTACCGGGACTTTCCCCGTACCGGTACCCCGTATTTTCCCCGGTATATAAATAAAAAAAACAGGTAACATATAGCTACCTGTTTATCCAGTTCCGGTTGGACGGAATTATCAGTTTGTGCTGCCGTTGGCAGTTGCAGTCTTTTTGCCGAAAAGATCGCCGAAGCCGTTGAGGTTTTTGTCAACAAAATCCTTTCCCCTGGCTTTGAGGGCGTTCTTTTCTTCTGCACTCATGCGTGAGTACTTGTAGATTCCATATGCTGCGGCTGCACCGGCCAAAAGGCCTAAAGTTCCTTTTAACATGGTTTTATTTTTTAGATGAATGATCGTTTCCATCATCTATCAAAATATCATGCCGGTTTAGAGGTCGGGCGCGTTAAAAGTATCACCCTGGCGGATATCACCGGAATTGAAACCTTTTTTGAACCAGTACATCCGCTGGGCCGAGGTGCCATGGGTGAAGGCATCCGGCACTACCCGTCCCTGCGCTTCTTTCTGAAGCCGGTCGTCTCCGATTGCATTGGCTGCATTGAGTGCTTCGTCGATATCGCCGGGTTCGAGGATGTTTTTCATCTGCTGTGCGTGGTTGGCCCATACACCTGCGAGGAAATCTGCCTGCAGTTCCACCTTGACCGAATACTTGTTGTATTCTGTTTCGCTCATGGTCTGTCGCAGCCTCGCCATTTTATCAGAAGTGCCGTTCAGTTTCTGGATATGGTGGCCGATTTCATGCGCCACCACGTAGGCCATGGCAAAATCGCCGGGTGCTTTCAGTTTGTTCTGCATGTCCTCGTAAAAAGAAAGATCGATATAGACCTGCTGGTCACCGGGACAGTAGAAAGGGCCCATGGCAGCGCTGGCGCTGCCGCAGGCTGATTGTACCTGGTTGCGGAATAACACAAGGGTGGGAGCCTGGTAATTTTCGCCCGATTCCCTGAAGAGTTTGCTCCACACATCTTCCGTGTCTGCGAGCACTACCTTCACAAATTCTGCGCGCTCGTCATCTGCTTTTTTTTCTTCGGCGCTCAGTTCCTGCTGCGCGCCGCCACCAGGTGTGAGTTGCGGTAGCTGGGAGAGGTCGCCGCCTCCGCCACCGAGAAACTGATAGAGCAGGAATATGATCACACCGATTACGCCACCGCCTGCCGCAATACCGCCGCCGGATACACCGCGCCGGTCATCCACATTGGTGCTGGCACGCCTGCCTTTCCATTGCATAAAAAAAATTTGAATGAGGAAATGATTTGCTAACCCGCTACGATATTACGGAATTTTATACTCCTACTTTTGCGGAATGGAATATTTCCGGTTACTGAGAAACCTCCTGGCGATGGAACGGAGGGAAGATGAAGAGCTGCACCGCCAGCAGATGGGTAAGTCGTCGGTGAATGACCGCCGTGCACAGGGCAGCAGCTGGTACCCTGTCGCAATCCGCGACACTGAAATGGGGCGTGGTGATTACCTGACCGTGGAGCTGGAACGGACCACACACCGGGACCTGCCGCACCAGTTGCGGTTTGGTGCACCGGCGGCGATTTTTTCAAACCATAATCCGGGGGAAGACCGTGTGGAAGGGGTCATCAGCTGGCAGTCGGGCGACCGGCTGAAACTGACATTGCGGACGGACGAACTGCCGCACTGGTCGCGCGATGGCAAACTCGGTATCGACCTGCTGTTTGACGACAACAGTTACGATGAAATGGAGGCTGCGCTGAAACAGGCCGATGCCCGGATCGAAAACCAGGACAGGGACAATCTCCTGAAGGTGCTTACCGGAGTGCAGGAGCCAACAGTTGATACGGCTGTGTTCACTTACCCTTTCCCCGACCTCAATGCCTCACAGGAAATGGCTGTGCACCGGATCCTGTCAGCCCGCGAACTTTCGATTGTGCACGGCCCACCCGGCACGGGGAAAACCACCACACTCGTGGAGGCGATCAGGGCACTGTACAAGCAGGACCACCAGCGGATACTTGTTGTGGCTCCCAGCAATACAGCTGTTGACCTGCTGAGCGAAAAACTTTCTGCTGCGGGATTGAATGTATTGCGCGTGGGAAACCCCGTGCGGGTATCGGAACGCCTCAACTCGCTGACGCTTGACAGCCGCATGCAACAGCATCCATCAATGAAGGAAATCGGGAAACTGAAGAAGCGCGCCAATGAATTCCGCAATATGGCGCATAAATACAAAAGGAGTTTTGGCAAGGCGGAACGCGACCAGCGTAATGCGCTCTTCAATGAGGCAAGGGATATCATGAAACAGGTGCTGTCCACCGAACAATACATCCTCGATGATCTGGTGGCCAGGGCACAGGTAGTGGCCGCCACCCTCGTGGGTGCCAACCATTATACGGTCCGCAACCTGGAATACCACACCGTGGTGATTGATGAAGCAGGTCAGTCGCTCGAACCAGCCTGCTGGATACCCATCCTTAAAGCAAAAAAACTCGTGCTGGCAGGTGATCACCTCCAGTTGCCGCCCACGATTAAGTCGGCAGAAGCCGCCAGGAACGGGCTTTCCAGGACACTGCTTGAAAAACTGGCGGGCCGTTATCCGGGCGCGGTCACTCTGCTCAATGAACAGTACCGTATGAACGAAACGATCATGGGCTTCAGCTCGGCACAATTTTACGAAGACCGGCTTTCGGCGCATCCATCCGTGGCAACAAGGCTGCTGTTCGAAGGGGACGACCCGCTGCTTTTTATCGATACGGCAGGTTGTGGTTTCGATGAAAAGGCGGAAGGTTCCAGTACCAGCAATCCCGAAGAAGCAGCATTTGTGATCCGCCATGTATCCGGCCTGCTGGAGGAACTGGAGGGGCGGTCAGGTATGCATGCACCGGTTTCCATTGCCGTTATCTCCCCCTACAAACAACAGGTGTTGCTTTTGCGCGAGCTGGCTGCCCATTCCCAAATTATCCGGCGTCATGAAGAACATGTATCTGTCAATACCATTGACAGTTTCCAGGGACAGGAGCGGGATGTGGTCTATATCAGCATGACGAGATCCAATACCGAAAGTAAAATCGGCTTCCTGGCCGATACCCGCCGGATGAATGTGGCCATGACACGCGCACGCAAAAAACTGGTAGTGACGGGCGACAGCGGCACGCTGTCTGCTTCGCCGTTTTATGCAGCATTCATCGCATGGTCCGAACGGGCAAATGGTTACCGGAGTGCCTGGGAATGGATGGAATGAGGCCTTTACCCGACAAGTTGTGCAAGGAGTTTATCTAGTGTAGCCGCAGGGTCGCTGGTCAGGCCCGGATGCACACGTGATGATTGCACAATGGTACTCCGCCAGGCCGTCAGCCAGCGGAAACGTAAGGCAGGTTCCAGTTTGCCGATAGGACCTGCATCCTTTGCACCAATGGTAATACCCTTGAAAGACGCGATATGTTTTTCCAGTTCATCACAATCAATACCCGCGCAGAAAGATTCAATCCTCCTGCGGTCCACCGAAAACCTTGTATCGAGGAAACGCGCCGATTTGCAATAAAGGATCACACCGATATTGATAAACTCTTCGCGCTCCACCCGCGGTACGAACCGGATCACTGCGTACTCAAATAATTGCTGTTCGGGCATTCGTCGCTTCGTTTACAAATATGGCGGATGACTCCAATCGGATTAACAGGAAACTGGTATACACTTCACGGAGCTCGTCATTGCTGAGCTCCGGATCATGCCCCAGCAGCCACAGATCAGGGATCAGGGCCACGATGCTGCGGATCAGGGATTCGCTGATGACAGAATGGAAGAACTGATCAGCTTCGCTGAGTTCGCTGGCCCATGGCAACAGCACATGGTCTTTTATCATCACAAATGGCTTGAGCGCCTGTTCTTTCCAGTTGCCCCACGAATGATGGAAATAAAGTGATGCACCATGGTCGATGAGCCAGAGCTCCTTGTGCCAGACCAGCATATTGGTGTTGCGTGCTGTCCGGTCCACATTTGTCAGGTACGCATCAAGCCAGAGTATGCGCGATGCGAGCTGCGGATCGGGGGCATTCACTGCGGGATCAAATGTGATGGCACCCGACAGATAATGCAATGCAAGATTCAGGCCTTCACTTTTGCGGAGCAGTTCCTGGATTTCCTCGTCCGGTTCGGTCCGTCCAAAAGCACTGTCCAGCGTGGCAAACACGATTTCCGGCATCCTCAGACCGGCAGCCCGTGCCAGTTCGCCGCCGATCAGGTCTGCGATCAGCGCCTTCACTCCCTGTCCTGCACCCTGGAATTTCAGTACATATAAAAACCCGTCATCTGCTTCTGCAATCGCGGGCAGTGAACCACCTTCACGGAGTGGTGTCACATACCGGGTCACGTTGACCGTACGGGGCGTTTCAATTTTTTTCATTTATCTGCTTTATCATTTCCGCTTCCGGGCTTCAATTTACTATGTTCCCCTGACAATCCTGTCGCATACGACCCGCACAATGGCTGCTTTAGCCCTGGGATGCAAAACCGGAACCGCTAATTTTACCGGCAAACACCACACTATGGCAAAACAGATGTTTATAAACCTGCCCGTAAAAGACCTTGCGAAGTCCCGTGTGTTTTTTGAGGCCCTCGGTTATCAATTCAATCCCCATTTTTCGGATGATACCGCGGCCTGCCTCGTCCTGGGAGACACGATATATGCAATGCTGCTGACCGAACCCAAATTCAGCAGCTTCACAAAGAAACCCATCAGCGATGCAGGCAAGGCAACAGAAGTGATCATTGCGCTGGATTGCCAGAGCCGTGCAGAGGTGGACGATATTATTTCCAAAGCGGTAGCAGCCGGTGGCAGCATCTACCGCGATGCGGACGACCATGGTTTTATGTATGGTCACAGTTTTGCTGACCTCGACGGACACCAGTGGGAGTTTTTCTACATGGATCCCGAGGCAATCCCGAAATAAGTTTAATACTGTTAATCATGAAAAAGATAATTTTTGCCTTAATGTTCCTGTGTATGGGTTTGTGCTTGCACGCCCAGGAAAATACGCCGGCCGATCCATGGACCTTGTATATGACGCCCGGTCCGTTTCATAAACTCCTGAAGGGTTATACTGGTGAGTGGAACATGGATGTAAGTATGTGGATGGACGGTAGCGCGGAACCGATGAAGGCCGTAATGAAATCCACACATGCGATGATCAGTAACGACCTCTTCCTCGAAATGAACCAGGTGGGGGATATGATGGGTATGCCGTTTACGGCACGCATTCTTCTGGGATATAATAACAGCTCAAAACAGGTGGAACTGAATTCATACACAAATATGGGTTCGGGAATGACAACCCTCAGGGGAAGCTGGGATGATTCAAAAAAAAGAGCGGAACTGAAGGGTATCCTTACTGATCCGGTCAGCGGGAAAACCATCAACGTGCGACAGGTTGTTAGTTTTCCGGACACGCGCACCCTGCTGATTGAAAATTATGACCAGTCCGGTGCCTCAGCAGAAAAGAAAACCATGGAGTTCAGGTGCACTAAATAGTCAGCCTTAATAGAAAGACCCGTGCTGCATACCGGGAAATTTCCCGGTATGCAGCACGGGTATAATACGGGCAGGACCTACCGTGTTTTTGTTGATCTTGCGGGTATAACGCATTAAACAAAAACCTGACTATGCCTGGCGGAACAACCAAAAAAAGCACCGGCCTCCTCTTACTGCTCACCGGCCTTATCATCTCCCTCGTATTTAATTTTTACCTCCTCAGCCGCTCATCCGAGGGGAGTGAACCACCCCCGGTGCCCGTCAATCCTGATTACGAGGGCACGCCCGGCTATGGAATCAGTGAGATTGACGACAAAGTGGCCACAGAAGATGTCATTGCTTTCCGCAACATGACCAGCAATGATTCTGCACCTATCAGTTTCGGGATTTATTACACGCCGAAAGAAATCAGGCAATACCTCGATTCTTCCTACCCCAGGATCGTAGCTGCGGAGATCGAGTACTTCCGGCAGAAGGGGCAGGACTGGTCAGCATACGAATGGAAAGTGGGCTGTTACTGGATGCTGCGCCGCGACCGCGACGGTATCCGGAAAGCGGACTTCTGTTTTGTACCCACCCTGGTAAACAAAAAAAACAAATACGACGCTTTGGATTATTTTGTGGAAGACAGTGCGTTCTATGCCCACCAGCTTAATTATGCACGGAGCGCTAAAGCATTGTCAGACACTGGCAGGACGAAAGGGCCTGTTTTTAATAACGGAACAATGTTTCCCTGATGTTTAAATTCACACTGGTTATCTGGATTGAACTTGCCAGTTTTCTTTTCTGTATTGCCAGCCTCCGCGGGCAACGTGACTGGTGGCGCATCTTCACGTGGTACATGCTTTTCACTGTCTTGCTTGAGCTGGCAGGTTTCCTGCTTTATTTCCATCTGTTCAAAGGCAGCAGCAATGAGTGGCTCTATAACCTCCGGTTCCCGGTAGAAATGGCGTTTTTTGCCTGGTTCTTTTTGAAAACCATGGCAGCATACAGGATCCGGCCGCAATGGTTCATAACCGGATGGGCACTGGTTGTTGCTGCATGGATGTACGAAAGTTATACGGACCGTTTCATGGGATATAGCGACTCGGCAAATCTCCTGGCATCTGTCCTGATAATTATCTCCTGCTGTGTATTTTACTACCAGCTGCTCCGTGCGAAGGAATACGTGGACCTTCCTTCCTGGCCTCCATTCTGGATTGTCAGCGGGCTTTTTATATTCTACTTCGGCAGCACCGGACTCAATGTTTTTTCCGACCGGCTCTCTGCTATTTACCGGACAACTGGTATACCTATCCGTTTTATTATCATGGTTGTGCTTAACTTTATTTTGTACACCTGCTGGAGTTACGCGTTCATATGCATCAAACGGAACAGAATATCATCGTCACAGTCGTCCTGATCACCTCGGTCTTCCTGATCGCCGGTGTGTTCCTGCTGTTTTACGTACGGTTGTACAATGAACGCAAAAAAAACCACGAACAGGAAAAGGAATCCATGAAGCAGGATTTCGACAACCAGATCCTCCATGCGCAGGTGGAAGTGCAGGAAGCAACGTTCTCAGCGCTTGGCCGTGAACTGCATGATAATATCGGTCAGTTGCTGAGTTCCACCAAAATGCTGCTGGGCCTGACCGAACGGTCCATCCCGCAGGTGCCGGACACACTGCTCACTGCCACGGAAACACTCGGCCAGGCAATCAGCGAGCTCCGCGCGCTCAGCAAGTCGCTGACGCGTGAATGGCTGGAACAATTTGATTTTGTGCAAAACCTGCAAAGCGAAACCAGGCGGCTGTCTGCAGATGACAACCTGCAGATTTCCCTTCACAGCATTCCGCGTATCCCGTTGGGTGCGGACAAACAACTGCTGCTCTTCCGCATCGTGCAGGAAGGGATCCAGAATGTCCTCAAACATGCCGGGGCATCCACACTGCAGATCCGGGTTTCGCACGAGGTCACGCTCCTGCACGTATCTTTGACCGACAACGGAAAAGGATTTGAACCGGATGGTATCACAGGCGGTATCGGCCTGCTCAATATGAAACAACGGGTAAAAGTGCTTGGGGGCAGCATCCGGTGGACTAGGCCGGACGGTGGTGGAACCTCCGTTGAAATTAAATTACCAGTGGAAATGGAAGAAGTATGAAGACCAGGATCGGACTAGTAGATGATCACCAGTTATTCCTTAAATCGCTCACCCTGATGATTGAGAGTTTTAAGGAATATGAAGTGGTGCTGGATGCACTTAACGGGAAAGACCTGCAGCAGAAAATCCGGCAGGCGGAAAGTTTGCCCGATATCATGCTCATCGATGTGAACATGCCGCTGATGGATGGGGTTGCCACTGCCCGCTGGCTGGCCGAGAAATACCCCGGCATAAAACTGGTTGCACTTTCAATGAATGATGATGATAAAACCATCATCGCCATGATCCGCTCGGGATGCAGTGCCTACCTGCTGAAAGACACACACCCCACCGAACTGGAAAAAGCCCTGGAGGAAATTGTGGTCAAGGGGTTCTACAACGGCGATGCGGGCAATATCAATTACCGCAGGCTGCTGGCTTCACAGGGTCGCGAGCCACAGCTGAAAGTGACCGACCGTGAACTCCAGTTCCTCGAGCTGGTCTGCAGCGACCTGACCTACAAACAGATTGCCACGCAGATGGGAATCGCAGAACGCACCGTGGATGGTTACCGGGAGGCAATGTTTGAAAAATTCAAGGTGGCATCAAGGGTCGGTCTTTGTCTCGAAGCCATCCGCAAGAGTTTTGTCGCACTCTGATCCTGTCAGTACAGGGCTACTTTTTCACCGATAATCTCCAGCACTTTCGGGATCCACTGATCCTGTGGTATTGATTTGTCCATGTAATAATCAGGCTGGATGCCGATACCATCGATGGCCATTTCCGGAATACGGAAACTTTTCGACAGGCAGTAACCCAATGAAAATTCATTTCCGGGAAAATCCACAAAATTCATATTTGAAATATCCAGCACACCCATGGTGGTGGTTCCGAAAAGTTTCACTTTGCGGCTCTGCTTTGCCGCGAGCAGGAACTGCTCGGCGGTGCTGCCATTATTCTGGTTAACTATAATAGCTACATTCTCCGGGTAACGGTAAACCGTATCAAATACCTGGGTGTATACGATCGAATCCCCGAGGTTGACAAACTTCCCTTTGGCGGCATTCAATGTAGCCAGGGCGTCATTGATTTCTTTCCGGTCCTTGTCTGACAGATCCGGGATTTCCAGGTATCCCTCCATCCGTTTGTTGTTGAGTGTGGTGGAATACAGGGCCATTCCCACAATCCGGATCGGGTTGGTATACAACAGCGGGATGATTTTTTCATAGGAATCATCATTTCCCCCGCCATTGTTGCGGATATCAATGACCAGGTTGCGGGTGCTGGTGATCTCGTCTTTCATGCTGGTGAAAATGCTGTCGATAGCATGTTTCATCCCGCCATCAAAACCCGGGATCCTGACAAGGATCGTTTCCTGCCCGATCTTTTTTTTCAATGGTCCAGACGATGACAATAGTTCAAGGTCGGCGGCAAGTACCGGATTGCCGGCATAGGAGGGATATACCCGGCGCAGCAGGAAATTATCCATCTTCAAAAAATTGGCATCCGGCATGGTCACTGAGTTTATGGGAACCGCGGAGTAATCGCCCAGGTAAAAAGTGCCGGTGGCCGGCCGGCCGGTGGTACTGTCGATCCGGAATTTTATTTCATCTTTTTTCCAGTTGCCCCCGGTCACTGCAAGGATAAAACCGATGTATCCTCCTGCTTTTTTTTCTACGCCGATTGTATATACACCGGTTGTCCAGATCCCTTCAAACCCCGGACTGGAAATGCTTTGGAGTGAACGCCTGAATTTAGCCGTGTCGGTACTGTGTTTTTCCCAGGTGGCCTTCGGGACAGTGCCTGCCGTTATTGTGCTGCCTGGCTTTACAGTGATTGACCAGTGGGATTTGCGGAAAAAAGCCATCCAGGACGACATCAGCGCTGCGCAGCTGGTACGGGTACCGGCTGCTTTCAGTTGCGCCCTGATAGCGGCCGTATGTTTGGTATAGGCGGCTTCCCCCTTGCGTTCGATTGCATAGGCAAATCCCGCATCGTTTGTCTCGATGGTCTTTTTCAGCCATTCAAAACTGGCCGTGCAGTTGCATGGCTGGGCAGCAGCAGTTACCGGGGCCAGCAGGAGGAATAGGATCACCCATTTCATAAGTATGATTTTGGTTCAGCCAAAGATAGCAGATTAGATATCCGGAGCCGTACCGTGAAACCATTTTTTAGTATCTTGTCAATCCCATTACAACCGATTGCCGGTCATTAACCTCCTTTTATTCACCAAACCAATCTTAACTGATGCGTAAGTACGTTGCCGTATTATCTGCAATCCTGTATTCTGCCGTTTCGACGGCTCAGGCCCCGAAAGCAAACTACCAGCTCGCCTCCCGGTTTTCAGGATCCAAACTGGAAAAAATGGTATTCAGCACCCAGGTCACACCACACTGGCTGAAACAATCGGATCGATTCTGGTACACTTATGAAACCACCAATGGAAAAAGCTGGTATATCGTTGATCCCGTGAAGGCGGAAAAGAAACCACTGTTCAGCAACGAACGTCTCGCAGCCGAACTGACCCGTATTGTGAAAGACCCCTTTGATGCACAACACCTGCTGATTGACAGTATCCAGTTTATAAAGGATGAAAACACGATCCAGTTCCAGGTAAAGAGCTCACTGGAAGTGGAGATCAAGGATACCACGGCAAAAAAGCCCGCGAAACCGCAAAAGGAAATCAAAAAATTTTATTTCGAATATGAACTGGTGTCGGGTAAACTGACCGAGCTGACTGATTATAAAAAGCCAAAACGTAACCCTCGCTGGGCATCGGTATCCCCTGACAAATCAACCATCGTGTTTGCGCGCAACCATAATCTGTATACGATGGATGCCGCCAACCTCGAAAAAGCGATTAAAAATGAGGAGGACAGTACCATCGTGGAAAAACAACTGACTACCGATGGCATCGAGTATTTCAGTTATGCGAGCGAATTCGGGAATGAAACCAACGTGGACAAAATAAAAAACAAGGACAAGCGGAAGTCTGTCCAGGTTTACTGGTCACCCGATTCGAAACATTTCGGGATGGTGCGTGCCGACCAGCGGAATGTAAAGGAACTGTGG
The DNA here is from genome assembly GCA_004173355.1 of Chitinophagaceae bacterium. Taxonomy (GTDB): domain Bacteria; phylum Bacteroidota; class Bacteroidia; order Chitinophagales; family Chitinophagaceae; genus JBEVJC01. The sequence goes on along the minus strand of SEAD01000020.1, from coordinate 35,729 downwards.
GTGATCAACAGTATCGCTGAACCACGTCCAACGCTGGAGACTTATAAGTACCAGATGCCGGGTGAAAAGGAGGCGGCAATTGATTATGTGCTGGTCTTCGACCTGGCAGCACGCACACAGAAGGAACTGAATGTAAAACAATTCAAGGACCAGGATATTTCACTGTGGTCCGCCCCTGTACTGCAGAACACCCGTGATGACGACTGGCGTCCTTCGCTCTGGCATGGCACAAACGAAAAACTGTATTTTACCCGCACCAGCCGCGACCTGAAAAGGATCGATGTGTGTATGGTGGATATCAATTCCGGTGCGGTAAAACCGCTCGTGGAAGAGCGGTTGAATACGTATGTGGAAACCCGCCGCGCAGGCCTGGTAAAGGGTGGTGAAGAAATGATCCAATGGAGTGAGAGGGACGGATGGGCGCATTTCTACCTGTATGATGGTAACGGAAAACTGAAAAACCAGATCACCTCGGGTTCATTCCATTGCGAGGACATCCTCGGCATCGACGAAACCAAACGCGTTCTGTACTTTATCGCCAATGGCCGCGAAGCCAATGAGGATCCCTATTATACCCATGCATACCGCGTGAATTTTGATGGTACCGACCTGCGGCTGCTGAACAAAGGGGAATTTGAGCATACTGCGAACATGAATGACAATGAGCGGTTTTTTGTTGACAATTTCTCCCGTGTCAATACCGTCCCTGCATCGGCACTCTTCAATTCAGAAGGCAAAAAAATCCTCGATCTCGAAACTGCTGATTTTAGTTCGCTGATGGCATCGGGTTATAAATTTCCCGAGATCTTTAAAGTAAAGGCAGACGATGGCATCACGGATCTTTACGGTGTCATGTACAAGCCTTACAATTTCGACAGCACAAAAAAATACCCGGTGGTGGAGTATGTATACCCCGGTCCGCAGACCGAAGCCGTGAACAAGGCCTTTACACAACCCAACCCACGGACCGACCGGATCGCACAGATCGGGTTGATAGTGGTGACCGTGGGTAACCGTGGTGGTAACCCCAGCCGTTCGAAATGGTATCACAACTATGGGTATGGTAACCTGCGGGATTATGGTCTTGCTGATAAAAAAGCGGCAATCGAACAACTCAGCGACCGCTACCAGTGGATCGATATCGATAGGGTAGGGATCCACGGCCACTCGGGTGGAGGGTTCATGAGTACCGCTGCCATGCTGGTCTATCCTGACTTTTTTAAAGTGGCCGTGTCTTCGTCGGGTAACCATGACAACGCGATCTACAACCGCTGGTGGAGTGAAAAACACCACGGGGTGCAGGAGCAGGTTGGTGAAAAAGGGGATACCTCTTTCATCTATAATATCGATAAAAACCCCGACCTCGCAAAAAACCTGAAAGGTCACCTGATGCTCACAACCGGGGATATTGATAACAACGTACACCCTGCCAATACCATCCGCGTGATCAATGCGCTGATCAAGGCAAACAAACGTTTCGACCAGGTAACACTCCCGGGCCAGCGCCACGGGTATGGTGATATGTCCGAGTACTTCTTTTATGTGCTCGCTGACTACTATGCCAAATGGCTGATCGGTGATTTCAATCAGCCGGTTGATATCTATGAAATGAACCGCGAAAACCCGCAGACCGGGGGCGCCGGCGGACGACGCAGGAACTAAGCAACGTTTCCGGTCATACCGCTGTCAGGCTGCCTGTAACCCGTCTTTAAGGCGGATAACAGGCAGCCTTTTTAATATGTTATCATGAAAAAACAACTCTTCCTGGTTTCCCTGCTCGCTTTCCTGGTCTTTAGTTGTAAGAAAACTAATAACGGGGATGGGAACGCGCTGAATGGGAAATGGGAGATTACGCAGGTGGTCCTCCGGTCAACGGGAGAGTCGTTCCAGCCAGCGTTACCGCTGGAAAACGCACCATTCATCCATTTTGATAACGGGGCGTTTACCGGCCGGACCGACCGGAATTCGATTTCAGGCGAGTACACACTGGGAGGTATCGATTCGCTCCGGATATTGAGTTTTACACGCAGTGAAGTCAACGAGAATGATTTTGGCAAAGCGGTCATGAACCTGATGATTTCGTGCCAGCTCTCATCGCTCTATCCCTGCCCGCCGTCGCTGGTTTTGTGGGAGTCAGGCGACCGGATAAAAATTACAACCCTGTGGTATATACTGCACCTTCAACGGCAGTAGGGCCCCCTGTGAAATCCTTTAACAAATTGCCCGCGACGAATGCCCCATTTGTTGCGACGAACTGCCAGCCCGGGTTTAAACCCCGGGCTTTTGTTTTGATCTTATATCTATCAATTCACTTTTAAAAAATTAAAACCATGAAAAAGATCTTTACAATTATGCTGGCGCTGGGTATGGTAACGTTCGTTTCAGCACAGGGCAAACAGGTATCACGTCCGGGTAAACAGGAAAACATCCCTGTGAAAACAGCCACTTATGGCAGGCAGGCACCGGTTTACAGTTATTCATTCAATCTCAGGCAGCGAGATGCCGAAATCAGCCGCATCAACCGACAGTACGACCAGAAAATTTCGATTATCCAGCGCAGTCGTTCAGCACGCACTGCAGCCATGGGCCGAAAGGTGCGTGACCTCGAACAGCAACGTGATGCTGAACTTCGCGCAGTGGAAGCCAGGTACAGCCATACGGCGAACATCGGCCGCAGCAAACAGATTATCAAAACCGGACGGTCCGGCAACTGGTAACCGTGAAGGTATAGTCATGTAAAAGGGTCCGCAGGGACCCTTTTTTTATGCACTTCATTTACCGGTGATCCGGGCGATAATGTCTTTGTAAGTTTCGCCTACGGGCAGTTCCAGCTCGCCAAGGAAAACTGCCGATTTTTTGATTGAAGTGATACTGCCCGTGGAAATGATAAATGATTTATGGATCCGGACAAACAAGGTCGGGGGCAGCATCTCTTCCACCTCCCGGAAGGTCATTCGGGTAACGAGACCTTTTTTATTATTTTTCAAGTGGATTTTGAGATAATCCTTCAGGCCTTCGATATAAAGTATGTCCGAAAATGCCACGCGTACGAGACTGTAGTCGGCATTGATAAACATGAAATCAGGAGCGGCTGTACCCTGCCTGGGATTCCGCAGCTGGTGCAGCTCCTGTGCTTTGTTACAGGCTGCTATAAACCGTGACAGTTCCACCGGCTTCAGCAGGTAGTCCACCACCTGCAGGTCGTAGCTTTCCAGCGCATACTGTTTGTACGCAGTAAGCAGGATCACCATCGGTTTTACCTGCAATGACCCGATAAACTGCAGGCCGGTCATACCGGGCATCTGTATATCTGCAAAAATCAGGTCCACCTGCTGGTCCTGCATCACCTTCATGGCTTCAAAAGCATCGCCACAGCTGGCCACCAGTTGCAGGTAGGGAACCTTGCTGATATTATCCTGCAATAAAGCCAGCGCGAGTGGCTCGTCATCTATCGCAATACATCGGATCATGCCCTGAGATTTAGTTCAAGTTTTACCCGGTACCAGCCATCATTGCTGGTGATCCCGAGCTGGTGTGTTTTGTTGTACAGCAGGTTCAGCCGTCGTTTTACATTTGCGAGACCGATGCCCGATGTTTTGTCTTTCACATCATCACTGACGGGACTGAATTTGTTGTCAACGGTAAACCGCAATACCGAGTCTTTTACTTCGAGACCAATCAGGATCTGCGGGTCACTCAGCATGCCAACCCCGTGTTTGAATGCATTCTCCACAAACGGGATCAATAGCATCGGTTCAATATCGTAACCTGTATTCACTTCCTCCATACTGGTGCTGATGGTCAGTTTTTTCCCGAAACGTTGTTTCTGCAGCTCAATATAATCATTGAGATAACCGATTTCGGTTTGCAAAGGTACTTTCTCTTCATTGGTCTCATACAGCATATAACGCAGCAGGGAAGACAGTTTGAGGACCGTCGGCTCCAGCTGGTCACTTTTCAGCCGCGCCAGCGCGGTGATATTGTTTAGGATATTGAATACAAAGTGCGGACTGATCTGTGACCGGAGGAAGGAGAGTTCGGTCTTGAGGGTTTCTTCCTGCCGGGCCTGTGAGACACGGTCGTTGCGGTATTTGTCACCCAGTACTTTAAATGCCATGCTTGCTGCAAGCACCAGCACAAAAGTGGGCAGGTTGAATGCGACTGAAGTGCCGAACCTGAATGCACGGTTGTTGATAAACGCCTGGAATATGCGGCCATGCACAAGCATTACCAGCAGGAAAATAACCGTGGTCACCAGGATATACGCGATATACTGCTGGCGATAGATCAGCCTTGGCGTGAGCAGCCACGCATTGATATAAAAACAGATGATCCAGAGTATCCAGGTGCCGATGCCCAGATAGAGGAACCGGTCGCCGTCAGGGTCCTGGCGCATACGGTCGTCGTAGTTGTATCGCAGGAGGTAGGGCAGGGAGAATACCACCAGCCAGGCGATAACATGCAGGACCACCGTCCCGGTTTTTTTATAAAAAGATAAACGTTCCATGATCGGGTTTACTACTTATTCGTAACGTAATGCTTCGACAGGGTCCAGGCCCGATGCCTCCTGCGCGGGATAGTAACAAAATAATACCCCGGTGATTGCACATACTGCAAATGACAGGATGATCGGCGATTCGGACACTAAGGTAGGCCATGCAAGGTATAAGGTCACCGGTTTTGATGCGCTCACTCCGGGCACCATCCCGATGATCCCGCCGGTGATGCTGATCATGTTAACTGCCAGCAGCACGGTGAGCAGTTCACTGGTTGCCGCGAACAACGTCGCTATCAGTACACCTGTTTTTTTCATAATCCTTGTTTGATCTGCATTGATATCCCAAACTTAGAACCAATCGGGGATCCACAGCTGCCAATTGAGATGAACCATGTAAATGCCGCGACGACCGCTGTTTCCGGCATTTATTTATCATTCCCGGTTATCTTTATAATTCTTACCAATACTGAACACATGCGATCATACAGGTTCCGGGGGCTGCGAAAAACACTGGGAATATACCTGCTGGTTGGGTCGGCTGGCCTCCTTGCATATGATATCTGGCAGGCAGGCCTGGCCGCCATGATGGGAGGTATTTCACCGGCAGTAAGCCTGCTTTTTATTTTATTTTACTTTTCTATCGGGCTGCTGGTTACAATCCGTCCGTTAACTCCCGCTGCGGATCGGATGCTGAAAGTGGCATTGCTCCTGCAGGCTGCCGGCTTCAGTGTATACGGACTGTTTTTCCGTTGCGCCTTTGCACCCGTTGCCGGGTTGACCTGGTCCACTACCACCCGGTCTCCCTTTGGTTTTGAATGGCAGCCATTTGCTTTTGGTTTATCTGCAGGTTTTGAACCCGGTGTGGATGCCGCATCAGTCAGCATCAACCTGGTACCGCTGGCGTTCCTGTTGCTGCTTTTTGTCCGCGGGAAGAAATTATAACACTCTACAGGTATGGGTTTGCGAGCCAGTATGACAATGGATTTTATCCATTACCTGAAAAAAAACACCTGATGAGGGTAAAACAGTGAATGATGAAACCAATCTATAAAGTTTTGCTGGCAAACATTGGGCTAGCCTTACTGCTGGTCATGTTGTATTTTATTACAGGATTTCTGCTGGGCTATTGAGCCAACGGTTCATATGCGGGTGCGGCATGGAAGCTTTATATACAGTTCACGTTTGTTCACTTCCTGTTCAATATCTGGATTTTAAGGCTGGCTGGTGTTATGAACCTGGTGAATGTCGGAATTACATTTATCGAATTGATTTTAATATACAGTGCAGTTGGATGGTATTATGGTGCCTGATGATCAAAAGCATCCGACGGGTCAGGTGGCGATACCTGCACTGTCCTGGGCTCACACCACCCATAAAACAAAAAAAGGCTGCAACCGAAGTTGCAACCTTTTTAAGTGCCCAGGACTGGATTCGAACCAGCACACCGTTACCGGCGCTGCCACCTGAAGACAGTGCGTCTACCAATTTCGCCACCTAGGCAGGTTTTTAAAGCGGCAGCAAAGATAAGGGGAAAACGTTTCAGAAAAAAGTCAATAGCAAAGAAATTATTACACACTCACATTGAATTCCCGGAGGGATTCATTGAGACTGGTCTTAAGGTCGGTGCTGGCCTTACGTTGCCCGATAATCAGCGCACAGGGAACCTGGTATTCACCGGCAGGGAATTTTTTAGTATAACTTCCGGGAATGACCACACTGCGCGCCGGTACGCGGCCTTTGTATTCCACTGGCTCGCTGCCGGTCACATCGATGATTTTCGTCGATTGGGTGATCACCACATTTGCCCCCAGCACCGCTTCCTTTTCCACATGCACCCCTTCCACCACAATGGAACGGCTGCCGAGGAAACAACCATCTTCGATGATCACCGGTGAAGCCTGCAGTGGCTCAAGCACACCGCCGATGCCTACACCACCACTAAGGTGTACGCCTTTTCCGATCTGTGCACAGCTGCCCACTGTAGCCCATGTATCTACCATGGTACCTTCGTCCACATAGGCACCGATGTTCACATACGATGGCATCAGCACTACTGTTTTGGCAAGGTAGGCACCGTACCGGGCAATGGCAGGAGGCACAGCCCGGACACCCTGGTCTTTATAATTGCTTTTCAACAGCATCTTGTCATAAAACTCAAACGGTCCTACGTTCCATGTCTGCATCGGCTGGATACTGAAATACATGAGGATGGCCTGTTTTACCCATTCGTTTACCACCCATCCTTCGGTGCCCGGTTCCGCCACACGCAGCAACCCGCGGTCTACCTGTTCAATTGTATTCCTTACCGCTTCGCTGTAGGTATCGTCCTTCAGGAGTTCCCGGTTGCCCCAGGCTTCAATTATGAGATCTTTCATTTGGTTAATTTGGCGCAAAAATACGCAATGCATTTGATCTTAATTTTTCCCAACTTTGTCGGCGTATGAATATAGGTTTTGATGCGAAACGGGCATATCACAATCACACGGGACTCGGTTATTACAGCCGGACCCTTGTGGAACTGCTGGCACGGTATTACCCGGAGCACCGGTACTTCCTTTTCAACCCGAAACCCAGGTCAGCGTATTCATTCGATCCCGTAAAGTTCAGGGAAGTCAACCCATCGGGATTCCCGGCCACCCTGTTCCGCTCGGCCTGGCGAAGCAGCTGGGTCACTGCCGACCTGAAAAAACTGGGGATCGATCTTTACCATGGTCTCAGCCATGAAATACCGGTAGGAATCAGCAACACACGCATCCGTTCTGTGGTGACCATCCACGACCTGATCCATGAGCGTTACCCCAAACAATACAAAGCTGTCGACCGGCGCATTTATACGGGTAAATACAAGTATGCCTGCCGGCACGCGGATCATATTATTGCCATCAGTGAACAGACCAAACGTGACCTGATGGAATTTTATAAAGTGCCACCGGAAAAAATTACCGTCTGCTACCAGAGCGCATCCCCATTGTATGGCGAAACCGTGTCAAAAGAAATCAAATCACGTGTCCGCACAAAATATAACCTGCCAAACGAGTTTTTCCTTTCCGTTGGTACCATCAATGAAAGGAAAAACCTGCTCAATGTATGCAAGGCCATGTACCTGTTGCGCGATGAAGTAAAAGTGCCACTCGTGGTGATCGGCAAAGGCTCGGGTAGCTACTACACCAGTGTCAAGGATTTTATCTTGCAGCATGACCTGGAAGACCGGATTATTTTCCTGTCGGAAGATCCCGAAGCCAAGACCGACAGTTCCTGGCTGGTCACCGAAGACATGCCGGGCATTTACCAGCAGGCCATCGCCATGCTGTACCCTTCGTACTTTGAAGGATTCGGGGTACCGGTCATTGAAGCGCTGTCGAGCCAGCTCCCGGTCATCACATCCAATGTGTCCTGCCTGCCGGAAGTGGGAGGGGATGCGGCTTATTATGTAAACCCTGCCAGTTCCATGGAAATCGCGGATGGTATGAAACAGGTATACACCGATGAAAACCTGCGGCAGGGTATGAAGATCAAAGGCGTGGTACATGCCCTTGGATTCACCCCGGAAAGGTATGCCGCATCGGTAATGGATGTTTACCAGTCAATCCTCTGAAGAATGGAAAATTTTGAACAGGATCTCATAAAATCCCTGGAAGTCCTGCAGCAGGGCGGCATCATCCTTTATCCGACGGATACGGTATGGGGGCTTGGGTGCGATGCCACCAACGAAGATGCCGTGCAGAAAATATTTGAACTCAAGCAACGTCCGGCCTACAACGCCATGATTGCCCTGGTGGCGGGTGAACGGGATATCCTGAAGTATGTGGCAGCGGTTGATCTCAGCCTGTTTGATTATCTCGGCACGCTGTCCCGCCCAACCACCGTAGTGTACGACGGCGCCATTGGCCTCGCATCCAACCTCCTCAACGCCGATGGCAGTATCGGGATCCGCATCTGCCGGGAACCTTTCTGCCGCGCACTGGTAAAACGTTTCCGGAAGCCGGTGGTCTCCACTTCGGCTAATCTTTCCGGCCAACCCACTGCTGCTTTTTTTGATGAAGTGGATCCGCTGATCCGTGAAGGCGCCGGGTATGTGGTAAAGTACAGAAAGGACGACCGCACACCCGCCAGCCCCTCATCGGTAATCCGATGGAACAACGGCCAGGTAACCGTCCTGCGCCCCTGAACCGGCATTCCCCCCAAATGAACCAATGGGTTTTCCAAAAGCCCTGATCCGCTTATCTTTGCCGCTCGCATGAAAATAAGCTGCACCATATTCGAAGAATCAGTACTGGGAAAAGTGGCCGTTGCCGCCCGCGGGCTGCAGGTGGAAGCTTACCTGATCGGCGGTTTTGTACGGGACAAACTCCTTGGCCGTGCCACAAAGGATATGGATATAGTGTGCACCGGTGATGGCATCGCACTGGCACATGCAGTAGCTGCTCAACTGCAGCCCGCAGCACAGGTCAATTTTTTTAAAAACTTCGGGACTGCACATATCCGCATCCAGGATCCCGCAGACCAGTCGTGGCTGGATGTGGAATTTGTGGGAGCCCGCCGGGAAAGTTACCGGTCTGAATCGAGGAAACCGGATGTGGCACCGGGCACCATTGAAGACGACCAGAACCGTCGCGACTTCACCATCAATGCAATGGCCATCAGCCTTTGTGAAAACAATTTCGGGGAACTGGTGGATCCTTTTGACGGACAACAGGACCTGGCAGCAAAAATCATCCGCACACCACTGGATCCGGTCAGCACATTCAGCGATGATCCCCTTCGTATGATGCGCGCCATCCGTTTTGCCGCACAGCTGGAGTTCACTATTGCCCAGCCGGCCATCGATGCGATCAGCCATATGGCCGAACGGGTAAAAATTATTTCACAGGAACGTATCACGGATGAACTCCGCAAGATCGTATCCTCCCGCCAACCATCCATAGGTTTTGAATTGTTGTTCCGTACCGGGCTGCTGCATATTATTTTCCCCCAGATGGTCGACCTGGCAGGGGCAGAGTACCGCGATGGACATGGGCACAAGGACAATTTCACACATACCCTCCAGGTGCTGGATAATGTTGCACGCAACAGTGATGACCACTGGCTGCGCTGGGGCGCTATCCTGCACGATATAGCCAAACCCGCCACCAAAAGGTTTGAAGAAGGCCATGGCTGGACGTTCCATGGTCATGAGGTGGTAGGTGGACGCATGGTGCCGAAGATTTTTGCGAAACTGAAACTGCCACAGTCGGAGGAGATGCGGTTTGTCCGTAAACTGGTGGAACTGCACCTGCGGCCGATCAGTCTCACCAAGGAAAATATAACCGATTCCGCTATCCGCCGTCTGCTCTTCGATGCTGGCAATGATTTTGATTCGTTAATGATACTCTGTGATGCCGATATCACTTCAAAGAACAAACAGAAGGTAAAGCGTTACCAGGAAAATTTCCAGCTGGTAAGGTCACGCTGCCGCGAGGTGGAAGAACGCGACCAGCTACGCAACTGGCAGCCACCCGTGGATGGATCGGCAATCATGGAGATGTTTGGTCTCAGCCCCTCCAAACCCGTGGGTGTGCTGAAAGATTCCCTCAAGGATGCAATCCTCGACGGGATCATCCCCAATACGCTGGAAGCTGCACTGGACTTCCTGCGCGACAAGGCAAAGGGAATGGGTTTAAATCCGGTAAAATCGTAAATTTGACTTCTATGGCAATTCTTAAGTTCAGGATTTATTTCGAAGAGGATGAAAGCATTTACCGTGACATCGTCATCCGGCATACACAGTCGTTCCGCGACCTGCATGACAGCATCCTGAAGTCATATGAGTTTGATAACAAACACAAGGCTACCTTCTTCCGCAGTAATGACCACTGGCAACGCGGCCGGGAAATCAGCCTCGAAAAATATGACAAGGCTTACAAGGCGGAACCTTTGCTGATGGAAGACACCACCATCGGTTCCGAGATCCGGGATCCCAACCAGAAATTTATTTACGTCTACGATTTCGTAAAGAACTGGGCCTTCCTTGTTGAACTGATCAATGTGTCCAAAGAAGAGAACCCGAAGATGACCTACCCCGGTATGGTCCGCACCGAAGGCATCGCCCCGAGCCAGTATGGTACCAAGGGACTGCTGGGTGAAAAATTTGCCGATGTGGAAGAGAAATATGATCTCAGTTCGGGTGCCGATGGATTTGGTGAAAAAGATGAGGACGGGGAAGATTTCGGCGAAGCCGAATCCACACCGGGATCCGAAGAGGAAGTATAAACCATCCTGCCGGCAGCATCAATGTCCGGTCAACACATGGACACTAACCCCCCAGGTAAACAGGTAATCATTATCGCGGGCCCGACGGCAGTGGGGAAAACCGCACTCGCTATCCGGGTCGCCAAAGCCTTTGGCACCGAAATCATTTCGGCGGACAGCCGGCAATGCTATCGCGAAATGAATATCGGGGTGGCCCGCCCCTCACCGGAAGAACTCGCTGAAGTACCGCATCACTTTATTGCCACACATTCCATCCACGAAGAAGTGACCGCCGCCGTGTTTGAAGAATATACCCTGGCTAAAACCACCGCATTATTCACGCAGCACGATACCGTGGTGATGACGGGTGGCACCGGGCTCTACCTGAAAGCCTTTGCAGACGGTCTTGATCCTGTACCTCCCGGTGACCCGGACGTACGCCGGCAGATTCTCGCCAGCTATGAAACTGGCGGCCTGGCCTGGCTGCAGGACGAGTTGCAGAAGAACGATCCTTTGTTCGTATCTGAAGGTGAAATCAGGAACCCGCAGCGTGCGATGCGTGCGCTTGAGGTTGCACTGGTATCCGGCAGGTCCATATTGTCATTCCATACGGGGACGCGCAGCCCGCGCGGGTTCCGGATCATCCGCACAGCCATCAACCTTCCCCGGGAAACCCTCAACCAGCGGATCAACGACCGGGTCAATGCTATGATGTCCGCTGGTCTCCTCGAAGAAGCGCAGGATTTGTATCCCTTCAGGCGTCTAAATGCACTGCGAACGGTAGGTTACAGTGAATTGTTTGACTACATCGATGGTAATCTGACGCTGGACGAGGCCACAGGGCTCATAGCCACGCACAGCCGCCAGTATGCCAAACGACAGGTAACCTGGTTCAGGCGGGACCCGGAGTTCCGATGGTTTACCCCGGAAGATGCATCCGGTATCATCACCCTGGCAGGAAACAACCGCTGATCCTTTTCCATTCGGTCACGCCGGCAGGGATTGTTATCTTTGCGGCCCCAACCGGAACTGCCTGCTAAAACAAACGGAAGCAAACCGCCAGCGGCATTAAAAAATCACCATGAAACTCGTCCCCGTACTGTCCATACTCTTCTTACCGATTTTTGCAGCTGCTCAGGGTGATCCAGAGCCGCAACATGATAACACGGTCATTTCCATCAATTCCAGCAGGGTGTATGGAAAGATCCAGGACAAGGCATCCGGCAAGGGCATCGAGGCTGCGTCGGTCCAGCTGTTCTTACGGAATCCGGAGGGCAAAGACTCCCTGCTGCGGGGTATGCTCACCCGGGCCAATGGGGACTACAATTTTGATAACCTCCCTGCGTCACCCAAATTCCTGGTGCGTGTGACCGCAATCGGATTTGTGGAAACAGAAAAACAGATTGATGTAACGGCCGCCAGTAAAACCGGTGATAAATTCAGCATTGACATGGGCAACCTTGAACTGGAGGCGGAGGTCCGCCAGCTTGGTGCAGTAACCGTCACCGCCTCGCGCCCCGCACTTGAAATGGGCATCGACCGGAAAGTGTTCAATGCTTCCAAAAGCCTTGTATCTACAGGTGGTACTGCGGTAGACCTGATGAAAAATATTCCCTCTGTATCGGTGGATATCGATGGCAACGTGCAGCTGCGTAACAGCAGCCCCCAGATTTTTGTGGATGGCCGTCCCACTATACTGTCACTTGACCAGATTCCCGCCGATAATATCGAAAGGGTTGAACTGATTACCAATCCCTCTGCACGTTTCGATGCAGCAAGCAGCGGTGGTATCATCAATATTGTATTGAAGAAAAACAAACGCGTGGGCCTGAATGGTGTGGCGAGCATTGGCGTGGGTACACCGGGTGTGGCCAACAGCAATCTCAATGTCAACCTGCGCCAGGGGAAATTCAACATTTTCGCCGCCGCAGGATATAACCGGAACGGTGGTAACGCGAAAAGCAAAACAGAAAGGATCAACCGGCAAAACGGACAGGCAACTGACCTGTTTAACCAGTACTCCAATTCAAAAAGGAAACGGGAGTTCCGCTCGCTGCGGTTCGGGGCGGATTTTTTTGTGGACAACCGGAACACGATCAGTTTCACCCAGCAACTGGGAGCAGGTCATTTCAACTACGTGGAGCGGCAGGACCAGGATTACCTCCAGGTGGATAAATCACCGATCTATTTTGGCGACCGCACATCGGAAGGGCGCAATCTGTTCCGCCGCAATGCCAGTATACTGAACTACAAACACAGCTTTCCACAGACAGGAAAGGAGCTGACGGCTGATATCAACTACAATTATGGTAACCGCCGCGAAAGGTCTTCGGTGCTGAACAGTTATGCCAATCCCGACGGCTCCGTGTACCAGCCTTCTTCCATTGTCAATAACAATGGTGGCAACAACAACGACCAGGTTACTTTCCAGGTCGACTTTGTTAATCCGGTCAGCGAAACAAAAAAGTTTGAAGCTGGACTCCGCAGTTACCATAACTCTTTCAGGAGCCTGCTCGACGTGTTCGCACTCACCACCGGCACGCCGGAGAAACTCCCGCTCAGCAACAATTACAAGTACAGGGAGATGGTGAATGCTGCTTATGCCACCTATACCAATAAGATCGGCAACATTGGATACCAGATCGGACTGCGAGCAGAATATTCAAAATTCAGTGGTGAACTGATCGACAGTTCATTCAATTTCGGATATGAATATCCCGATGGCCTGGACAAAATCTGGAACGCCCTCTTCCCGAGCCTGTTCCTCACACATAAACTGGATGAGAAAACCGAACTCCAGTTCAACTACTCCCGCAGGATCCGGCGTCCGGATTTCTGGCAGCTGAACCCGAGTATTGATGTGAATGATCCCGCCAATCTCCGGCAGGGTAATATCAACCTGCGCCCGGAATTTATCAGTTCCTTCGAACTGAACCTGAGCAAGGACTACAAATCGGGCAACCTGCTTGCTGTGCTTTATTTCCGCAGCAACCCGGATGATATCACCCAGTACAGCGATACCATCAGTGCCGCGCAATACGAACAATTACAGAATGCAGCGATCGATCCGAATGCGATCCTCAACACCTATATCAATGCGAATACAACAAACCGGTATGGAGTGGAACTGACCCTGCAGCATAAAGCCGGAGTCAATTTTACGCTTACCCCGACCGCTAACCTGCAATACCGTACAGTCAATGCAAACGTAACGGGCCAGGACCTGAGCAATGAAGGGTTCAACTGGGAAGCAAAGCTGGTAGGGGAGTACAAGGCCACACCGGTAAAAAAGAATATTTTCACGGATATGAGTTTCCAGCTGCTCGGCGAATATGAGTCGGGCCGCGTGATCCCGCAGGGGCGCGACAAGGCACAGTACAGTGTTGATTTTGCGGTCCGCAAGGATTTCCTCAAAGCGAAAAAAGCAACGCTTACCCTTGGCGTAAATGACCTGTTCAATACCAACCGCTGGGGCACGATCTACGATACCGATGATTTTTACCAGGACTCCTACCGTCGCTGGAATGTACGCAGCGTGCGCCTGACATTCAGTTACAAATTCGGGAACGCTGATTTCTCCCTGTTAAATAAAAACCGCCGCAGTGAAGGCGGCGGTGATTAAAAAGTATAGTGTAACCGGTCTGTGACAGACCGGTTTTTTTTATCAGATCTTAACCCCAAAGGTCAGGCTGACATTGCTGCCATTTGTCCGGATATTCGAAAAAGTATTCGCCTTGTCCGGTAAACGGTAAGGGAAGCTGATATCCTTCTGGATGGAGTGCACGTATGTCAGGTCCACAAAGAAACCAGCGTTGCGGTAACCAACACCACCACTGATAAACATCTTGTTTGCCTTGAGTTCGGAGTCTGCATAAGGATTGCCATAGTAGGCAAACCCGAGCCGGCCCATCAGTGTGTTGAACTTCATTTCCCCGCCGAGCCTGACATTGAACGCATTTTTATAATAGGTTTTGTTTACATTGTTCAGGTCGCTGTAATATTCCTCACCGGTACCATCAGCACTCCGGAATTTATTGCTTTTGTGGGACACGTATTCCACTTCGCCCGTGATAAATCCTTTCTGCTGGCGCACATCCTCCACCGAATTGATTACGTAGGCCCCACTCACAATAAACTTCCAGGGAGTGTTGAGATCATACTCATACTCGGGTGTCTGGTTGTTGTTGAACAGGTTTGAACTCACATCATAGATCCCCGGCACGCTCCGGAAAGAATCGAGGTCCGTACTCAGGTTGCCGACATAACTGTCCGTCAGCGCATAAATGGAAGGCGAGTGCACGGCCAGCCCGAGACGCAGCTTTTCACCGGCTTTGGCGATCATACCCAGTTTCAGGTTGAACCCAAAGCCCTTGGTCGTAAAACGCTCGGAGAGCTCGGCAAAATTGAAGTTGTTGTTATTGTTTGCAGTAGCATCTTCTTCGCGAAGGGTGCTCACGCGTTCGTAATTCACGATGGGTATCCCGAGCGAACCACCGATATAAAACTTGTCGGAGTGGTTGCCGGCAAAACCAATTGCCAGTTCCGTGATACCGCCACTGGTTTCAACCGTATGCTGCTGGGAGAGCAGCAGTGGATTGCCGTTGCGCAGGTTATCAAACATCGCCATGCTGATGAAATCAGGACTCTGCCCACCGAGACTGACTGTATCGATCAGGTAGGTGTACAAGGCCATCTTGGTACCAAGCGATACATTGCTGCCGGTGCCGAGCATCTGGTCGATCGATTGCCCGCTGTAAGCCGCTTCTGCGGCATATTGTTCGGCAAAAGAACTGAAATCATTGAATCCGCGGTATACCACCTTGTTGTTGAAATTGGCGGTGCGGTTAACTGCAAAACTGAAGGTCTTATTGCGCCAGGGTCCCCGCGCATCCAGGCCACCAACGAAACCGGTTGGTCCAAGATTGAACGAGTTGCCCTTTGCTTTCGCATCGGTTCCGCGGAATGCGCCCTTATTGTTCAGCATGGAAAACCCGGGAGACAACACGAAGTCGCTGGTCCGGTAAAAGGCAAGCCCGGCGGGGTTGGTATAGGTTGCAGACAGATCACCTCCCAGCGAACCCATCGCACCACCAATCGCATTACTGCGGGCGGTACCATTGGTCGGACCCCATGAATATTTCAGCACATCTTCCGGGATCTGGGCAAACGCCGCTACGGAAAAAAGGGAGGACAATACAACCAGGAACTGCTTCTTTATCATTTGCTTCATTGTATAATTACAGGTACAAAAAAAGAGGAAACACTCAAGCTGTGCTTAAATCCTGTTTCCTCTTAAGAGTTAGAAATCATTTATCGCTTACCTGGGGGGCCTTGTTGTGCCACCACCGGTGCTGCCTGAACTGCTGCTTCCGCCGCTGCTCGAACCACCCGTACTTGGCGGGGGATTGTAACTGCGGGAAGGCGTATTGTTGTTGTTGTTCGATGGCTGGTAACCGCTGTTGCTGTTGTTCCGGCCGGAATTGGAACCGTTATACCCATTGTTGTAACGGCCGCTGTTGCTGTTGCTGCCATTGGAGTTGCTGTACCGTGAACCGTTGTTATTGTTGATATAACTGCGGCTGTAGTTACGCGCATTGTTATTACTCCGTGTATTACCATTGGAATAGCTGGCAGGGTTGAAGGAGATCGGACGGCTCGGGGTGCGAACACGGGTATTCACCACATGTCCGCCAAATCCACCACCATAATATCCGCCACCACCATAAAAACCGCCGCCGTAATAACCGCCACCACCGTGGTAGAAGCCGGGATTGAACGCATAGGGATTATAGAAGTTATTCCAGAGGAAATAACTGTTCCAGGGGTTGTTCCAGGCACTGCCCATAAAGGCACCGCCATAATAATTGTATGCGTAAGGATTGTTGAAATAATAATCATCCAGCACACCCCACTGGTAACGGTTGGCTACACGCATGCGCAGGTAACGGTCCTCGTAGTAATCATCACCATTCTCGTAATTATTATTATATGCGCGGTCATCTTTCTCCTTTACCTGCACATACTCATCCTGCGAACGGCCGGGTGAATAGTAGAGATCATCAGGGGTCTGGCCAGAACGGTAAGCTGTGCTGCAGCTTCCAAGGCCAAGTACCAGGGTGGCTCCGATTAAAAGATTGAGTTTCATTGCAAAGTGTTTTATACGGTGAAGTTACTACTTTTGCGTGATTAGTCTGTTGGGCGGGCTGGTTGCCTGGTTTGCAGATACTAACAAGCGGTTGGTCGAATTTACAATGGAAATCACAACAAACGGCAGGCCATCTGTTAATTTTAACGTAACAAAGCGGACAAAATAAAAGCAATGAGCAAGGAAATCACTTCAAGGGCGGACGATTACTCCAAATGGTACAATGACCTCGTTATTAAAGGCGGACTGGCCGACTATTCGGCTGTAAAAGGTTGCATGGTTATTAAACCATATGGGTTTGGTTTGTGGGAGAATATGCGCGACCAGCTGGACAAAATGTTCAAGGATACCGGTCATGTAAATGCCTATTTCCCGCTATTTGTACCCAAGAGCCTGTTTGAAGCAGAGGAAAAAAATGCCGAAGGTTTTGCCAAGGAATGTGCCGTGGTTACCCATTACCGCCTGAAGGCAGATCCGGATAAAAAAGGGAAACTGATGGTCGATCCGGAGGCAAAACTGGAGGAGGAACTGGTAGTTCGCCCGACCAGTGAAGCAATCATTTGGAATACATACCGCGACTGGATCCAGAGCTACCGCGACCTGCCGCTGCTGATCAACCAGTGGGCAAATGTGGTGCGCTGGGAGATGCGTACGCGGCTGTTCCTGCGCACTGCAGAATTCCTGTGGCAGGAAGGCCATACCGCCCATGCCACAAAGGACGAGGCAATAGAGGAAACGGTAAAAATGCTGGGGGTGTACGCCACTTTCGTGGAAGAATGGATGGCATTGCCGGTAGTGCAGGGGGTGAAAACAGAAAACGAACGTTTCGCCGGCGCCGAAGACACCTATTGCATAGAGGCGTTGATGCAGGATGGCAAGGCTTTGCAGGCAGGAACATCCCACTTCCTCGGGCAGAATTTTGCAAAGGCATTTGAGGTGAAATTTTCCAATAAGGATAACCAGCAGGAATATGTGTGGGCTACAAGCTGGGGAGTCAGCACCCGGCTGATCGGTGCACTGGTTATGGCGCATAGCGACGACCAGGGCCTGGTGATCCCGCCACGTATCGCACCGCTGCAGGTGGTTATCGTACCAATCTTCAAAGGGGACGAACAGAAGAAAGCCATTGACGAAAAGGCCCATGAACTGCTGGCGCAACTCAAAAACCTCGGGGTGCGTGTGAAATACGACGACAATGACAATAACCGGCCGGGATGGAAATTTGCCGAATATGAAATGAAAGGGGTACCGGTGCGGATAGCCATTGGTGCACGTGACCTGGAAAAAGGGGTAGTGGAAGTGGCCCGCCGGGATACAAAGGAAAAAAGCAGCATCCATCTCGATGGCATTGCACAATACATCGACGGGCTGCTCCTGGAAATCCAGCATAACCTTTTCCGCAGGGCAAAAACATTCCAGCAGGAACATATTACTGAAGCCAACAGCTGGGACGAGTTTGTATCGCTGCTTGATGGCAAGGGCGGTTTTGTTTCCGCCCACTGGGATGGCTCATCCGAAACGGAAGACCAGATCAAGGAAAAAACAAAGGCAACCATCCGCTGCATCCCGCTGAACAATAAACAGGAAGCCGGGAGCTGTATCCTGACCGGGAAGGCATCCACACAGCGCGTGCTGTTTGCCAGGGCATATTAAGTTATTAATTAAACTTGCAGTGATCGCGCTGCTACTATATATTTAAGGATCAATAACCAAACCACTTGATATGGAACAACAACCAAACGAAAACCTCAACCTGTTCGGCCTCTCGATCGACCCGACATCCAGAATCCATCTCGGCGAAGCCGCAAGGTGGGCCAGGTTCCTCTCGATCGTAGGATTTATTGTGATCGGACTGTTTGTAGTGGTCGCACTGTTTTTTTCTTCCACCGTTGCTTCTTCCATGAGTGGTGGCGGCATGTACGGGGATGGATACAGCTCCGGAGTGGGGCTCGGATCAACGGTCATTGCCGTTACCTACATCCTGATTTCGCTGCTCTGGTTTTTCCCGACACTGTTCCTGTTCCGTTTCGCCAGCAAAATGAAAGCAGCACTGGCAACCAACGAACAGGATTCGCTGAATGTCTCCTTCCAGAACCTGAAAGCAATGCTTCGTTTTATGGGAATCCTTACCATTATCGGCCTTGTATTGTGGGTACTTGCCCTGCTGACCACCATTATCGGCCTGGCCAGTGCAGGTTTCTGATCGACGTATACAAATGAAACTGAAAGTCCCGGGCCAAACCCGGGACTTTTTATTTTACAGAGAGGTAATTGTAGTCCTTCAGCAGGGTATCCAGGAAGTCAATCGGATACTGGTCCGACTCCAGCCTCAGGTGGTGTTTCACCTTCTCCGCCGCCGTCACTGCGAGATCCGGGTCATTGCGCTTCCTGGCCGTCTCCACAATGTTTTTGATCGCATTGATATCACGGTCACTCAACTGCATGATCTGCGGATAACGCGGCACATAACCCGATTCCACTTCCTGGAAAACAGTATCTGAAATATCTGCTTTCGCCGTGGTCCGGATCAGGATCGTCCTTGCCAGCATGTCCCCGATACGCTGGCTCTTTTTGGACGCTACCACCAGTACGATATCGGTCAGCAGGAATACGACTACCGCAATCACCATGAATGCAGTCTCCTTGCTCTCGCCCGCGCTGCCGCTGACCAGGATCAGGATGACTATTACGATCCATACGTCTGAAATCCGCAACAGCCAGCGGATAATAAATTGCCCGAGTGATGGCCTGCCGCCATTTTCGTTCACCACGCGGATACCCATAATTTTTTTCCCGACACTCTGGCCGTTCATGGTTATCTCCAGTACGATATGATACAGGAAAATCGGAAGTGCAAACAGAAGGCCCACTGCGGCGAAGTCATATGCGCCGTCATCGTCATATAACATCGAGGTCGCCATCGATTTCATTATCTCGAAGGCTACCCGGAGGTAAATGAACTCCACCAGCACATCAATGGCCAGCGCAATCATCCTGCGGTAAAATTCCGGGATTTCGAATTCAAGATCAATATTGAAGGTGGTAGGTACCCTGATGAATGCCATCCGGAATGTTTTATTATATGCGGGGTAAATTAGCTTTTTTCCACTATTTTACAACACAATTAACCATCCTTGAGGGAAGCATTATTCATTAAAAAGAACAGGGACCGCTGGCTGAAGAACCAGCACATGCCATCATCCGATGCGGACGAAATGGCGGCGGACTTTACCCAGCTCGTTGACGACCTCGCCTATGCGAAGACGTTTTACCCTACCAGCAAGGTCACGGACTATATTAATAAACAGGCATCTACTGTTTACCTGGATATATACCGCAACAGGAAGGAAGAGACCAACCGTATCTGGCGTTTCTGGAAAACCGACCTGCCACTGACCATCCATAAACACCACCGCACGGTGTTATTTTCCTTTATCCTGTTCCTGATCTTTGGTTGTATCGGTTTTTTTGTGTCGAAACACGATCCGGATATGGCTGCATCGGTGCTTGGTCCGGATTACGTTACCAAGACACAGGAGAATATCGATGCAGGGAATCCGTTCGGGATCTATGAATCAGGAAATCCTGTGCTGAGCTGGCTGCATCTCATGATCCACAATATCCGCGTTTCATTTGTAATGTTTGTAGCCGGCATTTTTGCCGGGATTCCCAGTATCTACCTGCTTTCGGAAAACGCAATCATGGTGGGTGTATTTGACCAGTTCTTTGCAGCCAAAGGTTTCGGGGTCCAGTTTTTCATGGTTGTTTTTATCCATGGTATGCTTGAGCTTACAGCACTGATCGTGGCTGCCGCTGCGGGCATGGTCCTCGGCAAGAGTTATCTTTTCCCCGGCACTGTCCGCAGGATTGATGCCTTCAAACAGGGGGCGAAAGACGGGGTCAAGATTATGGTGGGACTGATGCCTGTATTCGGGCTGGCCGCATTTTTTGAAGGATTTATTACCCGTCTGTATAACGATCTCTCCATACTCACCAGCGCCATCACCGTGCTTTCCGCCGTGTTTGTGGTATGGTACTTCATTATCTATCCGATCCGTCTTGGCAAAAAAATGGCAGCTGTATTAAATGAGGAGGAAGTATAGTGTTTAACCGGATCCATCTTCACAGCCCTTTCCGCAGCATCTGCCTGCTGGTTATCCTCGTGTTGTCCGTTACCGCCACATCCGGCCAGCAGCGGATCGACTCCACGCGTCTCTCTGAATACGAAGAAGTATACGTGGCCCCGGATACCGTAGCCCCGGCCGTGACGGAAGAACCGGACTACCAGGAATCCCCTGAGACGGAAGAAGGGGTGAAGGAAATCGGGGAAGAATCAACACCACCCGAAACCTTCCTTGACAACAGTGTACCGGAAGGACGCAGTTACAAGCCCAGGGGTATGGGTGAGGCATACAGGGCCAGCCAGAAAGCTGATCCCGAGTACTGGTATGCCGACTATGATTTCCGCCCGAAAGAAAAGAAAGACCCCTGGTGGACGGATCTCCGCTGGCTGCGCTGGCTGAATGGCGATATCCTGCAACTGATCCTGTGGGCAGTGATTATCGGGGGCTTTGCCACCGTGTTGATTATCTACCTGCGCAATAATAACGTACGGCTTTTCCGCCGCACCAAAAAGATCGATGAAGAAGCCGGGCAGGAAATCGCAGACGCGGATCTTTTCGCGATTGATTTTGACAAACAGATTGCCAGGGCTGTCAGTGCCGGCAACTATCGGCTGGCTACACGGATGCACTTCCTGCAATTGCTCAAACTCATGGCAGACCGTAACCTCGTCAGCTATAAACACGACAGCACCAACCTCGACTACCTCATGCAACTGGCAAGTGGGCCTTATTACAACGACTTCTTCCGTCTGGCAAGAACTTACGAATATGCCTGGTATGGTGAGTTTGAAGTAGACCCGGGCAAGTATGAACTTATCCGTCGCGATTTCTCCGATACCCTCAACCGTTTTGGCAAACCATGAAAAAATCCACGATCTATATCATCCTTGCCATCGTGGGAGCAGCGGTAATCGCCATGTTCGCCTTCAATAACCGATGGGGTGTAGGGGAACGCAAACTCAATACGCGGATGAGTTTCCGGAAAAGCGACCGGATTCCGTATGGCCTGAATGCTGCGTACACCAACCTCAGGAAGATGTTTCCCGATGCGGCAGTAAGCAGTAGTTCCTCCATGCCCGGCAACTGGGATTCGATAAACCTTTACACCGGCGGACAGGCAGTGGTCATCATTTCCCGGCAATTCAATGCGGATGATTATGAACTCAAGGAGCTACGTCGTTTTGTGGAATCGGGCAACGATGTTTTTATCAGTACAACCGGGATGTCAAACGAAGCCCAGGCCTGGTTCGGATTGAATGTACAGGAAGGTGCCATGCAGTTTGCCCCCGTCGAATACATCCCCGATACTCTTTCCCTTTCACTGGATAAAGCGGTTTTTCCCGGTCCGCTGAGTTTCAGTTTCCCTGGCAAAAAAATCGATTCTTATTTCACCGGTATGGAAGCGGCTACCAGTACCGTATTGGGCAGTGATGAAAATGGCCGGCCTGACTTCATCCGCATGCGCGCCGGCTCGGGACATTTTTACGTGCACCTCGCACCGATTGCATTTACCAACTACTTCCTGCTGCATAAAAAGAACATGGATTATTACGAGCAGGTCATGTCCCTCATCCCTGCCAATACCGAAAGGATTATATGGGATGAATATTTCCCTGCGAAAAAAGACACGCCCCCCGAGGCAAGGAAAAACTGGCTCAGCGTGCTGATGAGTATGAGAAACAGCGAAGGCAAACAGCCATTCAAGGCGGCCCTGCTCGGTGCCATCCTGCTGCTACTACTGTATACCCTCCTGGGACTGCGACGCAAACAACGCATCATCCCGATCATACGAAAGGAGTCGAATTCATCACTTGACTTCACGCGCACCATCGGCAGGCTATACCATGACAAGGGCGACCATACCAATCTCGCCCGCAAGATGGGGGCCTATTTCCTTGAGCATGTGCGAAGCCGGTACAAACTGGTGACCAGCACCCTTGATGAGAATTTCGCAAGGCAACTGCATTATAAAACCGGGGTCAATGAACCCCTTGTACAGGAAATCCTGCACACTATAAACCATATCGAACACAACCAGGTGTCGGCTGCACAGCTTGCTGCATTCCACAAACAACTGGAAACATTTTATAAAACCGCTTAGTATGGACGAACAGATTTTTCAGCAACGGACCGACCTCTCTGCGCTCAATGAGGCAGTGTTATCCATCCGCCAGGAAATAAAAAAAATCATCGTAGGCCAGGATGATATGGTCAAACTCATCATTGCTGCCCTGCTTGCCGACGGGCATGTATTGATAGAAGGGGTGCCGGGTGTGGCAAAAACGCTGACTGCGCGGCTGGTCGCACGTTCGGTAGACGCCGGATTTTCCCGCATCCAGTTTACTCCCGACCTGATGCCATCCGATGTGCTGGGTACGCCGGTGTTCAATCCGAAAGAAGGAACCTTTGATTTCAAACGCGGTCCCATCTTCGGCAATATCATCCTGGTGGATGAGATCAACCGCGCTCCCGCAAAAACACAATCCGCATTACTGGAGGTAATGGAAGAACGGCAGATTTCCATGGATGGTAAAACCTATGCAATGGAAGCACCATTCATGGTCCTTGCCACGCAGAACCCGGTCGAACAGGAAGGTACATACCGCCTGCCGGAAGCGCAGCTTGACCGTTTCCTGTTCAAGATCGTGGTACCCTATCCCACCGAGACAGAAGAGCTGACCATCCTCACCCAGTTTCACCAGCTCGGGAATACCAGGGTGTATGACCTGATCCATCCCGTTATCCGCGCAGCACAGATCAATGATCTCCGCCGGCAGGTTAAGGATATTGTGATCGAGGAAAAACTCCTGCAGTTTATCGCATCACTCGTACACCAGACCCGCAACCATAAATCGATCTATCTCGGTGCCTCCCCGAGGGCTTCACTGGCTATCATGAATGCTTCCAAAGCTATAGCAGCCATGCAGGGTCGTGATTTCGTGACACCCGAAGATATCCGTGAAGTGGTGGTGCCGGTGCTACGTCACCGTATCATCCTTGCACCGGATAAGGAAATGGAGGGCGTGACGGAAGAAGAAGTCATCCGCCAGATCATCCAGGCCATGGACGTACCACGCTAATTAAAGTTTTTACCCCCTGATGTTCCGATCAATCTACCTGAATAATATTGTTTACTACCTCGCGGGTATCGCGCCGGTTGCCTTTGTGCTGAGCTATTTCTTCACCGGGTTCTACCAGCTTGCCTGGTTGTGGCTCCTCCTGGTCGGGATCGCTTTGCTTACCGACTCGGTGATCCTGTTTACCCGTAAAGGTATTAATGCCAGCCGCGATGTAACCGACCGGCTGAGTATCGGGGATGAGAACAGGGTGCTCATCACAGTGGAAAACCTTTATGGGTACAAAGTCCACACCAGCGTGATCGACGAACTGCCCGTACAATTCCAGGAACGGCATTGGGTGAAAAGAACGGATATCCCGGCCAGCAGCAGTGCCGCGATAGAATATATGCTGCGTCCGGAAAGCCGTGGTGAATATACTTTCCATGACATCAATGTATTTGCCCACGGTCCGCTCCGCCTTGTAAAACGCCGGTACGCGATCCCTGCACAACGCACTGTCAAAGTATATCCTTCCTATTTTACGATGCGCCGCTACCAGCTGCTTGCCGTGAGCAACCGCCTGCAGCAGGCCGGTGTCAAGAAGATCCGTCGCCTTGGTCACAGCATGGAGTTTGAACAGATCAAGGAATATGTACGCGGGGATGATTACCGCACCATCAACTGGAAAGCCACCGCAAGGAAGGACCAGCTCATGGTAAACAATTTCACCGATGAGCGGAGCCAGCAGGTATACTGTGTGATCAACCAGGGCCGTGTGATGAAGATGCCGTTCAACGGTCTTACCCTGCTTGACCATTCCATCAATGCCGCACTCGTGCTGGCCAATGTGGCGCTGGTCAAACAGGATCGTGCGGGCCTGATCACTTTTTCCCAGAATATTGATGCTTTTGTCGGGGCGGATAAGAAGACTTCCCAGATGAATCTCATCCTCGAAACGCTGTACCGGCAGAAAACAAATTTCCTCGAGTCCGATTATGAAAAACTATTTTCCACTATCCGCAACAAGGTGACCAACCGCGGACTCGTGATCCTTTTTACCAACTTCGAATCGATGGAAAGCCTGAGCCGGGAAATGCCGGCCCTCAAAAGGATCGCACGATACCACCTGCTCATGGTGGTCTTTTTTGAAAACACCGAACTCAAATCCCTCCGCGAAGCAAAGGCGAGCACCATCGAGGATATCTATATCAAAACCATCGCTGAAAAATTCGCCTTCGAAAAGAAACTCATGGTCCGCGAGCTTCACAAACAGGGCATTCTCTCCGTGCTCACTACCCCCGAGAACCTGACCGTGAATACGATCAATAAATACCTCGAACTCAAGACAAGGTTGTCCATCTGACGCCTTCCGGCAAAGCGGGCCGGAAAAAATCTTACCATTCGCGGGTGACATTCCCCGGATCCCGACATTAACCTGTAAACAAGCTACCAATGGATGACCAGCTCATCATTGAATTAATCCGTAACAGGAGGGAGGATCGTGCGCTCTCCCAACTCTACCAGTTATTTCCGATGGTTCGGAAAATGCTGCTGAGACAGGGTGCCACCAGTACCCAGTCGGAAGATCTTTTCCAGGAGGCACTGATCATACTCGTGCGCCGTGCACGAAGCGAAGGGTTTATACTGCGCTCGTCCCTGGGTACCTACCTGGTGGCGGTCAGCAGGCTGCTGCATCTCAACCAGGCCAGAAAACAGGGCTCCATTCCGGAAGTGTTTAGCGAAGTGGAATTCACAGATGAAAACATCAATTCCTGGGTGGAAGAAGAGGAACGTTATAAAATGGCAGAGGGGGTTCTTGCGAGATTGCAGGACCGCTGCCAGGAACTGCTGATGCTGTTTTACCTGGACCGGCTTTCAGTGGCGGCTATTGCAGCCCGGATGGGCTACAGTTCCGAAGGTTCCGCAAGGAACCAAAAATACAAATGCCTGGAAGCGGCGAAAGCCTCGCTCAAATCATTATCTGCCAACCAGCTTTAACCTTATTGTATGCGAGACGAATTAGAACTTATCCGGTTGATTGAAAACTACCTGTCTGGCACCATGACGGAAGAAGAACGCAACCGGTTTAGGCAGCGGATGCTTGACGAACCGGCACTGGACGAGGAGGTAGCATTGCAGGAACAGATTGTCGCGGGTCTTGACCGTGCGGTGTTGCGGGATGCTGCAAATGTTGCAGGGCGGCGTTTCCGGATCCGTAAGCAAGTGCTCAGGGGCACGGTGCTGGTACTTATCATCGCAGTTATACTGGCCATCGAATTTTATTTTTTTAACCGGGATGCGCACGGGGAAATCAATAGTCTCCCGGAATACAATGAGACCGGCGGCAGGGAATGGGTACTGGCCGACAGTGTTATCCGGCCGGAGTTTTTTACGATTGTAACCAGTCGGGATACGATCATCGAAACGAAGTCGGGTATCGTGTTCTCTTTCGCAGCGGGTAGCTTCCGTGATAAGAATGGCACACCCCTCAGCGGTGATGTTTCCGTAACGATCAAAGAGGCCATGGACCCCGCTTCCATCCTGAAAGCCGGACTCAGCACCATGTCCGGCAACAGGCAGCTCGAAACAGGAGGGATGTTTTACCTTGATTTCCGGCAGCACGGGAATACAGTCCACATTGATCCTGCAAAACCGGTATACGCGCAGGTGCCACGTGGACCGGGGTCTGAAGGCATGCAGTTGTTTGAAGGAAAACGTACCGCTTCGGGAAGCATTGACTGGGTCAACCCCAGGGATTTTGAAAAGACTCTTACAGCAGTGGACATCAGCACGCTCGATTTTTATCCGCCTGGATATCGTGCGTTCGTAACCGGTCTTGGAATCGGTTCCGGTAAGGTATTTCTGGACAGTTTCTATCTATCGTTCAGTGAATGGTTTCGCACGGGTGGCGCGTATCCAGGGTACACAATGCTGGACGGCCCGGCCACCGACACGGGGGGGCATGCATCCGATAACCCCGGACCGGACACTTATTGGGGAAACCTTCATGGGTGCGGTATTGATCCGGCATCGGTCATGGCAATCTGGGACGCCCGGTACAACAACACCATCCTCGCAACAAAAGAATTCGAAGAACGGCTGCGGCTGATACATACTATCGGCAACAGGGAATTACTGCAGCTTTATACGCAGGGAATGCAAAGCAACCTGCCTTTCTCCGCCATCGATTCATTTGCCATGCAATACGATGGCCGGTTTGAAAAATTTGCAGCAAGAAAAGACGGAGGCCTTTACTTGCCGGACAACCGCCGCAAAGCGCTGCTGGAGTATGCCAGTATAAAGCAGGCAGCATACAGCGATGCAGCGATCAGGGCACGTGAATCATTCCTCAAACGGATCAATGATACCACCGGGCTTGCACAGGATAGCCAGCGGTCAGTCGAAAGGGAAATCCGCGAAGCGGGCATGTTAATGGAGGAATTCAGGATCAACCTGGAATCTGCATACGCACAGCTGGGCTATAAGCCACCCCTGGTGCCGGTATCACCTGCAGATGTGTTTGATGTGGCCATCACCAACCCTGGCTGGTACAATGTTGACAAATATGTAATGGATGCCACTGCCACACGCAGCAGTATGGAATACACCGATACCGCAACAGGTAAAAAAGCCATCATTGCCTACAGGGACCTTGGAATCACTATCCCTAACCCCCGGGAGTATTCCTCACTCCATGTTTATCTCGTACCGGACCAGCAGTCGTCCTTTCTCCGGATCACTGAAGCGGGTGGTTCCTGGCCGGCACGGCTCAATAGCCTGCTGGGTTATACCGTTGTGGCTTTGGGAAATAAAAATGGTTTGTGGTTTTATGATTCAAAAAAGATCAGTAATGAAAGCCGCGTCACATTAAGCCTTCACAAAGAAAACGAAACTGAACTGGATAAGCACCTCTCGGCAATCAAGTCCTTCGGCGCCCCTGCGGCATTCCGGATGGAAATAGCATCGATGGCGTTTGAGGTCCGGCAACAATCGATTGCCCGTGAGCGGCAGGGTGACCAGGAAATCCGGTCGAGGGTGGGAGCCGTGGTTTTCCCATGTGTGTCCCGTCTGCCAATGCCACCAGTAGCAGATAGTTTGCCGGCTGCGGGCAGATTAATTGGTTCCTCACTGGAACAACGTTCATCCAATTAATCCCGATCTTCGCGCGATGAATACTTTCGCTGAGGGACGGGTGATACTGATTGACAAGCCGATTGACTGGACCAGCTTTGATGCGGTGCATAAAATAAGGAACCTTGTCAAAACCAAAAAGGTAGGGCATGCAGGAACACTTGATCCACTCGCAACAGGGCTGCTGATCATCTGCACCGGTAAATTCACCAAACGCATCAACGAATACATGGCGCAGGTGAAAGAATACACGGGCAGTATTACACTCGGTGCTACCACTCCCACTTATGACCTGGAGAGTGAACCGATAAATGAAAAACCGGTGGACCATATCAGCACGGAAATGATCCATGCGGCCACAGCTCCATTCATTGGCGAGATCCTGCAGGTGCCACCTGCGCATTCTGCTATTAAAGTCAATGGTAAACGGGTGTACGAACTCGCCCGGCAGGGGGTCGAAGTAAAACTCGAACCGCGGAAACTCACCATCCACGAGTTTGAAATAACTTCAGTGGAAATGCCCAAAGTTTTTTTCCGTGTGCTGTGCTCCACAGGTACCTATATCCGCAGTCTCGCAAACGACTTTGGCGAGGCACTCGGGTGTGGCGGGTATCTCAGTTCGTTGCGTCGAACAAAAATCGGGGACTTCAGTGTGGATGATGCACAGACCATCGACCAGTTCCGCGAAATGATCCTCGCCAGCCGCGAGGGAGAATAAAATAAATCAGAAGATAAAGGGATAACCGATGCCAAGCTGGAACTGGTCGCCCTGGAAGAAACGGTAGCCGAACCATTTGTTCTGTACGGCTGCATCGATGAGCGCAGGACTCGGATCCTTGACCTTGTAAGCATAATCAAACCGAATCACAAAAAAATCAAAGTCCACCCGCAGGCCACCACCCGCACCTACAGCGATATCCCGGCCAAGGCGGCTGAACTTGAATACTTCTTCCGCTGCATGCCCGGTGCGTTTGATCATCCATACATTGCCCGCATCGACAAACAGCGCGCCGTTGATTTTTATACCAAATGGTTTACCGATAGGGAAGCGGTACTCCGCATTTGCTTCCATCTGCATATCACCGTAACGGTCAGGTGTACTGCCTCTGCCGAGGAAATCCTTGATGACCGATCCCGGCCCGAGTCTCCGCAGTGACCATGCCCGCATACTGTTGGGGCCGCCGCTGAAGTATTGTTTAAAGAACGGCATATTGTTCCGCTTGTTGGGATTGCGCGTGTTATCAAACTCATAACCGGCACCCGCAAAGAAACGCAGGGCCACGCTTGTTTTCTTGAATCGGATCAGCCGCGCCAGTTCCACATCCAGTTTGACAAACCGGTAAAGCTGGCTGTCGAGGAACGAGTTCCGGATCATGCCCGTCAGGATACCGGATTCTTCGAGGTTTGCCCGGAGCACATTCAACCGGTTGGTATTACCGCCCGTGATTGTAAAGTTGGTAACCACACTGGACACAAATCCATCGGTAAAAATATTATTCAGCGAAGGATTGTCCACGATCAGTTTATCAAGACTGTCCTTTTTTACAAGGAATGCATATTCGATATTGGGCAGCTTGAATGTAAGCAGTTTGTTGCGCCACTGGTATTCGTATCCCCAGGAGCCGTTGATGGTGGACAGGTCGTACAGGAACCTTCGCTGGGTAGCCGCAGCACTGAAGGCGAACAGCGTGCGCCAGTTGTCACGGCGGTTGGCAGGTATGATATCAACGCCGGGCAGGAAAATAAACCGCGGGAAAGAAATATTATGGCTGAAACTGATCTGCCTGGTCTGGATAAACTGGTTTTCCCCCGATGCACCCAACTCGATACCGTAACGGATGTTGGTATTGGCAAGGTTGGCACCACGTGCAAAATTCCGGTTCTGGATCCCTGCGTTCAAACCAATACCAAAGAGGTTGCCCGAAATGACAGTCTGGTTGATACTGCTTTCCAGGTTTGTATTGAATGAATATTTCTTTGCAGGAGTGAGCCGCACCACCAGGTCAACCGTGTCCTGGTTGGGCCGTACCACCTGGTCGATACTCACCAGCCGCCATGCGCCAAGCACATTAAGGCGGTTAATGGTTCGGGTATATCTCCGAAGGCGATACACGCTGTCCGCCGGGAAATAAATATTGGGTGGGAAAATCTTTGGCTTGAACATATTGGAGTACTGTACTACAGTGATGCCTTCCACCACTGTTTCCTTTCTCTGGCGGCTGGAAGTATCGATGCCGTAGTCCGGGTACACCGTCACGTTGCCGTTGTAATACCGGGTGAGTTTCACACTGTCGAGACCACGAAGCCGGATCTCGAGGTTGGCAGTCGGGTTGGCCCGGCGTGCGCGTAATTTCTGGAGGATCTCCAGCTGCTCAAACGGATCAAGTGTGGGCTGCAGCAGGGAAACATCCAGGGTATCCCAGAGACCAACCATTTCATCCCGCGTAAACCTTAGGTATCCGTTGTTGCGGTAAAGATCGGTGAGGCGATCCAGCTCTGCCGAAATCGGGGCTTTTGCAAAGGCATCCCCTTTTTTTATAAAGGCACCGCGTTTGGTCGTATCTGTAAGTTGCTGCAGGTTGGTATCGCGCAATACATAACCGATTGAATCGAGCCGTACCAGCAAACCCGGCTTTACATGGAAATCAACGATCGCCCGGTACTGGGTCGGTTTGTTGCGTGGTGAAAATAAGCGGTAAAAAAAGTTGCCGTTCTTCCGGTCAAATTGTTTGATATCGTAAGAGTAACTGATCGAGTCCGAAAAATAGCCCAGTGAATTGAGAAGGGCGCGCATGAAGAGAATCGAATGGTCGGCGGAACTGCTGTCGAATACCGGTGGTGACTTCATCACACTCCATAACAGCTTGTCTACTTTCCGCACGCGCATACTGTCATCCAGCTGTCCCTCCAGCCCGGTTACCAGTTCCTGCTCGCCGGCATTGGTGAAGTTGCCTATTAAGTTGATATTTGTTTTATAAACAAACGGTTTTCCGGGCTGGTATTTTTTGACGATTGTACAGGATGAAAGCGCCGCAATCAACAAGAGGGGGAAGACAAAAAACGGTATTGATCGGGGATGCTGGTGCTTTCCTGATAACATAATAAAATTAAACGCATGCTGGGTAAATCGCGGCTCAAATATATTCAAAGTTTAGGCCATAAAAAACAAAGGGAGCAGGAGGGGATCTTTATTGCTGAAGGCCCTAAACTCGCGGGGGAACTGCTGGCCACCATGGCCGGGCAGGTACTGGATGTATTTGCAGTGCAAGAGTGGATCAGCCAGGCCGCCCCATTGTTTCCGGGTCACCTGATGACAACTGTCACGGAAGATGAGCTGGCAAGAATCTCCCAGCTGGCTACGCCCAACCAGGTGCTGGTACTGCTGCGCATCCCCGAACCGGTAAGTTCGCTGGAAACGGCTGGCCGGGTTACGCTCTGCCTCGATACCATCCAGGACCCCGGCAACCTTGGTACCATTATCCGGATAGCGGACTGGTTCGGGATCACGCAGCTGGTATGTAGTCCCGGTACAGCGGACCAGTACAATCCCAAGGTGGTCCAGTCAACCATGGGAAGCATCGCACGGGTGCAGATGCTTTATACCCCGCTGGAGGAGTGGCTTAGGGCAAATGCCGCAACCGGGTTGTATGCTGCCGCACTGGATGGCCGGCCCGTGGGAAGTATCGGGAAACTGGAGCAGGGCATCATCATTATCGGGAATGAGTCAAAAGGTATCGACCCCGCCATTTTCAGCATCGTGCAACACCGGATCACCATCCCCCGCATCGGAGAGGCCGAATCATTGAATGCTGCGGTAGCAGCGGGAATAATTTTATCACACCTTACCTGAAGCCGATCGCCTTCACGGGTTGTACTTTGCGCACGAGGATGGAGGGGATCATCAGTACCAGGAAACAGACGAGCAGGGTACCGGCGCAGATGATGGCGACCTGCCACCAAACAATATCCACGGCAGCCTCGCTGAGATAGTAGGCTTCTTCATTCAGTTTGATGAAACCGGTTTTTTTCTGGAGCAACAGGAAACCCAATGCCAGTGCGGCTCCTGTGACTATACCAGTGACCGTGATAAACAGGGAATGCCGGAGGAATATTTTCTGTACGGTCCAGTCCGTTGCCCCCAGGGCTTTCAGGATCCCGATCATCCGGATGCGTTCCAGGACAAGGATGATGAGGCAGGTGATCAGGTTGATGATTGCCACCACCATCATAAATCCGATCAGCACATTGCGCGTGGTATCCTGCATGTTCAGCCAGTCGAAAATATTCGGGGAGATTTCCTGTACGCTCTGGCTGTCCCAGGTGATCGGAAAATCCGCCAGCTCATAGATTTCGGCAGATACCTCCGGTGTCTGTTCATAATTCTTCAGGAATATTTCATAACCACCCACCTGTGCAGGATCCCAGTCATTCAGCCGGCGGATGAGCTGGATGTCTGCGATGGCAAACTGTTTGTCGTAGTCCTCGATGCCCGTCTGGTAGATCCCGCAGATTTTCAGTTTATCCGGACGGATATCGGGCGCGCCCGAATCGTCATTGGTACCCGGCCGGATGAAATAGATCAGTACCGCATCATTCAGTTTCAGTTTCAGCTGTTTGGCCGTAGATACCGAAATCATGATTTCCCGGCTGTATGTGCTGTCATTGAAACGAACCGGCCGGCCTTCTTTTATAAACCGTCTGAGATGCGAGAAATTGTAGGTGCTGTCGAACCCCTTTATCATAACGCCCTCCACATCTTCGGCAGTTTTCAGGATGCCGTATTTGGTGGCGAAAGGGTGGATGTCCTCCACCCGCGGGTCCCGCCGGATTTCATTGACCAGTGAAGGCTTCTGCACGATTGGTGTTTCTTCCGCGATCAGGGTTTTGAAAGGCTGTTTTTCCTGGATGCGGACATGCCCCCAGAAACTGAACACTTTCTGGCTTACTTCCTGCTGGAATCCATTTGCAAATGCAAGGGTAATGATCATCACGGCCACACTGATGATGGTGGCGGATATCGAGATACGGATGATAAAACGCGAGAAAGAGCGTTTGCCACCGGGTTCGGATTTTGTCGCTCGGCTGAATGCGATTCGATTGGCTATAAATGCTGCAACCTTCAAAATGAAATTTTTGTCCTGTTCATGGTAGTGGGCAAAAGTAAGCTGTTCCCGATATTTCCGCGGGTGTTCACCCATTTTTTGCAATATTGCAGATGTTAACCAAACAAGACGGATATGAAGCTTTGCCTGGTATTGATTTCGCTGTTTTCATCCGCTGTTCTGCACGCACAGGTGCCGGACCAGGTTTACCTGCGGGATATCCATTCCGTAACGCTCACCAGGTCCGCTGATCCGCTCTCTTATCCGATCCTGACCCTGAATTCCGGCGAGCAGCTGCAGCTCGACTTCGATGACCTGGCGGGTGGGTATAAAAACCTGTATTATACTTTTGTGTTGTGTAACACCGACTGGACGGTGTCGAACCTCCCCAGCTTTGATTACATAAAGGGCTTCCAGAGTACGCGGATCACCACCTACCGCAATTCATCCATCTCTGAAATACCCTATGTCCATTACCAGGCATCGGTTCCCGACCGGAGTTCTGTGCCGTCAAGGTCGGGCAATTACCTGCTCAAGGTGTTCCAGAACAATGATACATCCAACCTGCTTTTCACCAAACGGTTCCTCGTGGTGGACCAGCGGATCAGTATTGCCGCACAGATCAAGCAACCATTCAATTCGCAGTATTTCCTGACTGACCAGCGGGTGCAGGTCATCCTCAATACGGCCAATGCCCGGATCAATACGATGTCGCCCCAGGACCTGAAAGTAGTGGTGTTGCAAAACAATATCTGGAATACTGCAGCAGTGGTGGACCGCCCAGGGATTTACCGCGGGAATTATTATGAGTACAATGATGACCTGACCAGTTTCCCCAGCGGAAGGGAATGGAGATGGATTGACCTGCGGAGCCTGCGGCTGCTTAGTGACCGTATGGCGCGGATCGTGGACACGGCAAGACGGACGGATGTGTATGTAAAAACAGAGTCACAGCGTTCGCAGCAGGTGTATTTCTATTACCGCGACCAGAACGGGCGTTATGTGATCGACAATACCGATGGAAATAACCCGCTGTGGCAGAGTGATTATGCGTATGTACATTTCAGCTATGCGCCGCCGGGCGGGCAGGCATTTTCGGGCAAGGACCTGTATGTGTATGGGGAATTGAGCAACTACCGCGCGGATGACAATTCCCGGATGACCTATAACAGCGAGACCCGGCAGTACGAAGCAACGCTTTTCCTCAAACAGGGTTATTATAACTATGCTTATATACTCGCCGATGCAAAGCGACCCGTGCTGAACCGTTTTTCACTGGATAATACAGAGGGGAATTTCACCAATACCGAAAATGTATATACCGTACTGGTGTATTACCGTGGATTCGGCTCCCGGTCCGACGAACTTCTGGGTTATACCACCGTCAGTTCAATGATCCAGCCCCGCTGATGCGGATATACCTCTCGCGTCAGGCAGGGGCAGATGTCCGGAAACAATATTTTCTTTTCCATTTTTACTGAATGTTTTTTCTTTAAAACAGATACCGTTATCTTTGCGGCCGGCAGGTCTTGCACGACCAGCTCCTGCAGAACCTCCCCAGGGCCGGAAGGCAGCAAGGATATGTGGTTGAGCGGTGCGATGTAAGTAGCCTGCCTTTTTAAATTTATTGTTATGAAATTTTTTATAGATACAGCCAACCTCGCCCAGATCAGGGAAGCAAATGAGCTGGGAATCCTTGACGGGGTGACCACCAACCCTTCCCTTATGGCGAAAGAGGGTATCAAGGGCCAGGAGGCCGTGTTTGCCCATTACAAAACAATCTGTGAGATTGTGGATGGTGATATCAGTGCCGAAGTCGTGAGCACAGATTTTGCAACGATCATCGAGGAAGGTAAGCGCCTTGCGGCTATCCATCCGAACATCGTGGTAAAAGTTCCGATGATCAAGGACGGTGTGAAAGCGCTGAAATATTTCACTGACAATGGGATCCGTACCAACTGTACGCTGGTGTTTTCCGCTGCACAGGCAATCCTTGCCGCAAAAGCTGGTGCAACGTATGTATCCCCGTTTATCGGTCGTATCGATGACAGTGGCTGGGATGGAGTGCAACTGATCGGCCAGATCTCAAACATCTACTCCGTCCAGGGTTTCAAGACCCAGATCCTTGCCGCATCTATCCGTACTTCCCTGCATATCGTGCAGTGTGCTGAAGCGGGTGCTGATGTGTGTACCTGCCCGCTCGAGCCAATCCTCGGTATGCTGAAACATCCGCTGACGGATATCGGCCTGGCGAAATTCCTCGAAGACGCTAAGAAGTTTGCTTAATCTTTTACCGAAATAACTGACCGCTCCGGAATCCGGGGCGGTTTTTTTGTGCCCATCCCTGTGCGTCGTCCCCCGGTGCCTGCCACCGTCTGTAGCGGCTAATCCGGCGCCGTCTTCAGCAGTATCCGGCCGATGGTTACCCGTGTTATGCCCGTG
>SEAD01000132.1 GCA_004173355.1 Chitinophagaceae bacterium | reverse complement strand
GCTTCGTCAACGCCCAGTTTGTCAACGATGATCTTTTTAACTCTTGATGCAATGTCTGACATGTCGTATAAGTTTAGTTTATAGGCTGCAAAAATATACTTTTTGAGTAAACCACGAGCAGGATCATATTTTTTTCCGGGAATCCCCCGATTAAAGGCGAAATGGCCCTGTGGGGTGTGGGATATGGCATTTTAAATTAATAACCACCCGTGTTGGCAGATTAGCAGGATTCTTGTAATTTGATCTGACCTAACGATTAAATTTGCGCATGGCCCTTAAAATCATTGATCACGGAAGTCCTGAATATCTGCAGATGGTTAAACTGCGGGATGACGTGCTGCGCAAACCACTCGGACTCGTTTTTACCCCTGAGGAACTGGACGGCGAAAAGGAAAATATGCTGATTGCTGCTTTTGAAGAGGAGCAGATCCTTGGTTGCTGTATGCTGGTGGAAGAGTATCCCGATATCGTACGGCTGCGCCAGATGGCTGTATTGAACGATCTCCAGGGAAAGGGTGTTGGACGTGCGCTCATCAATTTTGCGGAGAACCTTGCCCGTGACCGCGGCTTCCGGGCCATCCGGATGCATGCGCGGATTAATGCAATCGGTTTTTATGAAAAGGTGGGTTATGTGGTCAAG
Source organism: Chitinophagaceae bacterium (assembly GCA_004173355.1). Classification (GTDB taxonomy): domain Bacteria; phylum Bacteroidota; class Bacteroidia; order Chitinophagales; family Chitinophagaceae; genus JBEVJC01. The sequence continues at coordinate 11,696 of SEAD01000132.1, read as the reverse complement.
GGTGACGAGTTCACCGAAGTGACCATCCCGCATTACCTGATGGAAAAACTACTCTGAACCTCCCCTATTTTTTCTTCACATTATCACTGAGGATTTTCCGGAGTTCGGATACATCCGATCCACCCATGTCGGCAGTTTTTGGTACCAGCAGGAATGAACGGCTGTCGAAATAGAGGTGGAAAAAATTCGGGCTTTCCATGTAAAATGAGAGTGCTTTATAGTACCAGGGGCGTGATCCGTTTTCATGCTCCAGTTCAAACTGCTCAGTCCGGAAATGCATGCGGAAGCTGTGCCTGAAAGTGACGTTGCGCCTGTAAACCAGCCATGGCAGCAGGAACCAGAAGCTGACCATCAGCACGATCCATAGCAGTGAACCGATCAGGAATGGTCCGGGTCCCACTTTTTTTGTGGCATACAGGACAATGGACATGATTGCAAATACATTGACCAGGATGATCATCAGCCTGATTTCCTTCTTGCTGATAAAGTGGTAACGGAGCGCCTGGATCACCTGTTGTTTATCGTATCCGAAATAAATGGTCATGCGCAAATGTATTATACCTGCCGCAAAAAAAACCCCGGAAAAATTATTCCGGGGTTGTATGATTTGTGGTAAAATCCTTATTGGATGTTGGAGCCTTCAGCAGGGATGTTGAGCGTCTTTATGACATCTGCGTAAGGCATTTTTTTGAGGTCGCTGATAGTATGGCCTTCAAAGGTTGTCTCGCCGCTGCCATTTTTGCCACCAGGTATGATACCGGGCAGGATGATGTAGCGGTAAGCGATACCGGCGAGCTGCTCTATATCGCGATCCATGCCATCCATCGGATCATACGTAAATACAATCTGTCCCAGCCGAAGGATGGAGCCATAATGCTGGCCGTTAAAGTTTTCCAGGTAGGGCAGCAGCACCGCGTCTGTCATGCGGGTACTGGCACCGATCGTGAAATTTTTCCCGTATGTGAGTACCACACCCTGGTCAAGGATGGCCTGCGTAATTCCGGGAGCAGTCCGGAGGTATACATTGGAGCAGTTGAAATTATTGGGGGCTACATAACCGAGGATCCAGTCTGCCTCCACCGTTGACACCCAGGTGGAATAAGTGGCACCACCGGCGGGACCAGCCGGGCCAGCGGGACCAGCAGGACCAGCAGGACCCTGTGCACCTGTTGAACCAACGGGACCTTCAGGTCCTTCCTTGGTACAGCCCGCGGCAATGAATGACATGGCAATGAAAAGCAATGATAGCGTCCTGAACTGTCTCATAATGTAGTTTTTGGCAATTAATGATTAGGGGAAATATGCAGCTGCTGCTGTCTTTTTCCGGGCCTTCTTAAAGGTAAAGGAAAAATATCCATAACCGGACAGGGGCATTTAAAAATAATTAACAAGTTCGCCGGCAGCCGGAAATGCGCACGGGTAGCAGGTTACAGGCCGGGGCAAAAGAAAAAAGGCTCCCTTGGAGGAGCCTTTTTTATATAGAAATAAGTTGAATTACTTATTCATCATCTGCTTCGCCTCAATGCTGAGGGTGGCATGTGGTACCGCACGCAGTCGTGCCTTGTCGATGAGCTTGCCGGTAACACGGCACACACCATAGGTCTTGCTTTCGATACGCATCAGCGCTTTCTCCAGGTGATCGATAAAGGTGATCTGGCGGCTGGCCATCTGGCTCAGTTGCTCACGTTCCATGCTCACACTTCCATCTTCCATGGTCATGTAACGTGCTTCGTCCACATCACCGCCTTCATCGCGGCGGGTGATGAGTCCCTGCAGGTAAGCCAGTTCTTTTTTCGCTGCATCCAGCTTCTTATTGATAATTTCCCTGAACTCTGTCAGGTCCGCATCGGAATAACGCATCGTAGGTCCGGTGTATTCTTGCATAGGGGTATCTAAAACTGATTTGGTAAATTCGGGTTCATACTTCACATTGCCTTTCGCTGTCGTCTTTGGAATTACCACCTTCATCGGCTTTGGTGGCTCCTTCTTAACAACCGGCTTCGCAGTTGGTTTGATTGTTACCAGGGATTGCGGATCAAATCCACCTTTTTTTGCAGCCACCTTCACGGGTGGCGGCGGCGCAGGTGCAGGAACTGGTGCGGGTGCTGGTTTAGCTTCCACCTTTGCAGGGGCCGGCTTTGCAGCAGGGATTGTTTTTTTCACCGGTTCAGGTTTTGTAGGCTTCGCAGGTACTGCCTTCGCAGCAGGCTTTGGAGCCGGTTTAGGCGCAGGTTTCACGGCAGCTTTTTTAGCCGGCGTAACCTTTACGGCCTTCGGAGAGGGTTTCGAGGCTGATTTAGGGGCCGGTTTTGCCGGGGTTGTTTTTTTCACGGTTTTCGTAGCCACTGCCTTTTTTGGCGCAGCTTTAGGGGCGGGTTTGGCGGCTTTTTTTGGTGCCTGTTTCTTTTTAATTGCCATAGATTACCCTTTTTTTAATACAATCACATTTAGCATTACATCGTTAAGTTCGATCTGGACGCCATCGGCCAGGTCTGCCACGAAATCCAGCTTATCTGCCAGAATTTCGGCGCAAATATAGTCTTTAAACTGTGCCAATGATGCCTGGATGGCATTTGTTGCGCCAACGGTCACCTCAATCCGGTCGGTCAGCTCAAAACCGCTGTCCTTCCGGATCTTCTGGATCCTGTTCACGAACTCCCTCGCATGTCCTTCCGCCTCCAATTCTGGTGTAAGTGTAATGTCCAGTGCCACAGTAAGTTGGCCCTTGTTTGCAACGGTCCACCCGGGGATATCCTCACTGCTGAGATCCACATCGGATATCTGTAATATTACGGGTTCGCTATCAATTGACAAATTAAATTCACCTTCTTTTTCCAACCGCGCAATGTCCTCCTGCGTGAAGGCAGCGAGGGCCTGGGTAACGGCTTTCATTTTGCTGCCCAGCTTCTTCCCGAGGGTCACAAAGTTGGGTTTGATTTTCTTGCGGATAAAGTTATTGTCCGCAGCGAGGAACTCGATCGTCTTGATATTTGTTTCTGCTTTTATAAGGTCTTCCACCCGTTCAAGCTGTGGTTGCATCCGGTCATTCATCACCGGCACGAGCACCCGCAGGAGTGGCTGTCTTACCTTGATATTTACTTTTTTCCGCAGGGAAAGGATCAGCGATGACGCATCCTGTGCCAGTTGCATGCGTTCTTCCAGCAGCTCATCAATCGCTGCTTCATTTGCCACCGGGTAATCGGCATGGTGAACGGATTCAGACTGGAGTTTACCTGTCACCGCTTCAAGATTCCGGAACACGGTATCACTGAAGAAGGGTGAGATCGGGGCAATCAGCCGGGTAAGCGTTTCCAGACATTCGTATAACGTCTGGTAAGCACTGATCTTGTCAGCGCTGTACTCCCCTTTCCAGAACCGGCGGCGGCAAAGGCGCACATACCAGTTGCTCAGCTGTTCGTCCACAAAATCCTCAATCACCCGGCCCGCCTGTGTTGGCTCGTAATCATCCATATAGGCCGTTGCCTTGCGGATCACGGTATTCAGACTGGAAATGATCCACCGGTCGATCTCGGGACGTTCTGCCAGCGGGATATATTCCTCCCTGAACGCGAACCCATCCACATTGGCATACAGGGCAAAAAACTGGTACGTATTATATAAGGTACCAAAGAATTTACGTTGCACTTCCCTGATTCCCTCGCTGTCAAATTTCAGGTTGTCCCATGGTGAGGCATTCGTGATCAGGTACCACCGGGTGGCATCGGCACCAAACTGGTCGATCGTGGCAAACGGGTCTACCACATTACCGAGACGTTTGCTCATTTTGTTGCCGTTCTTGTCGAGCACCAGGCCATTACTCACCACCGATTTGTAAGCCACGGAATCAAACAGCAATCCGGCAATGGCATGCAGGGTATAGAACCAGCCACGGGTCTGGTCCACTCCTTCCGCGATAAAATCAGCGGGATAGGAAGCTCCATCGAGGTTACCCGCGTTGTCCATCGGACTCTGCTTCGACTTGCCATGGTATTTGAAAAAGTTTTCGGGGGAGAGCGGACCGAATTCATTCGAACTGGTATCTGGTAACCCAAGTTGCGCATAAGGCATGGCACCGCTGTCGAACCAAACATCGATCAGGTCGGGCACACGGCGCATCGGGCGGCCTTTTCCATCCACCAGTATGATTTCATCCACATAGGGTTTGTGCAGGTCAAGGATCCCTTCGTGCAGGTAATTTTTGTTGATGTCACCACCCAGCTTTTCACCAGCCTTGCGGATTTCCGCATTGAGTTCCGCCACGGTGCCGATACATTTCTGCTCGCCTCCTTCCCTTACCTCGATGTACTGGTTGTCCGCATCCACGGTTTTCCAGATCGGCAGCGGGGTACCCCAGAACCGCGACCGGCTGAGGTTCCAGTCAACCATATTCTCCAGCCAGTTGCCAAAACGGCCTTCGCCGGTTGATTTAGGTTTCCAGTTGATGGTCTTGTTGAGTTCCACCATGCGGTCGCGCTTTGCCGTGGTTTTGATAAACCAGGCATCCAGCGGATAGTAAAGCACCGGTTTGTCGGTCCTCCAGCAATGCGGGTAACTGTGTTCGTATTTCTCGACTTTAAAGGCGCGGTTTTCCTTTTTCAGTTTGACCGAGATGTCCACATTCACATCCTGGTAACCGGCTTCATTTTTATAATCCTTTACATACCGGTTGCTGAACTCTCCCAGCCCGTCAACGAATTTACCCTGCCGGTCTACCATGGTCAGGATCCCGATATTGTATTTTTTACCAACGCGATAGTCATCCGCACCAAAGGCAGGCGCAGTATGCACGATACCCGTACCATCTTCGGTGGTTACGAAATCACCCAGCATCACCCGGAATGGTTTTGCACCGGGGGTCAGTTCTTCAATCGCTGCAGGTGAGTTGGATTCGTAGGGAAGCAGCTGTTCGTATTGCGCGTTTTCGATCTGTGACCCTTTGAAAGTGGTCACTATGCGATAAGGCAGGTTTTTGCCGTCCTGTTTGTATTCCGTGAAATCGGCATTCTCGTTTTCGGCCTTGAAATACTTACCCAGCAAGGGTTTCGCGAGCACGATATTGATTGCCTGGTGAGTGTACGGATTGAATGTCTGTACCAGTGAGTAATCGATATCCGGTCCCACGGTGAGTCCGAGATTGGAAGGCAGTGTCCATGGCGTGGTGGTCCAGGCGAGGAAGAACAGTTCCGGTTTAACACCACCCCTGATGGGCAATGCGCCGTGCGGGTCGGTTACATTCCGGAATGGCAGGTCCAGTTCTTCGAACAGGAATTCGGTTTTTTCATCACGAATGGCTTTGAACATGGCGACTGCACTGGTATCTTTCACATCCTTGTAGGTACCCGGTTGGTTCAGTTCATGCGAACTGAGACCCGTTCCCGCTGCGGGTGAATACGGCTGGATGCTCACGCTTTCGTACAGCAGTCCTTTTTTATAGAGTTCACTCAGCAGCCACCAGAGCGTTTCAACGTATTCATTCTTGAATGTGATATAGGGATCGTTGAGATCCACCCAATACCCCATCTTGCGGGTAATATCATCCCATTTATCTTTATAGCGGAGCACCGCTTCACGGCATTTCTGGTTGTATTCCTCAACTGAAATTTTTTTGCCGATATCTTCCTTGGTGATGCCGAGCTCCTTTTCAACACCCAGTTCGATGGGGAGGCCATGGGTATCCCATCCGCCCTTGCGTTTGACCTGGAAACCTTTCATGGTCTTGTAGCGGCACACGAGGTCCTTCAGCGTACGCGAGATCACGTGGTGGATCCCGGGCATACCGTTCGCGCTGGGCGGGCCTTCATAAAACACGAAGGGGGTAGCCCCTTCCCGTAAGGCGACGCTTTTTTCGAAAGCTTTTCCGGCTGTCCATTTGCTGAGTATCTCCTGCTCGAACGATGGCAGGTTGAGTCCCTTGAATTCGTGGTATTTACCGCTCATAGCTATATAAAAGTGGGCAAAGTTAAGGAAATAAACGGCGTGTTGGTGCGGCGCTGGAGGCCGGGATGGGCGCGGGCGGAGGAGCTGTGGCAACCGGACCGCGGTGGGATGGAAGGATTAAGGGAAGCCGGAAAAAAAACGGCCGCTCCCCCTGGAACGGCCGTCCGAAAATCTATGTTGGTTCTTCTTATTTGCTGGCTACATTCTGTTTGCCGTCCGTAATGAACTTGTTGATCTCGCCCAGGATGCGGGCATCGATATCCTTGTCCGTTACTTTTTTCAGGCGATATTCTTTTTCGAGGGCAAAGAGATAGTCATGCAACACTTTGCCTTCAACCTTGGTTTTCAGCGCAATACTGCTGTGTGTGTTTACATAGTCTTCCCATGATTTGCGCACTTTACCCCAGAATACCTTGTTATTGTCCCAGTAGTATTTTGCGGCCGCACACTCTTCATCCGGCAGGCGTTTGTAGCTGTTGATTCCCTTTTCTTCCGCGAGGAGTTTATCGCTCCCGTTGGTACGGATGATCTTCTGGTTGTCCTGTTCGTGGATGTAGCCGCTGTCGTTGATCGCGATACGGTTGGTGCGTTTGAGGATATTGTAATCGCTGCGTGTGGAGTACTCCCGGCGTGGAAGCGGCGCATCGGTAGTGTTCTGCCAGGTTGGTTTGCCATCGATGACCATCCACTGTGATACACCCTGGTAGCGGGGTTCATCACTTACTTCCCACACGGTCTGTGTCCATTTGCCCTTTACATCTTCGGGTTTCAGGGTTTGTTTGGTCCATACTTTGTCGCCCTCGTATTTCCAGAGAACCGGGTTTTCATAAGTCCACACTTCGCTCCAGTGTTTGATGATCATTGAATCGGTGATCACCAGCAGGTGCTGCATCACAATCCTTTTATCCGACACTTCAACCGGGAAGGTCAGTTCGGTCCCGCCGCTGATCGACTCACGGTCATGGAACTTGTAGTCTTTGTCCGGTGAAAACGTTTCCGCGTACTTGAATTCCACTTCAAAACAGCCACAAAGCTTGTCTACTTTGGGTTTATCCTTCGATGCCTGGGCATTCACGCCGATTGCTCCTGCAAGGGCGATGATCAGTGCCATGTATTTCATGTTTTTTACCATTTGCTGACAAAACTCAGACAATCCAGTGGCAATTGTTTACGGATATAGAAAAGACGGTTTACGGGAAAAGGAAAATCGTGGCATCCGGCTTCAACGGGCCGCAGGTGAATCCAGGGTTTCGTTTGGGCTGGCGGAAAAAAAGAAAGCCACCCAATGGGTGGCCTTCTGAATCTATTGACTGGTGGAGATTATCCTTTTTTCAGCAAAACGGTTGTGAAAGTGGGGAATCCGCGTTCGCCGTCTTTCGTGAGGGCGGTAAACTGCAGTTTGTAAATGTTCCCGTCACCGTCTTTAATGATAAAATAAGTAGTGGCAGTGACCACCGGGTTGGGGTTTGTCGGGCTTCCACCTGCCCTCCAGTTGGAGCCAATGGCATTCTGGGCAGCATTGTAGGTAAGTCCTGCAAGGTTGGCCTCGGTAAATGCATCAAATGTCACCGTGGTCTTTACGAGGGCAGTACTGGTACTGTTCTGGTTGGTAGTAAATCCGGCAACTTCCACATTCCTGTTCTGCAGTATAAAGTCCTGGAAAGTGTAAGGGGCATCACCGCCCATGTACGGCGTGGTATTGGAGAAGTAAGTCCAGGCAATGTCCCATTTCGCCCTGGCAGGTTCCACATCAACTGACCCGGTTTCGAAAGAAACATACCTGAAGAAGTAAAGGGGGTCTTTTGCAATGTCAACTGAAGTGAAAGTCGTTGCTGCGATATCAGCATGCTGCAGTGTATAACCACCAGACGCGTTCCGGATAACCCGGATTTTTTTCCAGCCGCGTGCGGGCGCCGGACTTCCAATTCCTGTTCCGCGGTTTACGATATACACTTTGTTTTCTGAAGCTGTTGCGGAAACAGCCGCGATAGCAGTGCGGGAAAGATCGCCACTTGGGTAATCAATGTATGCCAATGCTGCCGTGGATGGGATTTGCGTGAAGCCTACGGTACCTGAAAAACCTGCCGTATCTGCAGCAGTCACTGCATTCAGGTCATTTTTTTCAATCTGTTTAGCCATCATCGCAGTGGATGAGTTCAGGATCACGCGGAAATCGTCACCGGTGAAAAACCCAAGATCCCATTTGGTACGCTGTACCGGGGTTTGTGAGTTTGCACTCAGGTCAAAGAAAACCTTGTTGCCATAGGTGGCACCACCGCCTTGTCCCACAACGGGATCAGCGCCTGTGCCTGTGGAAATGATTTCAGCAAATGTCAGCTTATACTCCTGGTTGGTAGTTCCCAGGATCACACCGTTTGACGCGGAAATAAGTTTGAATGAAATGGTTTCATCACCAGAAAAAAGTGCACCGGCAACTTTTGCAACCGTGAATGTTGCTTCGCTTGCACCGGGCAGTACGGGTATGGTAACCGTTCCGGTGGTTCCTGCAGGAGTGGTGGTGAACTGGGTACCATACACGATACCGGCAGACGGCGTCAGCTGGATCGTTACAGGTGCTTCAGCGCTGGATGCGCGGTCGAGCAGGACTTTAACAGTAACACTTGCAGTAGCTTCAGGAATACCCTGTTCAGTGGTTTCGAACTTAGCGGTATTGTCGGGCAACGGTGCATCTTTCTTCCGGCAGGCAACCAATGCCACTACCAGTACGATTACGAGCGCCGCTCCTTTGATCCATGTTCTTTTCATCAGTTCTGTGATTTATGTATTTGAAAGAAAATTGTGCACTTATTTATTCCCGGTGAAACTGAATGCCAGTCCCACGAAGTAAGACCTGCCCGATCCTATTGGCTGTATGCCGGACGTGGCATGCGCTGTATTGCCGGTAATGGCCGAACTACCCACACTCGTCACATCAAACAGGTTACGGATACCGGCATTCAGGGTAAGCACCTTCACCAGTGTTTTGTTGACGGTCAGGTCCGCCCAGTGGTAACCTTCTGTTTTTACCAGTGTCAGCGCTTCCACCCCGTTGGTGGTCACATACGAATAACGTGGCAGCTGACCGGTGTACTTATAATACAGGTTAATCCCCAGGCCGAGTTTCGGGAATGTATAATTGACGAGGGTGTTCACTTCGGGCGACCACTGGAAGTCGGGAAGGCTTTTATCATCCTCGACATAACTGTTGTAGCGACCGGTGTAGCCAAAGCCTGCAGTGGCTTCCAGGTTTCCGTGTGATAATTGTCCGCTTATGGTAGCCCCCCGTGTTTTGTAATTGGTAATGTTCATGTAGGTAGTCACCGTCGGGTTCGCTGCATCAGTAGCAAAATCGATCATGTTCTTCACGTCATTGTAGAAAGCACTCAGGATGACTTTCAGTTTCCAGTCGCGGGTGAGGGAGCCTGTCCAGTCGAGTGAACCAGTGAAACTATTGGAATGCTCGGCCTCAAGATCCGGGTTACCGGTAATGCTGTGGCTCGCGTCAAAGAAATCGTAGTAGAGCTCCCGCAGGGAAGGTGAACGGAAACCGCGGGCATATGCCAGCCGCAGGTCGATCTTTTTGGTAAGCGTGAATTTCGTATTTACCGAAGGGATCACCGGTGGTGCATCATACACGGAGTTGTTGATGAAACGCAGCCCCGGACGGATATTGATCCGCGGGGTTGGCGTGATCTCGGATGTCAGGAAAAATGCATAGTCGTTGATCCGCTGGTTCCCCGTTTTCATACGCTCCCCTTCACCGGTCTCCAGGTTGATGTCAACCCCGGGCTGGAAGGAAACAATTGATGAAGGTTTGTACACTGCGGAACCACGGAAGGCAAAACCGTTGAAGGTAGCGAGACTGTGCAGCCCGGGTGCAGTAGCCACACGCACATCCCCGTTTGCATAATACAGGGTGGAATAGACCTGTCGTGTAAAATGTGTGTAGGATGCCAGTGCGTTTGCGGAAAGTTTGCTGCTGAAGAGGTAGGTACCCTGTACCTGCTGCATGATACGATTGGTCATATAATCCTGGTCCACCGCAGGCTGGCTGGCCGATACCGGGTTTGCCGGATTGGTGATGATCTCATCCAGTCCGTCGATCCGGTAATAAACATTTAGTTTGCCAGAGCGGTAGCCCACGGTCCCATTCGCAACGATCTGGTCTTTTTTATGCCAGGTCAGTTCACGTCCGATTGCCGTGTCTTTCCAGCCCTGGAACAGGTTGCGTCCAACACCGCCACTGACGTACCAATTTTTGTAATTGTATGTACCACCGAGGTACTGGTTATGGATCCCCTGGTCCCAGCCATATTCCTTACCGACCGTTTCCTCATGCACACGGGCGTTGATGCTGAAAGATTCGTTGCGCGGCTTTTTAGTGATGATATTAATCACACCTGCCAGTGCATCCGCACCATAAACTACCGACATCGGTCCTTCGATGATTTCAATACGTTCAATAGAATTGACTTCGATCTGGTTAATATTGATTTCATTGGATGTACCCTGGCGGCCGATCATCGGCACCCCATCGATCAGCACTTTTACATTCTGTCCGCTGAGACCAAGCATGCTGAGGTTTGATCCACCCGTAGCAAGATCCTGGGAGAAACGGATATTCAGCTGGTTGTTCAGCACATCCTGCAGTTTGGACGGAGCCTGCTTCCGGATCTGCTGCGCAGTGATCACACGGACCTGGTACACCGAGTTTTTTACGGATTGCGGTTTGTACTGACCTGTGACGACCACTTCATCAAGGTTTTTCTGGCTGGTTGTATCCACCTGCGCTGATACGGAAACCGCCAGGGCAAGGGATAAGGGGACTAAAATTGCTTTCTTCATGTTAGTTCGATTAGCAGGCGCCCCTCAATGTTTGATTGATGCAACATTGTCACGGGTCGTATTTGGGTGGTGGTTCTGACTATGCCGTGACGGAGAGCCTTTCGGATTGCAAAGGTCAGCAGTAGTAAAATGGAACCGTTACTAAAGAGGGAAAAGGAGGTTTCGAGAAACGGAAACTTACCGTTATGTGACAAATTGGAGTTCAGACATCGATTTGACAGCTAGCATCCGGGGATGGGGAATTCCCGGGAGTAAGCGCTGGCTGGACCATTCAGGCCGGGCCAGCACATGCTCAGGGTTTTTTACGTAAAGCCTTATAAATTTTTATGGCAGACATCAGCAGGATCACCAGCGCGGCGAGACCCGCCAGTCCCCACCAGAAATCAACCGTATTCTTCATCACCACCAGGAACACGATGGCAAACAGCAAAACGGTTGGCACTTCATTCCAGGCACGAAGTTGCTGGCCGGTCCAGGTAAACTTCCGGACAGACTGTTGTTTGAAAATCCGCTGGAGACTGAAAAAATAGAAATAGAGTACGATAACAAAAACCAGTTTGAGTTTCAGCCAGTCGGTAAGGGGGTAAATCATCAGCATCCTTGCCCCAAGCAAAAGTGTAATGACCGCCGATGGCCAGGTGATGCCATACAGCAGGCGCTTCTTCATCAGCTGGTACTGCTTCAGCAGGATCTCCCTCGCCGTTGCATCCTGCATCACACTTGCCTCCGCAGCATACACCATCAGGCGCGGGAGATAAAACAATCCCGCGAACCAGGTGATCACAAAAATGATATGGACCGACTTAAGGTAGAAAAATTCCATACTGTTACGCAGGTCTGAATGTAAATGCCGCATCGAGTGTCTGGTCGAAATCCGCCTTCGACAACGCATCACTGATAAACCAGGTCTCAAA
>SEAD01000261.1 GCA_004173355.1 Chitinophagaceae bacterium | reverse complement strand
GACCATTTTGATATAGAACGTTCGGCTGATGGCCGGGTGTTCAACAAAATCGGCCGTGTGGCTGGCAATGGAACTACCAGTATTCCGCAGGATTACCGGTTTACCGACGCGGCACCGCTGACAGGTAACAACTACTATCGCCTGGCACAAGTGGACATTGACGGGCACATCGAATACTCACAAATCCGTTTGCTGGCCTTCAACGCCGTTGCCGGGAAAATGATCTTATCTCCAAATCCTGTGAAATCCATTTTAAACATCCGGTTGCCGTTAGCTGCTTCCGGACAGGACCTCCTGGAATTATATAACCTCTCCGGCCGGAAGGTGCTGGTACAGTCGGTACCGGCGGGGGTTCTGCAGGTGGATGTGGATATCAGCTCACTTGCCCCTGGCGTATATGTGGGGCAGTATGGGAAAACGTCAATGAAACTGGTAAAAGAATAATGAATTAAATAAAGCAGCCTTCGGGATGACAATTTTAAAACAAAGAATATGAAAAAAATAGAAAGCTTCCTCGTAGCGATGATTGCTATGCTGGTTATCCTGCCAGGCATCAGTTGTAAAAAGGATACGGATGATAAAGACAGTGGTGGCGATGTGTTTGCCAATACTGAATATGCCGGTAATGCCCTGGTTGGAAACCACTATTACCCGCGACCGGTTTCTATCCGTTTTGACGGGAACCGGAATGTGTCTGCTTTCTCGAATCTTGTGCTGAACAAATTCAACCGCGACGTTGCCGGCAAGGTGACCAATGTTGAAGAAAATCCACAAGGGGAAACGGTGTTGACGGTCCTCTGGGACCTGCCCGGCGAAGAGCAGTTCAATTCACCGCAGACTTATACCATCAGTGCCGATAAAAAGACAATTTCAGGGGGTACGAATCCGCTTTATGTTCTCGACAAACTCCCGTTGGCACCAAAGGATGTCAAATCGGTGGTTGGGGTATGGTCACAACCCGCGGAGCCAGGATGGTATCCCGATGTGAACGCCATACTGTTTGGCGGCGATAAGTTCGCCCAGTACGAACGATACGGCCAACCGGTCCTGGGCACTCCCCTTGATCCGGACAATAACCAGACATTGCACATTCCCTATACACAGGACGGTACGCGAATCTTGTTCTCCGGGGTACGTGACGAACAGGCACCTTTGAGCAGGTTCCTCATACCTTATTATGGTGTTCTCTCGGCCGATGGGAATACATTGTATCTGGATGCATTGGTGTACACCTACTCAAGGCTGCCCTACTCCTTCCAGAGTTTTGAATATTACGGACCAAAGGGCATTACCCCGACGTTGAAGAGGAAGTTGTGATCCAGGGAAGTATTTCCTGCGGGGAAATAACAGTTTGCAAATCCAGAAAACCATAACCATTACCTGAACCCCTGTCGTGCTCACTATGCAGCCGACAGGGGTTTCCTATTTGTGGAACCTACGTTGCAAACCGCCCTGTATATCGAGACGAGCACTTCTATACCCAATCCATTTCCCAAAGAAAATTTAATTTTGGAACGATCGGTTTAATTCCTATTTTTGCTCCCGATGCCAAGAAACAAGGAATTTGATTACGACGAGAAGCTGGTGACGGCCAGGGATCTTTTCTGGAAGAAAGGTTATAATGCCACCACCATGAACGACCTGGTGGATACCATGCAGATCAACCGGAGTAGTTTGTACCTGGCTTATGGCAATAAGCATGACCTTTTCCTGAAGTCACTGGTCAACTACATCGGGCGAAAGGACAAACAATACAGCGAGGCCGCAACGAAAGGTGAAAAACCGCTGGATGCCATCCGGAACGTCATTTATTCCGTGATGGATTCCGCCCTGCGGGAAACAAATTGCCTTTTTACCAACTCAGTGTTCGAACTGGCAACGACTGACAAGCAAGTAAGGGACATCCTGAAAAAACAGAACCTGAAAGCCGCCGCCCTTTTTGAGAAACTGCTGAAGCAGGCACAGTCCGATGGCTCCTTGTCGCCAGATAAAGAACCAAGGGCACTTGCTTATTTCCTGGTATCCGGTCTGGTATCGATTTATAACACACATATGGTATTTGGGGATCCTAAATTAACCAGGCAAACAACCGAAGTCCTGATCGGCACAATCAACTGATATTTTTTTTGCCTTATTCTGGAACGATAGGTTTAATATAACATGGAACAACTGAAAAAACAGGGATTGACTTTTTCCCAACACACTCCTTTTGCGGCATGCATGCTATCTATCTCCATGTTTCTCGCGATTATGGTTTTCGCCTGCGGGCCTCGCGAGCAACAATCCCGGCACATGGATAAACCGGATTCCCTGCTCGTGACGACCAGAATCGAAACGTTCCAGGAAATAGGTTTTTTTGGCGAGGTGAAAAAAGAACAGTGGGATGGTTTTGTGGAGGCGGTCCGTAACAATATCAGCCACTCTCGGCGCGAACAGGGAAACATCTCTTTTAGTTTATACCAGCCCGCAGATGGGCAGCTCCAGCCAATTTGGTTCGAGCGTTTCAAAAGCAAAGCTGACCATAACTATCACAAAGAACAGGATTATTTTAAAAATGCCATCTCGGTCATACAGCGATCCCTTGCCGGGGAAGCCAAATCCATTTCCCTGAAGGAACCGGACGCCATACCGGCGATCCCACCCGCTACGGCCAAAAGTACAGGCAGTAGTCATCACGTCATCACCCTGTTCGAAGTCAGCAGGGGTAATACAAACGCCTTTATCGACGCAATGGCCAGCTCTGCCGAATGGCACCGCAATGCGGCCGGCAACCTTGAGTTCAACAT
>SEAD01000131.1 GCA_004173355.1 Chitinophagaceae bacterium | reverse complement strand
ATTATTTGGTTGAAAGAAGAGCCGTCATATGAGAAGGTGTGGTCTGGCCCCACCTCGCGTTTGGTTTGTGCGCTGGGAGCATAATTACACGCGGTCGACTCACCTTTTTGCGGGTCTTCTTGTATCGCAACTTTAATCATTCCAGCATGTACAGGCGATAAACCCGCTTGCGATTGATCTTCCAGCCTTCGCCCTGTAGCAGGGCATGAAGACGCAAAGAGCCGTAGCTGAGACGGTTGACAGGTAGCTCGCGCAACCGGCTCCGAAGCAAATGTTGGGGATCGCTGCGCTGCCTGTAGCGCATAGAGGCGCAATCATACCCGAGCTGAGGCAAGGATAACGCGTCGTTCACTGATGCGGAAGCCTACCCTGAGGAACAATATCAGTTGTCTCCTCTGAGTCGGCTTCACAACTAGTGGCGTATCTACAGATACGCCACTAGTTGTGTGAGTTTCCGGTTCTCTTCTTCGAGTTGGTGTAGCTTGCGTAGCTTAGCCACTCCTATTCCAGCGAACTTTTTCTTCCACCAATCAAGTGCTGACCACTTCTGAAGATAAAACAGCCAAAATTCCGTCCGACGTATTCTTGTGGTCAGCATTAGGCTCCATGGCGGTATCGCTTGGTTTGAAAATCGCGGGCAAAAAACACAGTGCATTATTTGTCGGCCAGTGGGCGGCACCATTCCTTTTACTCGGAGTGTATAATAAGTTGGTAAAACAGGAAGGGCACGATAGTGAATCCGAAGACTAGATCCCGTGAATATGCCAGGTGAATATCCTTCGGCTTAGAATCCTGTCCGGCCCGCAAACAAAATGTTTGCGGGTTTTTTTTGTTCCGGGGAAATCAGGATTGGCTTCACGCCGCGTGGATGCCGCTTTCATTTGGCCGCCCGCGCGTTAAGTTCCATCCGAAGGGTTAAGCATTTGTTACGCGAATATGATTTTATAGTTACGGGTCTGATAAGGAATGATTAACTCTGTTAAAGTTGATTTAATGGTTTTCCTGCGGGGGCATATTTGCGGCTTAAACCAAAAAACATATGTCACTGCCTTTACCTCTTTTAAAGAAGTCGGTACTGCTTGCCTTACTTTCCTTTCTTTTTTTCTCACACATAAATGCCCAGCAGGTAAACGGGACGGTGACCGATGAATCGGGTAAACCGCTGGATGGCGCAACGGTTGAACTGAAAAGTACCGAGCACCGTACCACTTCCGACAGGGAAGGGCGCTGGTCGCTCAGCGCTCCTATCAGCTCCGATGCCGTCCTGATCTTTACGTACACCGGATTTGCGCCTCAGGAAATTCCATTCACGGGTAAACGTGTGATCGATGTGAAACTGACCCATGCCGAACAGCAGCTGAATGAAGTAGTAGTGACAGCACTCGGTATCAAACGCGAAGAGAAATCCCTCGGTTATGCCGCACAGACGGTAAAAGAAGGTGCATTGAAAGATGCGAAAACGAATAACTGGGCCAACGCCCTTTCCGGTAAAGTGGCCGGACTGACAGTCCAGGGTTCAGGAGCCGGTCCCATGGCTTCTTCCCGCATCACCCTCCGTGGTGAGTCATCCCTTAACCTAGATAACAACCAGGCACTGATCGTGGTGGATGGCGTACCGGTCAGCAGCAAGATTACCGGTACCGGTTTCAATTCCCACCTCAGCGCCGATAGTCCGGTTGACTATGGCTCGGATGTGTCCGACCTGAACCCGGATGATATTGAAAAAGTGACGGTACTCAAAGGACCGGGCGCAACGGCCCTCTATGGTTCGCGTGCCGCAGGTGGGGCCATTATCATCACCACCAAGTCAGGCAAAAAAACAAAAGGCCTGGGTATTACTTACAACCTGAATGCATCCATTGACGAAGTAAACCGCTACCCGGATTACCAGTTCGAATATGGCGAAGGCCGGTCCACCGCGGGTTACTCTTATCTCGATAGTCCCGATGGTCCGAATACCTCCACATCAGTGGCGGCGGGTCGGGCATGGGGACCAAAATTTGAAGGCCAGCTTTATTTCCAGTACAACCCGAATTCTCCCGATGGCCGCCCGACCGAACGTACACCCTGGGTTGCTGACAAGGATTATATCTCCGGTTTCTTCCAGCGTGGTCATACCATCTCCAACAGTGTATCGATCGAAGGTGGCAACGACCGTGGCGGGGCACGCCTCTCGCTCACGCACATGAAAAACGAATGGATCATTCCCAACACCGGGTTTGAGCGGATCAACGCAGCGCTTTCTGTCAACCAGAAAGTGACCGACCGTTTCCGTATCAGCGGTAAAGTCAATTACACCAATAAAAAAAGCGATAACCTGCCGGCCGCCGGGTACAACAACCAGTCGCTGATGTACTTCCTTATCCTTGGCACCACACCGAATGTGCGTCCGGAATGGTTTAAACCTTACTGGGAACCCGGACAGGTAAATATCAAACAACGCAGTCCATTTAACCCAACCCCCGATAACCCATATCTCGGCATGTACGAAATGCTGAACAAGATGAACAAACATGGTGTGATCGGGACAGTGTCGGCTAATTACAGTTTCTCCGACAAACTGGAACTGATGGTCCGTTCGGGGATGGATATGTCTTTCGAATACCGGTCCCAGCAGCGTCCGTTCAGTCTCACGAAATACCCGCGTGGTATGTTCCGCGAACAGAACGTGTTCAACTACGAAATCAATACCGATGCCCTCCTGACCTGGAACGACCGGATCTCGGACAAAATCCGTTATTCTGTGTCCGGTGGTGCTAATGCCATGCGGCAGACCTATGATTTCGCGGGATTGTATGCCGACCAGCTTGCCCAGCCCGGTATTTACCAGATTTCCAACAGTCTCGACCAGGCCGTAGCTGATCCGCAGAAAACAAAAAAGGCGATCAACAGTATCTATGCCTCCGGACAGATCTCTTACAATGAAAGCATCTACCTCGATGTGACCGGCCGGAACGACTGGTCGAGCACGCTCCCTTACGAAAACAACTCCTTCTTTTATCCATCGGTAAGCACCAGTTTCCTGCTGAGTGAACTCACCAGACTGCCATCGGTCATCAACTTTGCCAAACTGCGTCTCTCCTGGGCGCAGGTGGGTAATGATACAAGACCTTACCAGACTGATAAATACTACGACCGGATTTACGGCAACAGTTTCACCAACTCCAGCACGCTCTTTAATGCGGAACTTAAACCAGAGATTACTTCCAGCTACGAAGCCGGTCTGGATATCCGCCTCTTCAAAAGCCGCCTGAACTTCGATATCGCCGTATATGATAACCGCAGCCGCAACCAGATCCTGGCTATCCCGCTGGATCCCGTTTCCGGTTATGCAAATGCACTGGTGAATGCCGGGCTGATCAACAGCAAGGGTGTGGAAGTTGCCATCACGGGCAAACCTGTGGTAAGCAAAAACTTCAGCTGGAGCACCACCCTGACATGGAGCCGCAACCGCAGTTATGTAAAAGAACTTGCACCAGGCATCACTACCCAGACTATCTATGCACACAATACCAACGTGAGCATCGAAGCAAGGGTCGGTGGAAGGATGGGGGATATGTATGGACGTGGTTTCCAACGCAGCCCTGATGGCCAGATCATCTACTCCTCAACCGGACTGCCCGCACCACTTGATCCTACTGTGAAGAAATGGGGAAATGCATTTGCCGACTGGAAAGCCGGTCTGTACAATGAATTCACTATAAAAAATGTACGTGTAAGCTTCCTGCTGGACGGACAGTATGGTGGCTCGATCTTCTCACAGACCAGTCACAAAAACAATACACTGGGTAAAACTAAAGTGACACTGCCGGGGCGCGACAACGGTATCGTTGGGGATGGCGTGGTATGGAACAATGCTTCGCAGAAATATGAAACCAATACAGTAAATGTGACTGCAGCGTCATATTACGACAACTACTACCAGATTGCGAATGCAGAAGTAAACATCTATGATGCGTCGTTCCTGAAACTACGTGAAGCAAGGGTCGAATTCAACCTGCCGCAAAAATTCCTGAACCGTTTGAAAATTGACCAGACCAGCGTAGCGATCTATGGCCGCGACCTGTTCAATATCACCGACTTCCCTGGATTTGATCCGGAAGGTGGTAACCTAAATAACGGTACGCTTACCCCCGGTGTTGAACTGACCCAGTTCCCGAGCACACGTACAATGGGCATTAATCTGACTTTTAAATTCTAACGCATGTACCACAACAGTATAAATAACGCAATCAAAACCGGCGGCCGGGTGAAAGCAGTAGCTGCCCTGGTTGGACTGAGTCTCAGCTTCGTTTCCTGCACAAAAAACTTCCAGGAACTCAATACAGATCCGAACCGTCCGAAGGAGATCACACCCGGTGTAATGCTGGGCCAGATGCAATACCGGATCATCAATTCGAACGTGAATACCGCGCGTGATTTCACCCACCAGCTGATGCAGGTGGATGCGCCAAGGTCCAGCACCAGTGGTGGTGGGTTACACCGCTATGTTGTGAATCCCGGCCAGGCAGTATGGAGCAACTACTACACCTACCTGACTGATGTGGAAGAAATTTATTCGCTGGCGGCCAAACTCAAGGAGCCCAATTACCGCGGTATTGCCCTGGTCTATAAAAGCTGGGCATATTCGATCCTCACCGACCTGTATGGTGATATCCCCTACTCGCAGGCGATCCATGCGGTAGACGGGGTATTGCAGGTGCCGTTTGATAAACAGAAAGACATTTATACCAGCCTGCTTGCCAACCTCGATTCGGCAAATATCCTGTTCGACCAGACTAAGGCACTGACCTACGGTGGCGACCTGGTTTATTCGGCAAATGCAGTGACTGGCGGCGTGAATCCAGGTATTGTGAAATGGAGGAAATTTGCAAACTCCCTCCGCCTGCGTATGCTGCTCCGCCTCTGGAAGAAGAGCGGCGAAATCAACGTAACGGAACAAATCACCACTATGCTCGCCGACCCGGCGAAATACCCGGTGTTCACTTCCAATGCCGATGAAGCAATTTTCCGTTATCCCGGTACATTCCCGTATTTCAACCCGTTTTATAATGCCCGCCAGGTAGACTGGAGGGATGGTAACTACGTGACGAAGTTTTTCATTGATAAAATGAATACGGATGAAGATCCGCGCCGCGCCCCCTGGTGGATCCCGGTTGGCGGATTGTACAAAGGCATTGAAAGCGGATTCCCGACAACACTCGAATATCCGGTAGGGGCCAATTCCAGTTATACCGATGCATTGAAGACACTTCCACAGCTGGGTATCATGATGACCTATTCCGAGCTCGAGTCGATCAAGGCAGAGCTCGCGCTGCGTGGCTTCAACACGGGGCTTACTGCAAAACGACACTATGATGCATCCATCACCGCTTCGATGGTGCAGTGGGGTGTGGCCATGCCTGGTGATTACCTTGCCCGCCCGGGTGTAATATTTAATGCAGCTGGCACATTCGAACAGCAACTTGAGCAGGTGATCCTGCAGAAGTATTATGCTTATTTCTTCGTGGACTACCAGTCCTGGTTTGAAAAGCGCCGCACCGGTTATCCTGTCCTGCCACGCGGTACAGGGATCCCTGCAGAAAATAATTTTCCTTTCCGTGTTCCCTATCCATCATACCTCCAATCGCTGAACCCTGAAAACCTCGCGGTTGCCATCACATCGATGGGTGGCGACAACAGCGATGTAAAAGTGTGGTGGGACAAATAATACTATATGAAAACAGGAATTTTTTTACTGGCCATGCTACTGCTGGTCAATGGGGTGTTTGCCCAAGGAAAAAAAACCGCCCTGCCCACACGTGGACTCTGTGCGCATCGTGGCGATATGACTACGTATCCGGAAAATACGCTGCCCGCGTTCCGGCATGCGATACAGCTGGGGGCGCAGATGATCGAGTTTGATATCCAGTTGACAAAAGACAGTGTGCTGGTGATCATGCATGACGGTACCGTCGACCGCACCACGAACGGAAAAGGCGAAGTGTCGGAGCTGACATTTGCTGAACTCCGTGCCTTGGATGCCGGAGTCCGCAACGGTACTGCATTTGCGGGTACGCGGATCCCGACCTTTGAAGAAGTACTCGATATTATGCCCGTGAATATCTGGCTCAACTGCCACCTCAAAGGGGATGCTGCGGTTGGCAGGGCGTCGGCGGAGATGCTACTGAAAAAGGGCCGGATGACGCAGTCCTTCCTGGCCTGTGGCGAACCGGCCGCAGCTGCAGCCAGGGCTGCGGTACCGGGGATCCGGATCTGCAATGCGGAAAATAAATACCGCAAGGATGATGCAGTGTATGTGAAAGCAAGCATTGACATGAAGGCGGAATTTATACAGTTGGTGGTAACTGCCGACAGTGTGGGTCGCAAGCCACTGGTACAGCAGTTGCGCGATAACAACATCCGCATCAATTATTTCATGGCAAAGGAGCCCGCAGAGTTGCCGTACCTCTACGATCTGGGAATTGATTTTGTACTCGTCAATGATATGGACCTTTTTTTACCCGCCGCTGCAAAACTGGGCATCAAGCCAGTGAAGCCGGTTTATAAATAACCAGCATGAAAAAAATATTTTCATTCGCCCTCTTATCGCTGACATTGTCAGCCGCTGCGCAGGAAGGAAAACTGAAAGCCAGCCGGACACTGATCGTGTTCTTTGACGGACTGCGCCCCGATTATATCACCCCGGAAAATATGCCCAACCTGTATGCTTTGAAAAAAGCAGGGGTATACGGAACCAGCCACCATAGCGTGTTTCCCACAGTAACCCGGGTGAACTCATCATCCTATGCAACGGGGTCGTACCCGCAGCAGAACGGGCTGATGGGTAACTCTGTATTTTTCCCGAAGGTGAAAAAGAATGGTGCACTGGATACGGGTGATGCCCGCGATCTCAACAGCATTGACTCGGCCATGCAGGGTCACCTGCTTACTTCCATATCCCTTGGCGAAATCCTGCAACGTTCGGGTAAGACCATGATGGTGTTCAGTTCCGGTTCTACCGGCCAGGCATTGTTGCAGAACCACAAGGTTAACGGTGGGGCGATTATCAATCCGGATATGATCCTGCCGGCATCCATCCGCGATTCGGTGATCCGTGACCTTGGGCAGCCACAGGCGTATTCAAAAGACAACGGGCCGCGGCATGAATGGGTGGCCAATGCACTGATTAAATACGGACTGGTGCCGGATGGCCCATCGGTGAATGCGGTCTGGTTTTCCGATCCGGATGGCTGTGCACACCGCGATGGGATCGGTTCGCCTGCCGCAATGGAAGCGATTAAAAAAGTGGATGCGCAGCTTGGCCGTATCCTGCAGACACTTGATGACCGTGACCTGAGGAAGGACTTTAATATCCTGTTCTCCACCGATCACGGATTTGTGACCTATGCGGGGAAGGACAATATCACTGACCTGCTCATTCGCCATGGATTGAAAGAAAACAAGGAATCGGAGGACGTGGTGGTTGCCGGCGGGTCGATCCATGTTCGGGATCATAATAAAGAGACTGTAAGGAAGATCGTTGAGGTATTACAGGCTGAACCCTGGATCGGATCAATATTTACCCGCGGGAAAAATAAAAAATCAACGCAGGGCTGGGTGCCGGGTACCCTTTCATTTTCCAGCATCCATTGGGACAATGCGGATCGTTCGGGCGATGTGCTGGCGGATTACAACTGGAATGATGATAAAAACAATACCGGTTATGCCGGCACGAGTATGGGCAAGGGTGTGGCCGGACATGGAAGTATGAGTCCTTACGAGGTACACATCCCGCTGATTGCTTCCGGTCCCGATTTTATCGCTGCTACCGAAAGCGCTCTGCCTACGTCCAACGTGGATATTACACCAACCGTCTTGTTTCTCCAGGGTCTGAAAGTGCCGTCCACCATGGATGGACGGGTGCTGAGGGAATTGCTGGCTGCGAATAGAGTTAAAATGAAGGCACCAGTGACTGAACATGTGATCAGTACAGCCAATGGTGCAGCTGGGTCCTACAAAGTGGACCTGCAGGTAACGAAGTTGGGGGACTACCGTTATATAGATTTTTCGAAAGTCGTGCGTATTTCCTCGTCTACATTGTCGAAATAACGGGGGCCAGCGCTGAGCAACGGAGGCTATTTTACAGCGGCCACTTCAGGCTGTTCGACCAGCACGGCTACTTTGGCTTTTTTCCCGGATTTGGTTTTTTTAGCAGGCTTTTCTTTTTTTACCGCTGCAATTTTTACAGCAAGACCAGCCAGCAGGGTCTTACTTGCTTTCCGTACGTTTTTCTCAAACTTCTTTGGCTTCGCTGCCGTGAGTTCGGGAAAAGTACTCTTCAATGTTTCTTCTATTTTGGAGCGGAGCTCTTGTTTAATTTGTTTTGCCGTCACACTGTCTGTTTAGACAAACTTAATAATTTGGTAACACAGCCAATGTTAAGTTTTCGAGGGGAAAGGATATCGTAACAGCTCAGGCACCTGAATGTCGTGCGTTAACGCATTGATAGTTAAAATATAGCAGGCATGCAAAAGGGATAACACAAAGTTATCCCTTTTGCAAATCACGTGCGTTAGCCCTTATTTTTTACGCAATAAAGAATCCCCTAGGATCTGTTCCGGCCGGTAAAAATGAAATGTTTTCTCATCACTCATTGCTACAAATATTCCCGTCGGGAAATCTGGTCCGAGAGGC
Organism: Chitinophagaceae bacterium; assembly: GCA_004173355.1. Classification (GTDB taxonomy): domain Bacteria; phylum Bacteroidota; class Bacteroidia; order Chitinophagales; family Chitinophagaceae; genus JBEVJC01. The sequence goes on along the minus strand of SEAD01000131.1, from coordinate 3,736 downwards.
ACGGATATGGCCTCACTACCATCACTCTCATGAGCTTTTACCTTTACGGTACGCAACAGGCTATGCGTATTAGGTGATCCAGGATCACCTTCACGGCGATAAACGCGGAACTGGTCGGCCTGCTGGTCTGATACAATAATAAAACCCGTAGTGGGAGAGGTGCTGTAAATCGAAATCCCTTCATGGTCACCCGCAAAAGCGGTATCGGCAAAGATGGCGAGCTGTTCATTGCCTTTGGCCGGATCAGCATAATATTTTCGCACTCCCACCTGCTCATCCGAATAATAAATGTATCCCAGCTGGTCATCCACTGCAATTGCCTCGATTTCTTTTTTACCGCTGTAGTTCCCGAATTTCCGTACCAGCGCCGCTATCACATTACCTTTTCCATCATCCTTCAGCTGGTACTGCCATAGATAAGTGTTGTCCGTAGGACCTGTCTTCCGACCGACGATTGCATAGATAGTTCCCGCAGGGTCCTTATACAATGAAATCCCCATCAGGTCCCTGAAGGCGGGATCCTCTCCTTCAAAAACCGGGATGCCGCCATTGTCAACGGGTTTCATATCCGGCAGGCTATAGATGCGTAATTTATGCGTGAAGCGCTCGGTGGTGACAGCAATGTCCACGGGTTTGCCTCCGAGGCTGAGTCCGTATTCGATATCCACGTTATTCGGCCGTCCCAGGCCGCGGATGGACCTGGCTGTATCCAGTTTCCCTTTCAGGTCGAATACGTACAGGCCACCGCTTGAGTCTTTATCTGTGCCGATTACCAGGCTTGCGGATGGATCTGCATAATTGATCCATACAGCAGGGTCGTCCGAGTCATTGGGCACGGTGTCAGTGATAATCACGGGTTGTGCGATGGCCGGTTCCGGGCTATTCGTTGTCCCTGTTTTTGCCGGTGCATTGTTACATGAACTTACAAGCACCAGCAAAACAGTTATCGTCAGTCTGTTCCATTCAATCTTCATCGTCTTCTATTTTTTTAGCAGTAAAACAATTTCATCTGTCTCTTCATCATCATACTCTCCGGTCAGTGTGACGGTCAGTCCATCGGAAGAAATGGCAAATCCACCTTTATACACAAACTCCTTTACCGATCCGTCTTCTTGTTCGATTTCTCCCGCAAATTCAATGTCGCCCTCGTTCGTCAATGTGGAAAGGTCTTCCAGATCGGCTTCGATTTCGATAACCTTGTTGACCATTTCAGGGCCGTCACATTCCTCTATTTCTTCCATCTCTTTCAGCTCGACCAGCACTTTAACCTCATTGTATTCGATACTGATTTCAATTTTCTCCACATCATCGGCGGAAAGTGAGGCGATGTCTTCATTGATATGGCCAAAGAGCCGGGTGAACAAAACAAACTGTGCCGAGTCTTCATGATCTACTTCCCAGTCGCCGTGCACCGCTTCATCATCCAGCACCTCGTATTTAAACTGCCTGGCTTTATTGAAGGTTACATTCTGTCCGGCTACTGTTGTGAGGCCGGTAATTTCAAGCGTGATACTCCTTTCTTCGGTGTTCAGGGTATTGTCGTTGAAGAAGTCTTCGTCGGTAGCGAATGCGATTTCAATTTCTTCCACGCCTTTCGGGAAGCGGACTGACCCCGTGCCGGTAGCGGCATCGAACACCACATTCAGGTCGGTGCCTTCATCGAGGGAGGTTGTGCAGTCGTCGATTTCATAAAACCCGGTTACCTCGCGGATATAGTCTGAGGGATTATCAAAGCCTTCCCATTCGGTAATTTTAAAATTCACCGTCACATCTTCCGTCAGCGGGATTATTTTTCCCCCGGGATTTTCACCCGTTGCATCGTAGCGGTCGTTGAGCACGAGTTTGAAGCTGAATTCGTCCGCGTCTTCAGCGTCGCCATCCCCTTCATCATCAAATTTTATAACCTGGGGGAAATTATCACCAGTGCCGGGTTTTACCAGGTCATCATTTTTTTTATCACAACCTGCTGCCAGTACAAGCAGGAAGCTGGTAACGATTAATCGAATCGATTTCATAAAAAGCTTTTTAATTATTTTGTTCCGTGCAGGTCGAATTTCAGTCCGAGTCGCATCCACCAGGAATAAAATTCACGCTGGTTGGTTACGTCTTTATTGCCCATGTATGTTTCAAACGGCTGGTTGGTCAGGTTCAGGCCTTCGGCAAATAACCTGAAGCGCTGGTTCACCACATAACTCGCGCTGAGGTCCAGCTGCATGCGGCTTTTGACATACAGGTCTTCTGCCGGCTCACCCCCGATTTCACTCAGGTATTCGCCATTGAAGTTGGCTGCAAGACGGATCAGCAACTTCTTTGATTCAAAAGCGAGGGCGATATTCCCGACATGGCTGGCCTGGCCTGGAAGCCGGAGGCTTTCTTTTACATCCGGCTGGTTGGAGTCAGCAGTCCGGCTCTGGAGGTTTGCTTTTGAATGGGTGTAGGTATAGTTGGTGTACAGGTTGAATTTGCCAAGCAGGCCCGGCAGGAAGTCCAGTTTCCGTTGGAACGCGAGTTCAACCCCTGTCAGCTCTGCATCATTTCCGTTCTGTGCCTGGATGACATCTATTGCCGGAATGATCGGGGTTCCTGTCAATGGGTATGTTGCATTGAACAGGACACGGCGATAGATGAAGTCGTCCAGTTTTTTGTGGAACAGGCCCGCCGACACGATACCTACATTACCGAAGTAGTGTTCCAGCATCAGGTCCAGGTTCAGTGCTTTGGTTGGCCGTAGTGCGGCATTACCAATGGTGGCTACTTCATCTTCCCGGTTGATTTCCTGGGCCGGAATGATCTCGCTGAAGTTGGGTCGTGCATAGGAATAGGTGGCAGATGCACGCAGGTTGGTCATTTTCCCCAGTTCAAAACGTGCCTGCACCTGTGGCAGCAGGAAGTCGTAGTTGGAAGACCCGCTTACAGGTATGATCTCCTGCAGGTCTCCTGCCGGGTCAATGATCACATCGCTCGAATTGTATCTCACGTTGGTGCGCTCGTAGCGGAGGCCTCCTACCAGTAATACTTTTTTCAGCTGGTGTCTGGCCATCAGGAACGCCGCGTACACATTTTCTTCAGCGCGGAATGATTCCAGTGCTTCATCGATGGATTTGGATTCCACATCGAGTTCGAAGAGTCCGGGGTTTGCATTGAAGAAACGGTTGAATGAGCTCATATTGACCGGACGGCCCAGGTTGAAACGGCCGCCGAGGATGGTGCCATTGTCCTTGATGGGAGATTCGTCAAATTCGCTGGCATCGGGCACTCCACCATCGCTGGAGTACACTTCGTTGTTGATGCGATAGCTTTTTTTCTTGAAACGTGCTTTCGCCCCGAAACGCAGTGTGCCACTGCTGGTGCCGGTTTTGTAGGGGATGCCCACTTCAAATTTGGCGGTGAGGTTCCTGTCTTTCGCCACGGTATGGCCATAAGATACTTCGTCGAATTCGTAACTGCTGTTGTCGGTAAATCCGGGTGCATCCAGTACCGGGTATTTTTTACCGGCCACATCAAATGAAGAGGGCAGTCCGGCGATAAACCCGACTTCATGGTCGTATGGCGTGTTCTGCCGGCCTTCTGAATACTGACCTTCGTAATTGAGGTAAAACTTCCGGAAATTATGTTTACCGCCGAGGTTGAATGAGGCAATGGATTGCGCTTCGAAACGGTCCTTTGTGAGTTTTTCGATTTCGTCGTCTGCCGGTTTCAGTACGTACCTCCGGCGCCATTCACGGTCGGTGAACCG
>SEAD01000019.1 GCA_004173355.1 Chitinophagaceae bacterium | reverse complement strand
CTTTATGGCCGTGCTTCTGAATCGGATCCCTATTCGGCGATCATTGCAAATACCCTGTCACAGCAAAGTGGCAGCCGTATTTTCCAGAGCCTGAGTGATTATATCTATACCGGTGGTGGTGACCTGAGCTACAGCTTCAATTGGCTGGGCCAGAAGCAGACCCTGAAAGGTGGATACATGCTGCAGATCAAGGATCGCCTGTTTGATGCCATCCTGTTTGCGAACTATCTGCCACGCGATAACGCGGCGCTGAGGCAGTTGCCCGCCGGACAGATTTTTGCCCCGGAGAATTTTGGCAATGGCAGTGCCACCAGCCAGCAGTTTGCTTTCAGCGCGATTGTTGACCAGCAGTACCGCTACATGGCCAACACCATCCTGAATGCAGGCTTTATCCAGTTTGATAACCAGTTTACCAAAAACCTCCGCGTAGTATATGGTCTTCGTGTAGAAGACTACGACCAGCTGGTGGGTAGTGTAAAGGCATGGGACAAACGTCATACCCATTCAAGGGTCACCGATTTCCTTCCTGGCCTGAATGCCACGCTGAAACTCAATAATAAAACCAACCTGCGTCTTTCCGGTTCCCAGACTGTGGTTCGTCCCGAGCTGCGTGAACTGGCTTCGCTCAACCTGTATGACTTCGAACTGAATGCTTCAGTTCAGGGTAATCCGAATCTCGAGCGTACCAAGGTAATCAATGCCGATTTCCGTTATGAGATCTACCCGCGTGCGGGTGAGGTAGTGACTGCCGGTGTTTTCTACAAACGTTTCGACCTTCCTATCGAGCAATTGTTTTCTGAAGGTAGTGGTGGTGCGAGTACATTCCGTTTTGAAAACGTTGACTTCGCCAATGCCTATGGAGTTGAGTTTGAAGTGCGCAAAAAACTGGATGTGATTTCACAGGGACTCAAAAACTTTACGTTCCAGTCCAACCTTTCCTATATCTACAGCCGCGTAAAAAGTTCCGCCTTTGATGTGGATCGTCCGCTGCAGGGACAATCGCCTTATGTGGTTAACCTCGGGATCCTTTATGATAACGAGAAGAAGGGTATCAATGCCACGATCCTTTTCAACCAGATTGGTGAAAGGTTGTATCTCGTGGGTGACAAAACCGGTGGTGCGAGCACGCCCAACGTGTTTGAAGCACCACGTCCTGTGCTGGACTTCCAGGTTGCAAAGAAGATTATCCAGAACAAAGGTGAGCTGCGTCTGAATATTTCCGATATCATCAACAGGACCCAGTATTTCTACCAGAACATGAACAACAAGGATTCTTTCCAGAAAAATATTGACGCTTACCGTTTCACCCGCAAACTGGGTACAAACTTCAGCCTCACGTTTAATTATTCAATCTAATTACAAGCACAATTCTTTAAACAAATAAACTGATGAAAAAGTACATTCTTTATTTAACTGCTATCGCTGCCGTAACTGCTACCGGTTGCCGCAAAATTGAAACCGATGGTGAGCCGATTATCATTACCGAGCCTGGTGGTGGAAATGGTGGAAACACCGGCGCGACCATTACTGTACAGGGTAGGATTTCTTCTGACACTACTTTCCGCAAAGGGAATACTTATATCCTCCGTGGGCCTGTTTACATCGTGAACAACTCAACCCTTACTATCGAGGCGGGTGTTACGGTTAAATGTGCGCTTACAACGAGCGACGTTACTGCGCTGGTAATCAGCCGCGGTTCAAAAATCATGGCTGCCGGTACAGCTGATGAGCCAATCATCTTTACATCCGCTTCTGCAAATCCAACTTCAGGTGACTGGGGTGGCATCATCCTTTGCGGAAAAGCGAATATCAATACTTCATTTGCAGGTACGGGCGGTGGTCCGGGTACGTTTGAAGTGGAAGGTGGCATCAACAATGCGAACAATGACGCCATTGCAGGTGGTGGCGCAACCCCTGACGACAATGACAATACGGGTGTACTTCAGTACGTTCGTATCGAATACGCCGGTTACGCCGCCCAGCCCGACAAGGAGCTGAACAGTCTTACCCTTGCTGCTGTTGGCCGCGGTACAACCATCGATCACATCCAGGTTTCCTATGCCAAGGATGACGCTTACGAATGGTTTGGTGGTACAGTTAATTGTAAATACCTGATCGCCTACAAAACCCAGGATGATGACTTTGATACCGATAACGGTTTCAGCGGAAAAATCCAGTTTGGTCTCGTACTCCGCGATTCGCTGATTGCCGATATCTCAACTTCAGAAGCTTTTGAAAGTGATAACAACTCAGGTGGTACTGCGGTAACTCCGGAAACCAGCCCGATTTTCTCCAACATCACAGCAATCGGCCCACGCGCTACACTTAGCAACATCGGAAACAGCCTGTTCCGCGCAGGAGCGCAGATTCGCAGGAACTCTTCACTGAGCCTGTTCAACTCGATTATCATGGGATGGCCGCAGGGTGTGCTGATCGATGGCACTACTGGTGTGTCAACCGTATTGAATATCGAAGACAGTTCACTGCGTCTCCGCAACAATACATTTGCAGGAAACACGCTTGCAACCAAGTTGTCGAACAACGCCACAAACGGTCCTGCCGGTGCAACCATCAAGACCGAGGCTGACCTGCTTGGATGGATCACCAACAGCAACAACGACAATATCGTACTTGCTACATCAGACGAAGCCCGTCTCATCCAGCCGTTCAATTACACCGCTCCCGATCCAACTCCTTTCGGCGGATCAAATGGTAACCAGAAGATCCTGACAGGCGCTGCATTCGCAGATGGCAAATTCACAGGTGATACCTTCTTCGACAAGACCGTGACTTTCCGCGGTGCTATTGCACCAGCTGGTGCGAACGCAACCTGGTGGAAAGGTTGGACGAAATTTGTGAATCTCTAATTCAGTTTATTTAGTTTATAATTCCGGGACGCCTTTTAAGGCGTCCCTTTTTTGTGGGGTGCAGATGTTTAAAAAAGCTGTTGTCTGGTGAAAAAAACCTGATCTGTCGAGGGATATAACAATGTTGGCCCGGTTCGGTAAAGTAGTTTGCCTGCTGTGATGACCAACAAGGAAGATTTTCCGGAAGAGGATGCTCCGGCTTTCCGGACTGGATCATACTGCACGCTGATACAAGCACTGGATGCCGGGTGTATTCGGAGAATCCAGCGCTGGTCCACACCCATGAACTGTTAACATCTCAGGCGCTCACGTCGATGGGCTACGACTTGTTGTTTGCCCGTAGTCTCGTAGATGGACTTCGAAGCGGAGTGGAAGGCCAGAGGTTACTGGTAGAGATCTTTCTTTTTTACAAACGGAAATTTTACAGACTGTCAAAGCAGGAGATAACCGGAAAACGAATTTTCACTATCCTGAAATAAAAAAAAACCCCGTAAGGTCCTTTTTAAAACTTTGTCGTTGGGAGTTGGTGAGAACCGCCGCCGATGTGGTAAAACTGCATATTTTTCCGGACAATGCCTGCTCGTGCCCGGGCGATTGTCCCATCCATTCATTTAATACTCGCTTAACCATCGCGTAACCCTGCCGTAACATCACCCCTCTATCTTTACGTCAGTTCTTTCTACTCCGTCGTTCTACAATTGTCATTTGGGTTAGCAGTACCGTCGTGACAATTTCTCATGCAGTTTACCACTGTGGGTACAGTCTCCCCACAGTGGTTTTTTTATGCCCTGACCGCACGCAAAAAAGGAGCCCTCATGGGCCCCTCAATCACTAACGTATATATCGGCACGGATTAAATCAGCTTGCCATCACCAGCTCCCGCATATAACGGCTGTTTGTCATCGGCGGGTGGAAAAGGAAACGCAGGCTCTGTTCAATACTCCTGCTGTAATCCATCTGCAACACAGTGCCCTCATCCATCCAGGTGTACAGGTGTTCCCGGAAATTATGGTCGATGGAAGACAACCGCGTGATACCCATCTCCGCGAGTGCGGCAGCATTACATTGTTGTTCGTACTGGTTCCGGATCGGGATCGTCATAATCTTTTTCCCCAGGTGCAGGGCCTCGGCGGGCGTTTCAAAGCCGCCACCAGTAATGATCCCGTGGCAATACACCAGGCTCTGGTTAAATAGCTCGCCATCCACCGGCAGCAATGTCAGGTTGCCAAAACGTCTGACCTGTTTCACCTCATGGCAGAAGACTTCAAACGGGATATCCCTGAACTCGCTGAATATTTCCACCAGTTGCGCTTCGCTCCACGAGGGCAGGTACACGGTTACGTATTGCAAATCGACCGGTTGTGCCTCACGGATTTTCTGTTTCACCACCGGTGTAAATATAAAATCATCATACCGTTTGAAATGTAAACCGATATAACGATCGGCCTTTGCATAGTTCTTCAGCACGAATTCGCCAATCATACTCCGCTGCAATGGTCTTGGGGAAAACGGGGAAGCGAAACTGGCCTGGTGGCCGAAGTTTACCGATGGTACATCTTTGCGTGCGCAGGCCGCTGCCGTGATATGTTCAAAATCATTCAATACGAGGTCATATTTCTCCACCGGCAACTCCATGATCTCCTTCCGGATCCGCATCGGTTTGAGCTCCCGCATCATCTGCCAGTAGTTCAGGCTACCGGTGCCCTTGTAATAGAGGCTGAGCCCCTTGCTGCGGTATTTCACCGGTGCATCCAGCCGCAGGTGGGAGTTGTTGCCGCTCAGGAAAATGTCAACCTGGCCATATTCCCGGAGATGGGGGAGGAGTTCCATGGCACGACTGATATGCCCGTTTCCGGTAGCCTGTACCGCATAGAGGATTTTCATGACGAAGGGTTTTATTAAAACGTGGTTTTATCCATTGGTGCCCGTAGCGCGTGGCAGACGGGTGTCGAGATACACATCGATATCAACGGGGATCACCTGCGTGTCAGGCCGCTCACGTTTCATCTTCACCGATTTTTCCACTACCTGGTCAAAGGTGTAAAGGTGCCAGTCATTGGAGTGGTATTCCAGCGTGGTCAGGTGTTCCACCCAGTCGCCCGAATTGAGGTACATCACCGATCCTTTGTCATTGCTGATCCTGCGTTTCTTCGGCTCGTGGATATGCCCGCAAATCACACAATCATAATCCTTTTCGATAGCCAGTCCGGCAACCAGTTCTTCAAACTTTTCAATTTTTACAAACCGTTTGTTGAACTGGTTCATCACCGACTTGGCAAACGACACTTTTTCCTTTCCGAAAAATCGGCTGATCCGGTTGATCATTTTGTTGAAACCAAGCAATAGGGCGTAACCATTGCTGCCCAGGCGACTCAGCATCCGCGCGGGATTGCGGCTGGTATGGTCAAACACATCACCATGGAATACCCAGGTGACCGAACCATTGATCTCGATCAGTGCTTTGTCCGCCAGCTGGAAGTTGCCCACCTGCATATCGGCATACCGCCGCAGCGACTCGTCATGGTTGCCCGTAATATAAATAACCCTTGTACCCTTCGAAAGGAATGACAGGATCTCCTGGATCACCTGAATATGCTCAGGCGGGAAGTAGTGTTTGCTGAACTGCCATCCATCGATGATATCCCCGTTGAGGATAAGCAGTCGTGGTGAAATGCTTCGCAGGTAGATCAGCAACTCACGCGCGCGGCAGGCATATGTGCCAAGATGCACATCCGAAAGCACAACCACATCAACAATTCGTTTTTCCATTTCGAAGGTTTATTGAAGTTCCATAACCAGTATAAACCCCGTGTTAAGCCATCATTAAGCTAATATGAACACTTGCACGGAATTAACCCCATGTTCATGTGCCGTTAACGCTGTGGTCACATAGTGTGGGTTTCTTTGCAAAACCATTCATCATGAAAGTGTTTTTATTCTGCCTTGTGATTTTCATGACCCTTCCTTCGGCCACACCCAAAACCGAACGATTTATCGACCAGGTCCCAGTGCGATCTTCAGGACGCCTCGTTATCATCACACTCGATGGGGTTCGCTGGCAGGAAGTGTTCAGGGGTGCGGATCCCTCCCTGCTGGGTGATGTCGAATACACAGCCGACACCTCTTCAATGAATCTCCTGTATGGCGGCGAATCGGGGGATGAACGCCGGAAACGCCTGATGCCATTCTTATGGAGCGTGATCTCCCGCAAAGGACAACTCTACGGTAACCGCGATCTCCGCAGCCGCATGAATGTTTCCAACATCTACAGCTTTTCCTATCCCGGCTATCATGAAATGTTTACGGGAAATACTGATCTCGCCATTTCATCCAATAAGAAAAAACACAACCCGCATAAAAACGTACTCGAATACCTCAACGGCAAAAAAGATTTTTCGGGAAAAGTAGCCGCGTTTACCTCATGGGATGTCTTTCCCTACATACTCGGCCAGAAGCGGAACGGCCTGCTGGTGAACAGTGGTTATGACAACATGGAAGAAAACGGCTCTGCAACATTTGCCGCCGTAAACCAGGTACAGTCGGATGTGATCAATGAACATGTGGGCACACGCAAGGACCAGCTGACATTTATCACGGCAAAGGAATACATGGCGAAAAACAATCCCAGCGTGGTTTTGATGGGTCTGGGTGAATCGGACGAGTATGCACACTCGGGGCATTACGACAACTACCTCGAATCGATCAGCAAGGCCGACCAGATGATCGCTGAACTGTGGAACTGGATCCAGTCGACACCCGGATATAAAAATAACACCAGCCTGCTGGTCACCACCGATCATGGTCGCGGAAGCAAACATGACCAGTGGACTTCCCATGGTTTTTTTATTAAAGGATCATCACAGACATGGATGGCATTGATGGGCCCCGGCGTGGATCCGGTGGGTGAATGCCGCAACGGGAAGCAACTCTACCAGCAGCAGCTGGCTTCGCTGATGGCGAACCTGGTAGGGGAGGAGTTTGGTGATGGCAGCCTGCTGACGAAAAAATGAAAGAACCAAAAACTACTCTTTGGTCTTCTGGATATACGCTTCGGGGATACTTAACGTAATTTGGTGCGGTGGAACAATTTAAACTCGACATTTTTTCAAAGGATCATCCTGAGTCGTACTTGCGTGTTGAAACACTTGCCTCCCCGGAATCGGAGCAGATAATTGCAGAATTGCTTCGTGTTTTAAGGCTGGATACTTCCCGAAGCCGTGACTCAGATTTATTTGAGGAATTGGAAAGAAGGGTTGAAAAATTTCCATTGCATGATCGCGAAACAATTGATCTGATCCGTGAAATAACTGACGGTCAAAATTCCGGCACTGATACAGATGTATTTCTGATCTGGGGCATTAAAGAGGCTGTTGACAGGGTCCTTCTTTCAGATCTGCTGAAATCATGGGAATATATCTGGTACGATGTCTCGGATGAAGCCGTTGTGTTACTTATACCCCAATTTTACTCCCTGCTGCTGGCTACCGATCATGGGTACCTTGGAAAGCTCAATCCCTTTTCGTTCCCAGCGTAAACCCGACACTGGTTCCCACATCCACGCGGCTGCGGATATGGATGGTCTGGCCGTGTGCTTCCACGATGTGTTTGCAGATAGCAAGACCGAGACCGCTGCCGGTAGCATCGAGACTACGTCCTGTGTCGGTCCGGTAAAAACGCTCAAACACCCGCGGAAGATAGGTTTCCGGTATCCCGATCCCGTCGTCACCCATTTCCACAAGGATATGGTTCCCGTCCGTATTATACATACTGGCCGTGATGGTGCCGTTTATCTTCCCGTATTTGATCGAATTCTCGGTGAGGTTGAGCAACACCTGGCGGATCTTTTCCTTGTCGGCAAAAACCGTGAGCGGTGATTCACAGTCCTTCTTGATCACACAACGGATATTTTTCTGCTCGGCCACAATGGAGATGCTCTCAAAGGTTTCCCGGACGAGGTCCTGGATCACAAAATTCTGTTTGATCAGGTTGAGCTCACCGCGTTCAAGCCGGGATATTTCATCGAGGTCATTGAGCAGGTTTGTCAGTCGCTCCACATTGGTGGCGGTTTTCTCGAGGAAACGGCGGTTCACCTCCTGGTTCTCCAAAGCCCCGCCCAGCAAGGTGTCCACATAACCCTGAATAGCAAATACGGGCGTCTTGAACTCGTGCGAAAGGTTCTGGAGGAATTCCTTGCGGAACTGCTCATTGGCGCGGAGTAACTCCACCTCTTCCTTATTGCCCTGTGCCCATGCTTCCACGTCCTCGCGTACTTCATCAATACTTTTCCGGGGAAGGATGTACTTGTAATATGTTTCTTCGCGTTTGGTCGCCTTGGTCTGGTAAATGAATTTATAAATCAGTTTGATCTTGCGGTAAATAAACCGTTCCAGTACAAAGGAGATGAGCAGGTAGGCACCAAGCATGACCACCGCCAGTGAGATAAGTGCAGGCTGCCATTTGTCCTCAATAAAGTAAACGAGGACGCCGATCGGCAGCGCGAGCGCCACAGCAGTCAGGAAAGATAATCCGCGCGGGGAAAGATTCTTCAGGGAAAACATAATACAATTTACTCAACTAACCGGGTTCCATGCAGCCGGAACCGATATAACGCTTACGCGAAAAGGAATTGCAAATGCATGCGGCGGGTCGTCTGCCCGGGTATCCGTTCCCGCCAGTCTCAGAGCTGGAACTTATACCCCACACCTTTCACAGTGGTGACGCAGTCGATCCCCAGTTTCTGGCGGATCTTGCGGATATGCACATCAATGGTGCGGTCGCCGACAATTACCTCGTTGCCCCAGACCTGGTTGAGGATTTCATTCCTCAGGAACACCCGTCCCGGTCGCTGGGCCAGCAGGTAAAGCAGTTCAAACTCCTTTTTCGCAAGTACAATATCGTTTCCGTCCACCTGCACCATAAACCTTTCAGGGTCGATAGTCAGGTTTTCGATCTGCAGTGTTTTTACTTCATTTTTCGCTACGCGGCGAAACAGGGCGGCCACGCGGCTGAGGAATACCTTCGGGCTGATGGGTTTGTTGATGTAATCATCAGCCCCCGTTTCCAGTCCCTTGATCTGTGAACCATCATCACTCACCGCTGTCAGGAACATAATCAGCGTTTCCTTGAAAGCTGGCTGCATGCGCAGGATCTGGCAGACTTCCACGCCGGTCTTCTTCGGCATCATCATATCCAGTACGATCAGGTCAGGTTGGGTGCGTTTGGCCTTGTCGAGGGCTTCGTCGCCATCCTTTGCCGTGATGACTTCGTATCCCTGGCCAGCCAGGTTGTACTTGAGGATCTCCAGGATGTCAGGCTCATCATCCGCAATCAACACTTTCCGGGTATTATTCTCCATTCAGCAGAAACTTTCCGCAAACCTAGCTGGATTTTTCGGGGCATGGAAATTGGCGGTGTTTGTTCACGCAGAGTTAATGATAACTTAATATCCGGGTAAAACAGCTTAATTATACTCTTAGCCAACTTTTTCCCGTAGATCCCGTCTGCTGAATGGTGCTTTTTCCTTCCGGCATACGCATCCGCGTCCATTGTCGTTAATGTCGGGAAGGGATATTAAATTTGTGATTCGATCCTTATGACATCAATTTTACGACATACCGCCCTGATCGCCCTCGTACAGTTGCTCAGCCTTGGTTTACAGGCCCAGGGAGACAGTGCCGGCCCCTCAGGTATCCGGATTCCAAAAAACCGCGAACTCTTCCATGACCAGGTGGACAAGGAGCAGACAGCCATCCTGGCATCTGACGGCAAGTCCGACAGCGTGCTCGCGGCCGGCAGCAACGAAGAAATCAATCTCCTGCTCACCGCCGCCGTGTTACGGAAAGTAGACGAACTGCAGCTGGAGATAGAAGCCGACAGCCTGTCCGACCACCGTCTCAAGGTAAATTACCTGACCGGCCTCAGCAGCGTACTCCGGTACGTTCGCCAGAATTACCGTACGCGGAAAGTGAATCTCCTGCATCTTCCCGAAGTGATCGACGCTTACAGCCAGGCCATAGCACTTGACCGTAATAATAACAGCATTGCCCCGGCACTGGGTTCACGTCCCTATGACGTGGGCATGGCCGTGCTCGCGGCAGGTATATTTTCCCGTAACCCGGGTTATACAAAAGCCAGCGAAGACCTGGTACTCAAATACTGTACGCTGTATCCTTCCCGCACATTCGTTACGCTCAACAGCAATCCGGGTGTGTCCTATGCCGACAGCCTGATCAAGGCTGTTGCAAAAAAATATCCCGGACAGCTTTATACCTATGCACAGGCTTACAATGCCCTGGGCAACCGGATCCGCTCGATCAACGATGATGAGTTTGTAAAAACGGTGGTGCGTATGTCGAAGAGTAAAAGCGGACAGCAATATTTTCCCTTCCTGGATAATATCGGCCGGGGAAAAATAAGTTTCGAGGAAATCGATGCTGCCGAAAAAGATTCGGTCCAGTACTACCGCCTGCTCGTCAAAACACAACTGGATTATAAACAGCGGGCGATGAACGGGGATACGGCACTGGCGTTCCGTGAGCTCACCGGCAAACTGGAGAAAAAAGCGAAGGATGTATTCGTGACCACCATCAACGGGCTGCACAATGAACGGGATGAAGTGCGTTTCCGTTGTATCCAGCCGCTGAGCGCGACCGAACTGTACTACCTCGCAGTGCTGACTGACGGATTGATTTACACGTCCAGTTATACCAATGGCGTTTATCCCCTGATGATGAAAAAAGCGGGTAACCGCGGGGATTCACTGCTGATGAGCCTTTCATTTGACCATTACCGTAAATTCATCAGCCAGGCTGCGGCCTATAATAAACTCGGCAACTTCCTGTCCACCTTCCCCAGCCATGATGATGCCACCGACCTGATGAAGGCTTTTGTAGGCGGACTGGAAAAATCGGAAGGCCTGGAAGACGGGGTGGATGTGGCTGACTCCTATGCGAGCATCATTGAAACCAACAAGACACTCGCATCGGAAGTACTCAGCCTGGTGCAGGACAACTACCAGCGCAATGCCGATATGAACAATGAAAAAGGGGTGGTGATTTACAACATCCTCAACAAACTGTTCCTCTCCGCCGACTCGACCAAAAACATTGACCTTACAAAAGAACTCGGGATCCCGCCTGTATACAATGTGCCTTTCAATTCCCTGACCAATGAAAAAGGGGAAGTGGTTATGCAGGTATTCTTTTACGGTGATAAGGATGGCACCAATATTTTTGTCGGCTTCCAGAACATGTTCCCCGCTCCCAACTGGACCATCGACCGCTCCAACCCGCAATGGATCACCATCCGCTCGGTGAAAGGCAAACCGGTAATCATTTATGCCAACAAACCCCTGCCGGAAGAAACCGGTGAGGACGATAAGGCCCAACAGGCACTCGGAGCCTACCTGGAGAACAATAATATCAACCCGACCGTGACGATCCACCGCGGACACAGTTATTTCGCCAACTCCACCATCGCCTACATGGCGCCTTCTTCAAAAGTGGTGTTTATGGGCTCCTGTGGCGGATTCCACCTGATTGATTCGATCCTCCGTAAATCGGAAGATGCCCATATCATTGCCTCCAAACAGATCGGCAAGACAGCAATTAATAAACCATTCTTCCAGTTGCTCACCGAGAAACTGCGGAACGGGAATGGTATCGACTGGATCCCTTTCTGGAAGGAATTCAAGGGCAAGGCTGCGGTAGAAGGATTTGAAGATTACATCCCGCCGTATAAAAACCTGGGGGCGATTTTCATCAAGGCATACAAAAAAGCAATCGGACCCGAAGACGATGACGGACAGGTCACCCGGTTATAAGCAGCAGAGTTTTAGCTTCCCATTTCCTGCCGAACTCCGTAGCTTTGCGACTAATTTTTGATTTTGCCTGAAGCTCCGCGTAAGAAATTTGATGTAGCCATTCTCCGGCGTGTATTCAGTTATGCCGCCCCGTACCGGAAAAAATTTATCCTTTCCGTTGTGCTCGCCATCGTGCTCGCGGTGGTTACTCCCGTGCGGCCTTTCCTGATCCAGCTGACCGTTGACCAGTATATCACCAACTCCGTCGCAAGGATGGTGGTGATTGTTACAATTATACAGATCGTACTGCTGCTGGGGGAAACCGCCCTGCGCTTCTGGTTTTCCTTTACCACGGCCTGGCTTGGGCAATCGGTGGTGAAAGACATGCGCATCGCGGTTTACAAAAAAATCCTCAACCTCAACCTCTCACAGTTTGACAAGACCCCGATCGGTACGCTGACCACGCGCACGATCAACGATATCGAGTCGATCAATGATATTTTTTCGGAGGGACTGGTGCCCATTATCGCCGACCTGCTCTCGATTGTGTGCGTGCTGGGTGTCATGTTTTATACCGATCCGGTGCTGACCCTGATCGCACTGATCCCTTTTCCCATCATCATCGTGGCCACCTGGTATTTCAAGGAAACGATCAATAAGTCGTTCTTCCGTGTACGGAATGCAGTATCCGCCCTGAACGCTTTTGTACAGGAGCATCTGACAGGAATGCAGGTGGTACAGGCCTTCGCGGCTGAAGACCGGGAACTCAAAAAATTTACTGCAATCAACCGGGAGCACCGGAATGCCAATATCGCCGGTATCCTGGCCTATTCGATCTTTTTCCCCGTGGTGGAAATTGTACTGGCACTCGGGGTGGGACTGGTCGTTTGGTGGACCGCCCGCGAAGCGCTGCACCTGCAGCAAAGCCAGTATGGTACCGTGACCGCATTTATCCTCTACCTCAACCTGCTGTTCCGCCCGCTGCGGGTACTCGCTGATAAATTCAACGTGCTGCAGATGGGTGTGATTGCCAGTGAACGCGTGTTCAAGGTGCTGGACAATGACGACTTTATCCCTGAGTCCGGACCCGACGCATTCCGGTCGGATGGACCGCTCGAGGGGAAAGTGGAGTTTGACAGGGTCCGGTTTGCCTATGTCAGGGATAAGTATGTGCTGAAGGATATCAGTTTTACCATCAACCCGGGTGAGACCGTGGCCATCGTGGGCCATACCGGCAGCGGGAAAACCACCATCATCAGCCTGCTCAACCGGCTGTACCAGATCCAGTCGGGCCAGATCCGTATCGATGACCGCAATATCGATGACTACGATATCGATTACCTGCGGAAAAATATCGGGGTAGTGCTGCAGGATGTGTTCCTGTTTTCCGGTTCGGTTATGGAAAATATCACCCTGCGCAACGATGCCATCCCCCGTGAAAGGGTGATTGAGGCAGCTAAACTCATTGACATGCATGACTTTATCATGCGATTGCCCGGTGGTTATGACTACAATGTGATGGAACGCGGAGCTACCCTTTCTCTTGGACAGCGACAGCTCCTGAGTTTTATCCGTGCCCTGCTGTATAACCCTTCGGTCCTGATCCTGGACGAGGCTACATCCTCCGTAGATACTGAAAGTGAGCGGCTTATCCAGCATGCAATTGATAAACTGATCAGTGGCCGCACCGCGATCGTGATTGCACACCGGCTCTCCACCATCCGGAAGGCGGACAAAATTATCGTGCTCGACAAGGGCGAACTCAAGGAAGCCGGTACCCACGAGGAACTGATGGAAATCAATGGGTTCTATGCCCAGCTCCATGAAATGCAGTTCGAAAAACCGGATACAGCGCCCGAATGACAAGTAAATGACCGGATTTCCATGATTTTCCGACAGTCCGGGATAGAATTGAGGTGTCTGACCCTTATCTTTGCGGCAAATTTCAGGACTGTATGAGTTTAGGACGTCTCAAATGCTTGTCAGTGGCGGTTTTCAGCCTTGTTTGCCTTACTATTCCGGGCATCCTGCGTGCACAGGGGGAAGGTGGCGGCGAAATCGTCAATACTTTCACTCCTGAACACCCGGAAGATAAATTCAATCCGGGTAAGGAAATGCTGGATCACGTTGCCGATGCGCACGAGTTCCATTTTTTCACGGTACCCGGTGAACACGGACACGATTTCCACGCGACGATTCCGTTGCCGGTGATCCTGTACTCGCCTGAGCGCGGTCTTGATTTCTTCATGTCTTCAAAATTCGAACATGGCCATGCGGTCCATAACGGGTACAAACTGGTAGAACACGATATCGTACCTGTTGATGCAAACGGCCAGAAAGATGCAGCCGTGTCGGTGTATGATTTCTCCCTCACAAAAAATACGGTCCAGCTTATCCTCGCACTGGTTATCCTGGTGTGGATCATGACCAGCATTGCAAAAAAATACAAATCCGGTGTGGGTGTGACATCCGCGCCAAAAGGATTGCAGAATGCCGTGGAATCGGTGATTATTTTTGTACGTGACGAGATAGCGAAGC
This sequence comes from Chitinophagaceae bacterium, assembly GCA_004173355.1. Taxonomy (GTDB): domain Bacteria; phylum Bacteroidota; class Bacteroidia; order Chitinophagales; family Chitinophagaceae; genus JBEVJC01. The sequence goes on along the minus strand of SEAD01000019.1, from coordinate 36,317 downwards.
CGAATATGAGCCACAAGTATGGCAAATACCTGCCTTATCTGCTCACCGTGTTTTTCTTTATCCTGATCAACAACATTTTCGGACTCATCCCCGGATCAGCCAACGTCACGGGTAACATTTCGTTTACGGCGGTACTTGGCCTGATTTCACTGGTGGCGATCCTGATCAGCACCAACAAACATTTCTGGGGTCATATTTTCTGGTTCCCGGGTGTACCGGTGCCGGTGAAAATCATGATGCTCCCGGTGGAGCTGCTGGGTGTGTTCACCAAGCCGTTTGCCCTCATCATCCGTCTGTTTGCGAACATGACTGCGGGTCACATCATCATCCTGAGTTTCGTGAGCCTGATTTTCATTTTCGCTGAAATGACCAAAGTGGCGGGTATCGGTTTCAGCCCGGTATCGATTGCATTTGCGGTTTTTATCTATGTGATTGAAATCCTGGTAGCGTTTATCCAGGCGTACATCTTTACCAACCTGACCGCGGTATTTATCGGCCAGGCAATCGGCGACCACCACCTGGAGGAAGCCAACCATTAATTTGTTTTTCGTTTTTTTAATTATAAACACACAGTCATGGATTTAATGAATGTTTTATTGGAAGTTTCTGGTAGCTGGTCACACTTCGGTGGAGCTATCGGTGCTGGTTTAGCTGCAATCGGTGCTGGATTTGGTATCGGCCAGATCGGTAAAGGTGCAACTGAATCAATTGCACGTCAGCCGGAAGCTGCAAACGACATCCGTGGCGCAATGATCCTGACAGCAGCCTTCGTGGAAGGTGTTGCGCTGTTCGCAGTAATCGCAGGTCTCCTGGCGGTTCTGAAGCCGTAATCATTGGCCCAACTTTGTACTGTACCTGATGCACAGGGCGGAGGGTACAGTTACTCTTAACACAATTGAAATTTTATAATACCGTCGTATGAGTTTATTAACTCCCCATTTAGGGTTTTTCGTCTGGACACTGATCGCCTTTATCGTGGTACTCCTGCTGCTGAAAAAGTTTGCCTGGAAACCGATCCTGAAATCGCTGAACGACAGGGAAGCGAATATCGCGGGTGCCATTGCTACCGCTGAGCGGGTGAAGTCAGAAATGGCAGCAATGCAGAATGAAAACGAAGCACTGCTTGCCCAGGCACGCGAAGAGCGTGGCCAGCTGCTGAAAGAAGCACGCGATATGAAAGACAAGATCATCAACGAAGCGAAGGAGCAGGCAAAACTGGAAGCGAACAAGGTGATCCTTGAGGCACAGGACGCGATCAGCGCCCAGAAGATGGCTGCCATCACCGAGGTGAAAAACCAGGTGGGTAAACTCGTGATCGAGATCAGTGAAAAAATCCTGCGTCGTGAACTGGAAGGCAAGGAAGCACAGGAAGCCCATATCAGGGGTCTTGTTGACAGCGTGAAATTAAATTAACTGATCGCCGCCAGCAGCGGCTTCAACCGCCGCCCGTAGCGGCTTCAAAGAAGAATATGTTTAACCCGAGACTCGCCACCCGTTATGCCAAATCGCTCATCGGTCTTGCCATCGAGAGAAATGAAGTGGAAACGGTATATGCAGATATCAACTGGCTCCAGGCCGTCACGAAAAGCAACCGCGATTTCGTGAATGTGCTGCGTAGCCCGGTGATTGCCGCAGGCATGAAGAAGAAGATCCTGGAAGCAGTCACCAATGGCAATATCAGCCAGATGACTTCGGCTTTCCTCAACATCCTGGTTACAAAAGGACGGGAGATCAACCTGCCGGAAATCCTGGCGGCGTTCATCACCCAATACAAGGTGTTTAAAAACATCCATATCGTAAAACTCACCACGGCCAAACCGATCGATGAGAAAACGAAAGAAGAAATTATCAGCCAGGTGAAAAAGGCCGGCGATTTCGCCAATATTGAAATTGACGAGAAAGTGGACGAGAGCCTCATCGGTGGATTTGTACTGCAGGTTGGTGATAAACTGGTAGATGCCAGTATCGCCTATGACCTGAAAGCGATTGCCCGTCAGTTTGAAAACAATGACTTTATTTATAAAGTCCGTTAATATTAAAATTTACAAAACAGAAATATGGCAGACATAAAACCAGATGAAATTTCAGCCATACTGCGTCAGCAGTTGAGCAATTTTAACGTCAGTGCCGATCTCGAAGAAGTTGGATCCGTTCTTCAGGTTGGTGACGGTATCGCCCGTGTTTACGGGTTGGGTAATGTAAGGTATGGTGAGTTGGTTGAATTTGAGAATGGTGTGCGTGCCATTGCCCTTAACCTCGAGGAAGACAACGTTGGTGTTGTACTGATGGGTGAAAGCGGTAATATTAAAGAAGGATCCAAAGTACGCCGTACCGGCCAGATCGCTTCGATCAAGGTGGGTGAAGGTGTGGTTGGCCGTGTGGTAAACACCCTCGGTGAGCCAATCGATGGTAAAGGACCGATCACAGGTGAACGTTATGAAATGCCGCTGGAGCGTAAGGCGCCAGGGGTTATCTATCGTGAACCGGTAAAAGAGCCACTGCAGACTGGTATCAAGGCGATCGATGCCATGATCCCGATCGGCCGTGGCCAGCGTGAGCTGATCATTGGTGACCGCCAGACCGGCAAGACCGCAATCGCGATCGATACCATCATCAACCAGAAGGAATTCTACAAAGCAGGCCAGCCTGTTTATTGTATATATGTTGCCATCGGACAGAAAGCATCCACCATCGCTGGTGTGATGAAGACCCTCCAGGATAACGGCGCGATGGAATATACCACCATCGTGGCGGCATCTGCTTCCGAACCGGCTCCTCTCCAGTTCTACGCCCCGTTTGCGGGTGCGGCAATCGGTGAGTTCTTCCGTGATACCGGACGTCCGGCCCTGATCATCTTTGATGACCTTTCCAAACAGGCGGTGGCTTACCGTGAGGTATCCCTGCTGCTCCGCCGCCCTCCGGGTCGTGAAGCGTACCCTGGTGACGTATTCTATCTCCACAGCCGTCTCCTCGAACGTGCTGCGAAAGTGATCAACAATGATGAGATCGTAAAAGGCATGAACGATCTTCCTGATTCCATCAAACACCTCGTGAAAGGAGGTGGTTCACTGACCGCCCTGCCAATTATCGAGACTCAGGCTGGTGACGTATCTGCCTATATCCCGACCAACGTGATCTCGATCACGGACGGTCAGATCTTCCTTGAATCAACCCTGTTCCTCTCCGGTATCCGTCCCGCAATCAACGTGGGTATCTCGGTAAGCCGTGTGGGTGGTAACGCGCAGATCAAGTCAATGAAGAAAGTGGCGGGTACACTGAAACTTGACCAGGCCCTGTACCGTGAGCTGGAAGCGTTCTCCAAATTCGGTGGTGACCTCGATGCGGCTACGAAAAACGTAATCGATAAAGGTGCCCGTAACGTGGAGATCCTGAAACAGCCGCAGTATGCACCATTTGCTGTTGAACGCCAGGTTGCAATCATTTACCTCGGTACCAATGGTCTCCTGAAAGATGTGGCTGTCAGTAAAGTGAAAGAGTTCGAAGAACATTTCCTGCTGGAAATGGAGAACCAGCATGCTGATGTACTGCAGGCTTTCAAAAAAGGCGCATTGCCCGACGATGGCATCAAAAAGATGGTGAAACTCGCACAGAGCATCATCCCCCAGTACAAAGCTTAATTTGTTCCTGAAATAGCAAAAGCGTCCGCCTTGACAGCGGACGCTTTTTTTATGCGTTGATACCTGCGCTTAATTCTCCAGTGCAAGTTGTGCATCAATCCATGCCATGCGGGTCTGCAGGAATGTTTTGAAATACGCTACCTCGCCGGCGTAACTCCCGGTTACCACGTAATTGGGCCACACATAGTTATTGAGGATATCCCATTTTTTAAAATTCTCCGCCTGTGAATACTGCAGGGTCTTCGCGGTTTCGTCGATCAGCGCAAGGAGCGTTTCCAGTTTGGGTTTCATGGAAATCCACTTCGCTTTTGACCTGGTACGGAATGCCGGGTCCTGGAACATCCGGGCTATCCAGTTGGTGTTGCGGATATACCAGCCGGTAGGTTCCCAGCTGTTATTGTAGTTGATATTCCCCGCGCCGATATCAAAATCCCAGAGCGGACCCATCCGCAGTTTCTGTCCGCGCTCCTTGTAAAGGAATACGCTGCTGAAGAAATCAGCATCCTGGTTCCGGAAGAGTTCATTTACCCAGTACCACTGGATAACCGTGCTGTCGTTGATATACTTCTGGTATCCTGTTTCAGGGTCCCGGAAATTTGCGTTATAGAGTGATCCTTCCAGTTCCGCGATATAGTTGGTGATATAAGAAAGTTGCGCGGTCGTTATTTTTTCCGGCTCCTTGATGGTCATGGCCACCCCACGACCCGTTGTCCAGAAATAGTCAGCATCATAACGTTTGTCAATCTCCATCAGGTAACCGCCGGTGATTGTTGCGGGTGATTCATCCGAAGTACCCATTTCGGTGATGTTGACACGGTTCGGATCAGGACGGATATGCTCGGTCAGGTAATAGGCACCCTGGTACTGGTTGTTGAGGAACACCTCTACAAACTGCCCGCGGGGAGTGTAGTCCATACCAAACCATTTACCGATGGTAAAAGCGATATGGTTGCGCATCAGGGTCTTGTCGGCATAGTTGGCCAGCAATGCCCAGTGGCGGTTCGAAGGCATGCCCAGCAGCTCCGATTTTTTATCCAGTTTGATCCGGTAAGGTTTTTTGGGCATACCCCAGGTGCTGTTACCGCGACCGCGGATTTCCGTTTTCCCGGAATAATCGGCCAGTGTGGTGCCGTTTGAAATCACTTCAAAATTGCCCACCACATAATCTTCGGTATTCAGGATGGGGGAGGAATTCTGTGTCAGTACCCGGACGATGGGAAGACCGGTAAACTGTTTCAGGGATACCGTGTACTCAATCGGGGTGCCATCTTCCGCGACAAGGGTATAGGTGAACTGGTGCCGGAAATCGGTGTAACTGCTGTCGCTCACCTGCCGCGTTCCATTCAGTGTAACACTTGCAGCATCGGTAGTGAAGGTCGGGATCAGTGAATCCACATCGGCAAGATAGGGGACAAATAACGTGACCTGGTTGCCCGTGATTACGGCCGGCACATCCTCGCGGATAACGGCGGGATTGACCGAGGAACGCACCGAAAAGGCGGTGATGGCCGCAGTTGATCTGGGAGGTGGTTCAGGCGGCAGGGAACTTTTATCTTTTTTACAGGCAGCAAATACCAGCAGGAGGGAAAGCGAAATCAGCAGTTCCCGGCGTCCATTCATCATTTAATCGCAGTTTAAACCCAAACATATCGCAAAAAACTGCTGTATCCTCGTTGTTAGAGAACTCTAACGGCAAAAAATGCAGGAAATACGGAATAGCTGCAGGATTTTACGCGTAAAACTTGCAGCATTGAATTCCGGATATTACTTTGGTCGAGCGTTAGGTTTATAGTGTACAGCGCGCCAGGAGCCTTGCCTGGCGTGGATTGTATGGTAAATATTTTTTTGAGGGTCTTTTCCAGGCCGGGTACGAGGGTCCCCGGCCTATTTTTTTGGATGAACGGTAAGGTTTATAATGTAAACCAGTTTATGTTTGGTCAACCATTACCATTCTATCTGATATGAAACAACGACTTCAACCTTTCCTCCTTTTACTGCTGCTTGGCGTGTCCGGAACCGCCGGGGCGCAGGTCACCATCCGTGGTACCATCACCGGCAGCAAGGGGCAACCCATTCCTAATGCAAGTATTGTCCTGAAGGATACATACGATGGGGCAACGGCAGACAGTGCCGGCCGGTTCAGTTTCACCAGCACCGAAAAAGGCAACCATGTCCTGGAAGTCAGTTCGGCCAATTACCGTCCGTTGCAGTACCCTCTTAATCTCGACAATCCCGTGCCCGAACTCAAACTCCAGCTGAAGGAGGAGATCAGTGAACTGCGGGCCGTGGTCCTGACTGCCGGCACATTCGAGGCTAGCGATCGCAAACGCGCGGGAGTGGTGCTCGATCCCATTGATATCGTGACTACTGCCAGTGCCAACGGTGACGTGACCGGTGCATTGAAAACATTACCCGGTGCGCAGCAGGTCGGGGAAAGTGAAGGCCTGTTTGTACGGGGTGGAACCGCGGCGGAAACAAAAACATTTATCGACGGCACACTCGTCAACAATTTCTTTTTCAGCAGCGTGCCCAATGTGGCCCAGTTCAGCCGTTTCTCCCCCTTCCTCTTTAAAGGCACGGTATTCAGTACGGGTGGTTACTCCGCATTGTACGGGCAGGGACTTTCTTCGGCACTTATCCTGGAATCCATCGACCTGCCGGATCGTTCCTCTGCCAGCGCAGGTGTATCGGTAATCGGGCTCAGTGCAGGGATCCAGCACCTGGCAAAAGATAAAAAATCGTCCTACGGGTTCAACTACAGCTATACCAACCTGACCCCCGCATTTGAAATCATCAAACAGAAACAGGACTATTCAAAGGCACCGGCCTACCACAGCGGGGATGCAAACTTCCGTATCAAAACCTCCGGTACCGGCATCCTGAAATACTACGGTTACTTCAGTGCAAACAAACTGGCATTTACCACCGGCAGTATTGATTCACTGGGTTATCTCGACCGTTTCAGCATCAAAAATTTCAACAGTTACCACAACCTTTCCTGGAAGGAGAATATGGGCGGCGGCTGGAAAGTAAACCTCGGGATTTCCTACAGCAACAACAAGGACAATATCAATGCGGGAATGACCGATACTGACAAACAGGAAGTGGAACTCGGCGGACTGGAAGCAAAAAACTTTGGGGTGGAATCCAAAGGTGATTTTATCAATACCAAAGCGGTTTTTGAAAAACGACTGAAGGCACTCAGTGCCCTACGTTTCGGGGCAGAATACAATATTGCCCGCGACCGGAACGATTATATCGATTTCAATGGAAATCTGTACCGCAGCCGGCTCAACAGCACACTGGGAGCAGCTTTTGGCGAAGCCGATATCTATATCACCAATTCACTGGCAGCAAAAACGGGTGTACGGCTGGAGCATTCATCCCTTATCGATGAAGTGAATATTGCACCGCGTTTATCACTGGCGTACAAACTCGGCAAAGCCGCACAGGCTTCGCTGGCGTATGGTATATTTTACCAGGATCCCGAACGCCGCTACCTTCCTGCCTCGGGCAACCTGACGTTTATGAAAGCCACCCACTACATCGCGCAGTACCAGCGGGTGGCAGATAACCAGACATTCAGGGCGGAAGTGTTTTACAAAAAATACGACAACCTGATCAAGACCGTTATCCTTAATTTCCGTGAATCAGCGGCAAATAATGATGGATACGGGGATGCGCAGGGAATCGAATTTTTCTGGCGGGATAAAAAGACAATCAAAAACCTCGACTACTGGATTTCCTACTCTTACCTTGATACGAAGCGGGACTTCCTGAATTTCCCGATGGCGATCAGCCCAAGCTTTGCCGCAAAACACACCGCTTCGCTGGTGATGAAGAAGTTTGTGCAGTCCTGGAAACTGAACCTGAATGGCTCGTACAACTATGCCAGCGGGCGGCCCTATTATTTTATTGATGTCAGCAACGGGACATCCAGTTTCCTCGATCGCGGACGCGCACCGGACTACCACAACGTGAGTTTCTCGGTCAACTACCTGCCATTCATCGGGAAGAAGAACCCGAAATCATTCAATGTATTTGTACTGCAGGTCAGTAATATATTCAACATTAAACAGACCTACGGATACCAGTACTCTTACAATGGCGCAAGGAAAGAAGCTATAGTACCTCCGTCACGTATGTTTGTTTTCCTGGGTGCCTTCTTCAATTTTGGTGTGGACCGCAGCGAGGAAATCATCAACAACGGGTTGTAAAAAATCAATCAGCTAATAAATTCAAAAACGCTAAATAACCATTCAATGAAAAAGTTACTTATTGCCTCAATTGCCTTTCTGACCGTGGCCACTGCCAGCGCACAATCGGAGAAATACCTCGCTGCGATGAAACCGCTGGTGGCAGCACTCGACAGCAGTTTCAACTATGATGCACTCGTGGCATCGGCCAACAGTTTCCAGCGGATCGCCGATGCGGAAAAGACCCAATGGCTTCCCTATTACTATGCGGCTTACTGCAATGTGGCAGCGGCGTTCACCCTGATGGAAAAACCCGATGCTTCCAAAACAGATCCCATGGCGGATAAAGCGGAAGAACTGCTCAACAAGGCCGAAGCCCTGAGCAAGGATAATTCCGAGATCTATTGTGTCCGGAAACAGATCGCCTCCATCAGGATGATGGCTGACCCGATGAGCCGGTACATGACATACGGAACGGCCGCAACCCAGGCACTGGCCAGGGCAAAAACACTGGACCCTGAAAACCCGCGGGTATACCTGCTGGAAGCGCAGGACCAGTTTTATACACCCGAACAATACGGTGGCAGCAAGACCGAAGCGAAACGCCTGTTTGAACTCAGCAAGGCAAAGTATGATGCTGCCAGGCCCGCATCAGACATCCATCCGCGCTGGGGAAAAAACCAGATAACTTATTTCATGTCGCAGTTTTGAGCAGCACTGTTTCCCGGTAATCCACCCGATTGATCCACAGAAATACTGACTATGTTTAAAAACCTCGATCCAATCCTCCATTCACAGTTAAGGCTGGCTGTTATATCTCTGTTGCTGAAAGAAGCATCCGAATTTACCCGCCTCAAAGAACAAACCAACTCGACCTCGGGTAATCTCAGCGTGCAGATCCAGAAACTGAAGGATGCGGGGTACATTGATGTCCGCAAACAATTCAGGGATAACTACCCGCTTACGGTCTGCAGTATCACACCTGTTGGCCGGAGTGCATTTGACGAATACGTGCGTAACCTGCGGGAATACGTGGGGAAAACAATCGGCTGATATAAATGATAACGGCCCCCTGGAAAGGGGGCCGTTTCTTCTCTATTGAACTCTGGTATAAAAAGATGCACAGGTTGCCGGCAGGTAACTGCCTCTGGCCCGGGTAGATGTTTTAAAGGAAATTATTTCACGCTGAGTACAACAGGATGGAATTGTTCGCTGCCATCCTTCTGGATGATACGGATGCGGAACACCTGCGTGTGCTGTGATTTTTTTACAAAGAATTTATACTGGTTGCTCTCAGAAATATCAGTTCCGAAAACCAGGGCGACACTGCTAAAGCTGGTGCCATCGGTGCTCGATTGCAGCTCAAATTTATCAGCCGCCTGGTTATCGGTAACCGTCCAGTGAAAATAGATGCGGTCGCTTTTCAGCGTATACTCAAATCCGGTAATAGTTGCCTGGGGGAACACAAGTGCCTTAACGGGCGATGTAACTGCAATTGCTGACTGTGTAAAAAGTACCGTTGCCAGCACGATGATGAATCCTGATTTCATTTCCGGGTGTTTTAATAAGGTCCAATGGTGGATCTGGATTTACAAAGGGAACGGAAATCATAAGGATTGGGGCAGGAGGCGGGCCAGTCGCGGGTTTCGTAGATCTACGAAACCGGGATGGTAGGTTCCTGTATGGCGACAAACGTAATACCTGTAACCTTCCCATGCAAGCGTTTTCCAAAAATTATTTTAAAACAAAGTAATGCCCCGGTTTCCAGCCACAGCAGTAGTAACTTTACGCAAATGCAAGAATGGACACTGTTATAGAAGTCAGGAATCTCCGGAAAGAGTTCAGGGAGCTGGTGGCGGTGGATAACCTGGACTTTTCGGTGCCGCAGGGAAAAGTGTACGGATTTCTCGGCCAGAACGGGGCCGGCAAATCCACCACTATCCGTATGCTGGTAACCCTGATTGCACCCACTGAAGGGGAAATCAGGATTTTCGGACTGGATCTCGCCAGGCACCGCAAGGAAATCCTCCGGCAGACCGGTGCCATCATCGAACGTCCGGATTTGTACAAATACCTTACAGCCCTCGAAAACCTGAAGATTTTCGCCACCATGAGTGGCTCTTCCACCAGCCGCAAGACGCTGATGGACCAGCTGGAAATGGTGGGTCTCGCGGACCGCGCGGGCTCCAAAGTCAAAACCTATTCGCAGGGGATGAAACAGCGCCTTGGCATTGCCACGGCATTGGTGCATGACCCGCAGCTGATTATACTCGACGAGCCAACCAATGGTCTCGACCCGCAGGGGATTGCCGATATCCGCAACCTCATCCTCCGGCTCAGCCGCGAGCATGGCAAAACGCTGGTCGTGTCCTCCCACCTGCTGAGTGAAATGGAGGTTATCTCCGATTCAATGCTCATCATTGACCGGGGTAAAAAACTGGTGGAAGGCAAAGTATCCGAACTGTTTGACCCGTCGGAGACACTGGTGGAACTGCGCACCGCGGACAATACGGAATTCCTCGCGCGGCTCAGCGGTTCCACCCTGGCAGGGACGGTGCACAGTACTGCCAACAATGCCGTACAACTGAAGCTGCACCGGAATGAACTGAACCAGGTGATGGCAAAATTGCTTGAACTGCAGGTGCCGATCCATTCCTTCAGCGCAAGACATTCACTCGAAGATTATTTCCTGAACCTTACATCGGGTACACAACATGTGGAAGCTTTTAAAAATTGAACTGTTCAAGATCTTCAAACGCCCAAGGACTTATATCGCCTTTGGGGCCATCGCCTCCATTGTTGTGCTGATCCAGGTGGCACTGAAGTATGACGGCCGCTCATATATCGACCTGTTGCTGAGCAATCTCACCGACTCCTTTGACATGGCAGATGATTTCAAGGACAAATTGCTCAACGGTTACCTGATCTGTTTTGTTATCCTCAATACCCTGTTGATCCAGATGCCGCTGCTGGTGGCCCTTGTGGCGGGTGACTCTATCGCCGGAGAGGCAAATATGGGCACACTCCGGTTATCGCTCACCCGGCCGGTCAGCCGCACGCAGTTCATGCTGGTAAAATTCACGGCATCCGTGATCTATACCATTGCCCTGCTGGTCTGGATGGCCGTACTTGCCCTCCTGGGCAGTATGCTGATCTTCGGGGTGAATGATATGGTGGTGCTGCGGTCCGCCGGTATCGAACAGATAGCGGTGGATGATGTGCTCTGGCGCTATTTTGCAGCCTTCGGGTATGCAGCAGTGGCGCTGACCACGGTATCGGCGCTGGCCTTCCTGCTAAGTGTGTTTGCGGAAAATTCCATCGGCCCCATCATCGCCACCATGAGTATCGTAATCGTGTTTACTATTTTATCCGAAATGAATATCCCGATTTATGACCGCACGGTCAAGCCATGGCTGTTCACCTCCCATATGGTGGCATGGAAGGGATTTTTTTACGTGAAAGCAGATGCCGATGCGGTGACTATCCGCGGGAGTATCGAAAACCTTCCGGCAATCTGGCGAAGCCTTGCCATACTGGTCGGGTACACTTTTCTTTTTACCGGTTCCGCGATCTGGATTTTCCGTCGCAAGGACATATTAAACTGACCTCATGAAACAACTCGTACTCTTTTTATTCCTTTTATCCGGTGTTTCGCTCAGGGCGCAGACCGCAGAAGAGCTGGTGCTTGCCGTGAAGGCAAAAGTGGACAAGGCAAATGATTATGAAGCGAAGGGGAAGATGAAAACAAACGTGGCCTTTATCAAAGCGCCGGTGGCAGAGATCAGGGTTTATTTCAAGAAGCCGAATAAACTGAGAGTAAAAAATGAAAGCGGCATTTCGTTTATCCCGAAGGGTTCTGTAAATATCAATCTCGGGAATGTGTTCGCCAACACCGATGGCTATGATATACTGGATGTCGGTAAAGAAGCCGCCACCGGTCTCCGGATGGTGAAACTGTTGCCAAGGGATGATAACGCCGACGTGGTACTGTCAACCCTTTATATCGATGAAAAGCTGAAGCTTGTACGACGCGCAAAAACCACTACCAGAGAAAATGGCACCTATGAACTCGAACTCACTTATGGAAAATATGCTGAGTACGCACTGGCGGATAAAGTGATCTTCAGTTTCAATACCAAGGATTACAAATTACCAAAAGGCGTGACCTTCGACTATGACGATGGCACGAAGAAGACCCCGGCCGCAGCAGATAAGGCCAAAGACAACAGGGGCCGTGTAGAGATTACTTACAGCTCCTACACCATCAATAAAGGGATCCCTGACAGTGTATTCCAGTAAACATTAATCGCGGATATCCTCGTCTTCCATACGGGCAAAGACTTCAGGTTTGATTTTCTGCAGTGGGTTGCTGCGGTTCTCGTCAAACGTCACACGCTGGTTGATGATATCGATACAGCTGAAAATAGATGCAAGGAACGATGAATTATCTGCACGGTCTTTCCCCGCAATATCAAATGCGGTCCCGTGATCGGGTGATGTGCGGACCACCGGAAGGCCTGCGGTATAGTTTACCCCCTCGCCTGAAGCCAGTGCCTTGAATGGTACGAGGCCCTGGTCGTGGTACATTGCGAGCACCGCATCAAATTGTTTCTGCTGGTTACGTGCAAAAAATGCGTCTGCGCTGTAGGGTCCCACCACCAGCATATTGCTGTTACGCGCTTCCTTGATCGCCGGTTTGATAATCGTTTCCTCTTCCTGGCCGATCAGCCCTTCATCACCCGCATGGGGATTGAGACCGAGTACTGCAATCCTCGGCCGGTCGATCCCGAAATCACGCTGGAGCGATTTGTGGATGATCTGCAGCTTACTGAGGATTGCGGCCTTTGTGATTTTACCGGCAATGTCTGACACAGGGATATGTTCGGTCACGAGTGCCACGCGGAAATCGCCTGCACAAAGCATCATGACTACATCCTTTACCCCAAACATCTCTTTAAGGTAGGGGGTATGGCCGGGGAAACTGAATTCCGCAGACTGGATATTCTTTTTATGGATCGGCGCGGTGACCAGGCCGTCGATATGTTTTTGTTTGAGCGCTGCTACGGCCGATTGTAAAGAGATGATGGCATACTTACCGGCGGATTCGGTGAGTTCACCCGGCTGGATGGCCACTTCTTCCTCCCAGCAATTGAACACATTGATGCGTTTATGGCTGAGTTTATCAAATTCTTTTGCGTTCTCGTAGTTAAAATTGCCTTCAGTGATGGATTTCCGGTAAAAGTTGACCACTTTATTGGAAGCAAAGATCACCGGGGTACAGAGTTCCATCAGCCGGTTATCGGAAAAGGTTTTGATGATCAATTCCATACCGATGCCGTTCAGGTCACCGCAGGAGATTCCGATAACTGGTTTTGCTGTAGTACTCATAACGGTAAAGTTACAGTTTTGGCCATAAAAAAACCGCCACTGGGGCGGTTTGATAATGCGGTGCAGGTGAATGGTCCGGGTACTGGTCCGGATAGTAGTCCGGGTAGTGGTCCGGATCCTGCTTACTGGCCATCCCTTTTCACCACCTTACGGTGCAGCACCTGGTTGTCCTGTGTAACCATCAGGACATAGGTTCCTGCCGGCAGGTTGTCGGTGGAAGGCAGGGTAAAGGAATTGATGCCTTCGTATACCCTGTAGGTCATCGTGCGGACGGTCTTTCCAAAAATATCAACCAGCTGTGCACTGATCCGCGAATCAGCGGGTGATGATACTTCGAAATGCAGGGATGACTGGAACGGGTTGATCACATTCAGCAATTCGAAGCGGCGGTCAGGCCGGGTTGACAGCTGTACCACCCTTGAATACTTGCGGGACATATTCTGTCCGTTCATGACAAGGCGGTAATATATTTTTCCGTTCACGGTTCCCGGATCGGTATAACTGTAGTTGTTGATGGTTGCCGCGTCACCCTTACCGGCGATTTTTGCAACGGTGGTGTAGTTCACGCCATCAGTACTTTTCTCCAGCAGGAATTCAATGGTGGTTGATTCCTTTGAAGTAGACCATGACAGTATTGTTTTCCCGCTGGCCAGTTTGCCTGAGAACGAAAGCAGGTCGGTCGGCAGCACGATACAATCCTGCACCGCAAGGTTGATGATGGAAATCCCATCGGTAACCTGGCAGGAAGTGGTACCCACGTTGCTGGCGCTGGTGGCCACGATCACACGGTAAAGTGTACCGCTGTCAGTCGTATTGGTATTGGACGGCGGGATCGTATAGGATGTGATATACTCGTATGTCTGCAGTGATGGATTGTACACCGGGCTGTAAGACCTCAGTCCGCCCACATCCGACCAGCTCGCACCATTGTTGGTACTGCGCTGCCACTGGTGGTGGCCATAGTTGTTGAAATATGACCGGATGGTATCATTGATCGTAAGTGAATTGCCGATACAAACCGACGGGTTCAGCGTAGGCGAGTAGCTCATGTTTGGAAGACAGGTAGCGATGGAAATATCATCCATTGCCCAGTCGTTACCGCCACCACCCTGTGCATTGTTGCGGATAGAAAAGGTTGCACTGGTCTGTGAAGGACCGGTTACAAACACGAATCCTTTTTTATTCCAGCCATTGGGCAACATCTCACCGGTATTGTACTGGTCGATATCGTCGAGGATAAATGTGAGGTTAGGTAATACTCCCGGACGGAATGTCTGCGCCCCTACGGAATCCACACCACAGTTGGGACATACGTTACGCACCCAGGCGCTGAATTCATAGTAGGTATTCGGGCAAAGGCCGGAAATGGTCTGGCGGTAAATTTCGGAAGCCACATAGTCGGCATTTACCAGCATCATGTAACCACCATCATCACCATTGGCAGGCGGGATGTTACCGACACTGTTGTTGGTGCCTGAATGGTCACCATCCACATCCCAGAATCCACTAAACATCCGGTAGAAACACGAGTTCATATCACCGGCAACCAGGGGCAGTACGCAGTTCGGGTTGGCCTGGGCCGCGCGGCTGGTTCCTTCCCGTGCGCTTGTACTTTTTACAATACCATACTGTCCGTCACCGATACTTGTTGCGCCACCCATCGCTGGTACATAAGTGTATGATGTAGGTGCGAAAGCCAGCGGTGTAGGCCGGTTCAGCGTTGTGCCATTGCCAAATGTACCGCCGAATTCCTGGGCATTGTTTACACCCGTTGCGTTGGCGCAGAGTGAGCGTGGTGTAGTGATCAGGATATTGTATGGAATGGTATTGACTGACTGGTCGGCTGCGGATGGGTTGTTGCGGTAGACAAACTTACCCGAACCAAGGGTGATGATATCACCCGGGTTGCCCGTTACCACCACGCGGAATGCGGTTGCAAACAATACCCGTCCGCCACCCACAGGGCGTGAACTGTAACTGATCTGCTGCGAACCGGTTGGGTCGGTGTCACCATTGTTAAGTGGTGCAGTGGGTGGCGGCATCATTGCCCCAAAGCCCATATTGATCCGCACATTGTATTGTCCCGCAGGAGGCGCTGCCATAAATGTGGCTGCATCATCCCCACCCGCCAGTGAATATTTTTTGTAGGTAAGTCCTTCGTTTGTGATGATCCGGATAGAATCATTCGGGCCGGTCAGCATCTGTGTATTGGTCGGTACATTGTCGAGATAACGCGGATTGTACTGCACACCGCTCGACAGGGAAATGGTCATGCGGATTTCCAGGGTATCGCCTTTTTCAACCACACCACCAATGTTTTTCTTTGATACGTTTACGTATGTATTACCAAACCTCGGGGTGGTAGTGATCACCGGGTCAACGATACAGATGGTGAACCGGTAAGCCGAACCTGTACCTGGATTACCCGGGTTTGCGTTCAGCGTGCTGATACGGATATAATAGGTGTTGCCAAGGATCAGCGTGCGTCCTGCAGCAAGTGAGGCAGTATTGTACGATCCGGTGGCGCAGGCCATCTGGGAAAACGATCCGCAGTTGCCTTCAAACAGCTGCATACGGATACCGCCACCAAAAGCCGCATTACCGATATTGGCACCTACACTTCCCAGGTTGATCTGCGGGTAGGCAGACTGCGCCACGAAGCGGTACCATACATCACCTGCTGCTGCATCGCCGCAACCGGCTGGTACTCCTTCTGCCGGCAATGATGCGGTGGATGTTTTCAGGTTGCCTGTAACAGCTGCGCCGCAGGTAGCGGGATTGGATACCAGGAGTTCGGCATTGCTGCAAAGGTCATTTGCAGTCGGTCCGTCATTTACCACTATCTGGAAGACGCTGTTGTTGCGGTTTACCGGCGCAGCGCCACCAGCGGAGTACACACGTACGAGATAGGTGGAACCAAGTGTCAGGTTGCTGGCGGTGAGTGAAGTACCTCCGCAGCCAAGAGAGGTCAGGGCTGCACAGGTGCCGGAATATAATTCGAGTGAGGCATTGGTAAATTCAGAACCGATGGCGCTCAGCGAAATGGTCGGGTTGGATGTATTGGCTACGAACTTGTACCAGACATCATAGGTTGAAGCAGGGCAGGCAGAAGTAACACCGTCGTTCGTTGCCCCGAATGTAAACCCTTCGGAAGGCAGGCCGGGATTACCCGGTGTAAGTGCCACTGCGGCGCCACAGGTATTGGAAGTAACCGTAGTGGCGCAGATGGTGAATGCGGTAGCAACATCGGTGTTGCTGTATATCCGGACCAGGTATGGGGTGCCGGCAATCAGGTTAGCTACGTTGGCCGACGGACCTGTACAGACGATGCTGGTCTCAGTACCGCCACAGCTTGCGGCAGACAGTATCTGGAAACGAAGGTTTGCCCCTGATGTGGCAGTGGCAATATTAATATAGACGGTGTTTGATTTGGCGGTAAAACTGTACCATACATCCCTTTGTACCCCTGCACCGCAACTGCTGGTCATGGTAGTGTAGGTGGCGCTGATGAGTGTACCGCTGGTTGGGGTACAAACCAGTTCCTGGTTGATCGGCTGTGCGGCGGAGCAAAGGTCATTGGCAGGTTGTGCCCATGAAAGGACCGGTGCAAGCAGGAGCAGGAGTGGCGCTACTATCCTGTAGTAAGATCTGGTGGTGTATGTTTTCATAAATAGGGGACTAATAGTTTTTTCTTAGGATCGGTAGGCAAAATAACTACAGAGTTCGCGTCGGGGCAATAGGAAATTAACGATAGGCCGCTCGTGCTATTACGATCGACATGCCGCCATTGTACGGGATCCACTACGTTGTATTCCTAATATTTGCCGGTCCGGGGCAATTAATAATGGTATTTAATTAACTGAGGACCCGTGATCTAACGATAGGCGGAAAACGATATGTTGTAGTGGCGCAGGTAAGAAAACAAAGGGCGTGGTAGTTTTACGATGACCGTAAAAAATATTTTAAAAAAAAGGCCATCCGCACTGGATGGCCCTGGAATCTGTGGAACAACACGCCTAATTCTTTTTTACAACTTTATGGGTAATGCCGGTGCCGTTACTTTTCACCGTGATAAAATAAGTGCCCGCGGGCAGGGATGCTGTTTCATCAAGTGATACCGGGGTTACACCGCGGCTGATTACACGGGTGATTTTTTTAACGGTCTTTCCGTACATATCGGTCAGCAGGATCTCTGCGAGGGTTTCTTTTGGTGAGCGGACTTCAAAATCCACCGAGGCATTGAATGGATTTACGAGGTTCAGCATTTCCATGGTTCCTGCCAGCTGGTTGTCGAGCTGTATGATCCTGGAGTATTTCGAGCTGCCGTCAGCATCGGTTACCAGGAGACGGTAATAAGTGCGGCCGGTGACTTGAACCGGATCGGTGAAACTGTAATTGTTGGTTTCATGGGTGCCGTTGCCCAGTCCGTTCACTGAACCTGCATTGTGGAAACTGATTCCATCGGCGCTGCGCTGGATAAAATAGGTAACAGGTTTGTCTTCCTTGCTGCTGGTCCATTTGAGCTCTGCCTTTGAGAGGAGCAGCTGGCCGTTGAAAGAAAGCAGGTCGGTTGCCAGGATAGGCGCACAGTTCCTCACAGCCAGGTTGATGATGCTTATACCATCCGTTACCTGACAGGCAGTGCTGCCCACGTTGGTGGACGTGGTGGCCACAATCACCCGGTAGCGGTTACCGCTGTCGATGCTGTTGGTATTGGATGGAGGGATGGTATAAGAGGTCACGTACTGGTAAGTGCCCAGGGTGGAATTATACACGGGTGTGGCATTCTGCAGTGGTCCCACATTGGTCCAGGTCACACCGTTATCGGTACTCCGCTGCCAGCGGTGGTGGGTATAGTTATTAAAGTAAGAGCGGATCGTGTCATTGATGGTGAGCGCATTTCCCGTACACACCGAAGGATTAAGGGACGGGGAATAACTCATGTTGGGCAGGCAGGTCGACACCGCTATATCATCCAGTGCCCAGTCGTTGCCACCGCCACCCGGGGCGTTGTTGCGCAGGGTAAGACGGAAACTGGTTTGTGAGTTGCCCGTCAGGTAAGTAAACCCGCGTTTCTGCCAGCGGTTGTTGGCATCGCGGCCACCGGTATTGGTACCTGTATAGATGATATCACCGGTAGTGTAGTAGTCGGTCCCGTTTACGTCAAATGCAATATTGGGTCGCACACCTGATGAATCATTCAGTGCGGAAGGCACATAGCCCGCCACATTGAAGGCTTTCTGGGTGGAATCCGATCCACATTTTGCGCAAAGGTTTTTAAACCAGGCCGAGATTTCGTAATACGTATTGGGGCAGAGACCCGTCACATCATACTGGAAGGCGGTATCGGCGCGGTAAGCAGAGTTGAGCGTAAGCATGTAGCCGCAGGGATTCGAGGCACTCACCGGTAATGTGGTATCACAGGGTGCATTCCCGATTGCCGGATCGGCCGCATTGGTATGATCACCCGAAATATCCCAGTGGCTGAACAGCCGGTGATTGGGTGTCACATCCGGTTTTGCCCATGCGTTGCTGGTAGTGGGTGTCTGGGCAAATGTATTGTTGGCAATGGAATAAAAATAGTCGTTGGGTCCGTTATCGGAAGCTGCCCGGGTGAATGGTTTGTAACCGTAACCATATACAAAGGAAGAGGTGCCACGGTTCCGTACAAGTGGCGGCGCGGAGGAGGGTGCACCAAAGGTACCGTTGAACTCCACACCGATGGAGTTGCTGGCTGACACGGCATTGGGACAAAGACCCACGCTCTGGTATACGATCAGGCTATCTGTCTTGAATGTATTGTTTACATAATTACCCGTGCTGCGGTCGCGGTAAGTAAGGCCGCCGGTTTTATAACTCAGTTTTGAATTGTAACCGGCATATACCCTTACGCGATACGTGGCCATGATGATACAGGTTGAGCCAAACACCGTAGGAAGTGAATTATTTGCCAGCTGTCCCCTGCGGAAGCTTCGCGCATTTGCACCGAACTTGATAGTGATGATCGTATCCTGGCCATTTGGCCTGCGGAAATAACCGGCATCTGCATCGGTGGAATCATCTGTGAACGGGACTTTCACCGCTACATCATTCCGATACACCAATCCTTCGTTGGTCCGCAGTGCAATACTGCCCGGAACCAGTGCCAGACCGCGGTTGCGGAAGAGTGTATCCACAAAGGAAAGGCTGTCGGCGCTGTTGGATTTGATTGTAAACGTAGCGCGCATTTCCAGGATATCGCCCGGATCAACTGTACCACCGGTTGTGCCTTTTGTGACGTTGATATAAGAACGTGATACCTGAATATCCGAAGCTGCCGGGTCTGAGATGGCAATATTGAATGACCAGAGGGAACTGTTACCGGAAGTGGAGCCGTTGTTGCCCCCGCGTGCGATACGTATATAATAGTCGGTACCCGGGGTAAGGCCGGCGCCTGCATTCAGCATCGCACAGGGATAGTTCAGCGAGGCGCCTGATGTGGAAAGGCAACCGAGTGCCGGGGTTCCGATACAGGGATTGACTGCAAAAACCTGCAGCACAAAGGCATCATCAAGTGTGCCTCCGATAGAGGTGAGACGGATGGTAGGAAAAGCTGTTTTTGCTTCAAATACATACCACACGTCGGCGGAAAGTGTATTGCCACCGCAGGCAGCAATGGGAAGACTTGCGCCGGCATTTTTAACCGTGCCCGCTACAGGGGTGGGAGTGGTGGACGAAAAAAGTTCCTCCGGGTTTGAACAGAGGTCATTACCCGGCTGTGCGCTGGATACCAGCGGACCTGCAATCAGCAGGGCGATGGCAAGTAAGCGGAACAGGGACTTCATCAGGACGGTTTTTTTCATGGGATTGGCTTAACTAAGAGTAAACACCGGGCAAAGTAAACACAGGTTTAGTTCCCATACAATCGGAAAAACACTATGTATGGCTAGGGGTTTATTCCTACCGGAAAAGTAGTTCTCCTATTATTTAAGAAAAATTCGCGCACTACTTTTGGCTCCAAATCCCGTGATTCCAATGAAACAACCATCCCTGCTGCTTTTGCTGGCAATGTTCACACTGCCGCTTACCACGCTCGCCCAACCCGTGCGCGTAATTGTCCCACATACCAGGGAAGTTTTCTGGCGATCCAATGTGATCGACGGACTGCAGAATCCATGGGAAGTGACCTTTGGTCCGAACGATTCATTATGGATTACGGAGAGTGATCCTACCAGCACGGCAGGTTATCGCGTGACAAGGGTGCATAAAAACGGCGGCTCGGCGCGCACGATGCTGGATCTTCGTGCATTCAGCGATCCGAACTATCCCTCAAACCCCACACGCTGGCAGAAAAAATTTACCCCAACGGCAAATGGCGTCACTCCAAAAATACCTTCATTCCAGGGCGGACTCATGGGGCTGGCCCTCCATCCGGAGTTCGCAACCAATCCCGCCAAACGTTATGTGTACATCGCGTACGGGCATGACTGGGTAGGTCCATCAGGCACAGTGTACCGCGGCGAAACAGTAAATGGTAATTTATTTATTACCTGGCTGGTGCGTTTTACTGAAATAAACGGCACACTGGTAAACCCCGTTGCGCTCTGTGATACCATCCGCGGCAGTAATGACCATAATTCGGGAAGGATTATGATCCGTCCGGAGAACGGGACAAACTATCTCTATTATGCAGTGGGTGATATGGGAGCCGGGCAGTTTGACAACCTCAGCCGCACCATTAAAGCCCAGGTGGTGAATTCATATGAGGGGAAAATCCTCCGGTTCAATCTTGAACCGGATGCTGATGCGGCGCAGGATTCAACCAATTACAACCAGTGGATCCCGAACGACAATCCCTTTAATGCTGGGGGTGTGCAAAGCGCGGTATGGGCATTGGGTATCCGCAACAACCAGGGTTTTGCCTATGGCATATTCAATGGCATACCGAGGATGTTCGGCTCATCTCACGGACCATTCAGCGATGATGAGGTAAACGAACTGCAGAGTACCAAAAACTATGGGCATCCGGAAATCATCGGATACAGCGCGGACGGGAACTATGACGGGGCGAAAGCCGGTCCGATCGGATCGTCATTGCCACTGATCAGCAGTGAAGCCACCAGGGCCACCACTATGGCCAATTACAAGGACCCGCTGTTTGTCAATTACCCGGCAATCCACGGTAATACTTCCACGCCTGAAGAATTCAGTGTCCAATACATTTACCAGAATAAAACCTATACCGGAACCGGTGGTAATACTGCGCAGAACAGGAATGATCTCTGGGCATCCGAAGGTTATTCTGGGCTCGACCTTTATGCCAAAAGTAAAATTCCCGGCTGGAAAAATTCACTGCTGCTGGCCGTGCTGAAACGCGGACGGGTAGTGCGGCTCCAGCTCAACAATGCCGGTACTGCGGTGCAGATGGTTGGTAATGTTGCAGCCAAGGACACCAATATCTACTTCGCGGTGAAGAATCGTTTCCGCGACCTCGCAATCAGTCCGGATGGAACTACCATTGTAGTTGCATATGACAGATCCACGAACAGTTCCGGCCCCAGTGCCAACAACCCGGTGATCCCCAATTGCGCCGGATGTATCCAGAAATATGAATTCCTTGGTTTTATCGACAGCAGTAACAATAGCACTGTTCCAACTTATATCCCGGTTGCAGCCGGAACCACCAATGTATGCGAGACCGGTGACAGTGCCATCATCAATGCCAATAACAACGTGAGTGATATCTGGATCCCGCTGACGGATACCAACAGTGCGATGATTGCGGAAGTAAAAACGAATACATTTATTCCGGCCGGACAACGGATCCGCACTTCATTCTACCGGAATACCGGTGCGGTCCGCCGCGATGGGAAGGGGCGCTACTATCTCGACCGTAACGTAACTATCAACAGCACATCGGTAAGCAGTGGTAATATTGGCCTCCGCCTTTACCTCACCACCGCAGAATATAATGCATTACGGTCTGCCACCCTGGCCAGTGGTCTCCCCAATGTGGTAAACCAGCCTTCGGATATGACGCTGTACCGAAGTACCGATAACTGCCGCTCTGCCATCCTCAATGCCGCGGACATCGTAAACGGTACTACAGTATCTGCCTTTGGCACATCGGGATACGTGATCACGGCTGCTGTGGGGATCAGTGCCAGCAACCAGGTATCGAGTTATTATATCGGTCCGTCGGGTTATACCACATTGCCAACCAATCTCCTGAATTTTGATGGCCATCTCAACGTAAACCGGGTTGACCTTAACTGGACATCGGTGAATGAAGTGAATGCCGCAAATTATATCATTGAGCGTAGCGCAGACGGTCTGGATTTCAGTTCCATTGGCGTTACCAAGGCTGAAGGCGGGGAAAAAGAAACGGTACGGTATTCCTTTATTGATCGTGAGATCCTGAACCAGCCTGCACTGATATTATATTACCGTCTCCGCATGGTTGACAATGACGGGAAATACAGTTACTCGAACATCATTACTATTTCACTGGCTGCGGTTACCGGCAGGTTGCAGGTAAACCCGAACCCTGTTACCGATGTAGCATCGGTCAGTATATCGGCTGTGGCCAATGGCACTGCCACCTGGAAGCTGACCGACAATGCCGGTCGCCTTGTAATGCAGGGGCGTGTTGACCTCCGCAAGGGAAACAATTTCTTCCCGATTGCCATGAAGAAACTCGCGGCCGGACTCTATGTACTCGAAGTAAGTGGAAAAGGGATACAGCAGCAGTTGAAGGTGCAGAAGCTGTAACTTCGCGGCATGTATACGCTGAAGAAGTCGCTGGGACAGCATTTCCTGAAGGACGAGAATATCTGCCGCAAGATTGTGGCAGCCCTCGGGCAGCAGCAGTTTGAGCGGCTGCTCGAGGTGGGTCCGGGCGGGGGTGCGCTCACTAAATACCTGGTGGATTTACCGGGTATCGATTTCAGGGCGGTTGAACTGGATGCGGAGAAAGTGGAATACCTGGAAAAAACCTATCCCGTCCTCCGCGGCAAACTGATCCACGACAGTTTCCTCGACGTGGCTAAACCCTTTGACCAGCCATTTACCATCATCGGGAACTTCCCGTATAATATTTCCACCCAGATCCTGTTCCGCATCCTGGAGTGGCGGCAGGATGTGGAATGTATGATCGGTATGTTCCAGAAGGAAGTGGCGCAGCGACTGGCCGCGAAGGAAGGCAACAAGACCTATGGTGTACTCAGTGTACTGGTGCAGGCATTCTATACCCCCACTTATCTTTTTGATGTAAGCGAACAAAGCTTCAACCCGCCTCCCAAAGTAATGAGTGGTGTGGTGCTGCTGCTGCCCCGGAAGGAGCCACTCGATATGCGAAGTGAAAAGTCGTTTACACTGCTGGTGAAAACGGCATTCAACCAACGACGCAAGACCCTCCGGAATGCGGTCAAATCATTGTTTGATCCCGAGACTTTAAAGGATGATATTTTTAACAAACGTGCTGAACAGCTCGACCTGCAGGCCTTCGCGGCACTCACCTACCGGATGAATGGCGCGATGCCCCCGGCTCCGGAGCCTGCACCCGATGGCGAATAAATAATCTATGAAAAAGGTTATCATTACGGGCAATGCCCACCCTTACCTCAAAACACAACTGGAATCGAAAGGCTATGAAGTATACGACCAGCCGGCAGTGACATATGAGCAGCTGCTGGAAATCATTGGTCAGATGGAGGGACTTATTTTAACTACCCGCATCAATGTGGACCGTGCGCTGCTTGACCGGGCGGTGCAGCTGAAATGGATCGGACGATTGGGAAGCGGTCTCGAACTCATCGACCTGCCCTATGCTGAATCCAAAGGGGTCAGATGTGTGAGCAGTCCGGAAGGCAACCGCAATGCAGTAGCCGAACATACGCTAGGCATGCTGCTGTCGCTGATGAACCGCATCACTGTCGCTTCCATTGAAGTAGGCAAAGGTTTATGGAAAAGGGATGAAAACAGGGGAGATGAATTGTGGGGTAAAAAGGTCGGGTTGATTGGCTTCGGGAATACCGGCAGCAGTTTCGCCCGCCTCCTCGCTCCATTTGATGTGGAGGTTCTGGCTTATGATAAATACAAGTCCGGTTTCAGTAAAGGGCATGTTCGCGAAGTAAGCCTGGCCGACATCCACCGCGAGGCAGATGTGGTCAGTTTCCACGTGCCCCTGACCAGCGAGACCAGGCATATGGCGGACGAGGTTTTTTTTGATTCACTCCATAAAGCGGTGTGGTTTCTCAACAGCAGCCGTGGTAAAGTGGTCTGTACCGATGACCTTGTTTCTGCCCTCGATAAGGGGCAGGTCCGCGGGGCCGCACTGGACGTGCTGGAGAATGAAAAACTATCTTCCTATGGGGAAGCCGAACGCCTGCGGCTGGACAACCTGCTGTCCCGCCCCAATGTGCTGATAACCCCGCACATAGCGGGTTATAGCCACGAGGCCTTTTACAAAATGGCCCGGGTCACCCTCGAAAAATTAGGCCTTTCTTAGGGAAAGCCGTTAGGAAATATTAATTATATTTGTAAGAATACCGCAACGCTTCAGCTAACTACTGGAGCGTTGCTATTTTTTTCGTAAAACACCAAGGAGGTAGAATATGTCCGTTCAGTATGTGACAAAGGAAACACTGGAGATAATGAAGGCTGAATTGCAAAGGCTCAAGGGGGTTGAACGTCCCGCGGCCAGCCGTGCAATCGCAGAAGCCCGTGAGAAGGGTGACCTGAAGGAGAATGCCGAATACGATGCAGCAAAGGAAGCACAGGGATTACTGGAGGCAAAGATCGCCGCAATGGAAGGATCGATGTCCAGTATCCGGGTACTGGATGAATCAAGTATTGACACCAGTAAGGTTTCCATCCTTACGCATGTTACGCTCACCAATGTGAAAACCAAAAAGACGGTGACCTACCAGATCGTCAGCGAGCAGGAAGCAGACCTGAAACTGGGTAAGATTTCCGTGAGTTCACCTATCGGCCAGGGTATTCTTGGCAAGGCTATCGGTGAAACCGCCGAAGTAACAGCCCCTGCGGGGAAAATGAATTTCAAGATTGAAAATATCACTGCCTGATACCATGAGCATTTTTACAAAGATCATCGCCGGGGAGATCCCATCATACAAGATAAAGGAGAACGATCAGTTCCTCGCATTCCTTGATGTGTTCCCCCTGCGCGAGGGTCATGTACTGGTAGTGCCCAAACAGGAGACCGATAAGTTTTTTGATTTGCCGGAAGCGCTGCTCTCGGAGATCCTCGTTTTTGCCCGGCCCATTGCCGCGGCCATTGAAAAGGCAGTGCCCTGCCGTCGCGTCGGACTTTCGGTCATCGGACTGGAAGTACCGCATGCCCATCTGCATCTTGTACCGATCAGTGAAGCCAATGACCTGAATTTTGTACAGGAAAAACTGAAGCTTTCACCGGAACGGATGAAAGAGCTGCAGGAAAAAATCATCAGTAATTTATAGGGGAACGGTTTTACCGTGACACGATACGGCCGGGATTTTTCTTGATGAAGTCATCCCATCCGGATACTTTCCCCGAGGAAGGTATCGCCGAACTGTCCTGGAAATGATGGCACACGGCGATGGCCAGTGCATCCGTTGCATCATAGGATTCCGGCTCTTCCCGGATATTGAGGAGTTGCTGCAGCATTTTCCAGACCTGGATTTTGTCGGCATTGCCGTTCCCGGTCACGGATTGTTTTACTTTTTTTGGCGAATATTCAGTGACCGGTAATCCTGCGTGCATCGCTGCAGCGATGGCCACACCCTGCGCCCGGCCCAGCTTCAGCATACTCTGTACGTTTTTCCCGAAGAACGGTGCCTCAATGGCAAAGTCGGTCGGACTGAATTCACGGATCAGGTCCACGATCTTTACGTGGATCAGCCGCAGCCGTTCGTGGTTGTCTTTCTGCCGGGCAAGTTTGAGTACCTGCATTTCCTTCAGCGCGATTTTGCGTCCGCTGACGGCAATGATGCTGTAACCCATAAAGAGGGTACCAGGGTCAATACCCAGTATTATTTTGACAGGGGTTTGCAAACAGGTCTGTATTTTTACAGGTTAATGATCAGCGATTCAGGAAGGAGGTCGCACACGCTTTAATGAAGTTCAAAAATAGACATAAAAAGAACATCAACCTGTTCATGCGGTTTTTCCTCGGGCCATTGCTGTTTGCCTGGTTGTGCTGGTCTATTTACGGACAACTGGGAGCACAGTCGGACCTGGCACTTGCCTGGAAATCCCTCCGCTCATCTTTTGGATTATCCAGTGCCCTTACACTGGCACTGGTATCCGGACTGATGATCATCAACTGGACACTCGAGGCGTACAAATGGAAACTACTCGTAGGCCAGATCCAGCGCGTAAGCCTGCTGGTGGCATTCAAGGCGATCCTTTCGGGGGTTGCTTTTGCGGTAACCACACCCAACCGTGTGGGTGAATACCTCGGACGGATCCTGTATATGGAAGAAGGCAACCGGCTCCGTGCTATTTCGATGACGATCACGGGAAGCGTAAGCCAGCTGATAGTAACGCTGGTTATGGGTCTTACGGGAATAATGGTATTAGGTCCGCAGATTACCGGGACTGGCATGGTTTCGGCACCGTGGCTGCAGATGCTGAAAGTGGGCACTGCCCTCGCAACAGTTCTTTTAACGTTATTTTATTTCAGGATCCCATTCCTTGTGCGCACCATTGATCGGCTGCCGGGGAAACACCGGTTCAATTTCCTGGTCAGTGCAATGGAACGGTATGATGCAACGTTACTGCTGCGGGTCCTGTCTTTATCGGCAACAAGGTTTTTGGTATTTGTGATCCAATACTACCTGTTGTTTCGTTTATTCAGTGTAGAGCTTACCTGGTTCCAGGCCACCTGGGCAGTAAGTGTTTCTTTCCTGGTGCTGGCAGCGGTGCCCACCATTGCCCTTTTCACTGACCTGGGCATGCGTGGTGAAGTGATGTTGCAGCTGGTTTCGCTGTATAGTGGTAACCGGCTCGGGATTGGCCTGGCAGCCATTACGATCTGGCTGGTGAATCTTATCCTGCCGGCACTGGCCGGGAGTTTGTTAATTTTGGGTATCAGACGGATTTTTAAAAATAAAAACAGCCGCGATCCGATGGTTGAGGAAACCGTGGCAGTAAAAGAAACGACATGAAGGTTTTAATGAAAGCGATTGTGGTTCCTGTGTTAGCACTGATGGCCTTTTCCCCCAAAGCGGAAGCGCCATACCAGGATGTCTGTGCCATCAAGAATACTTCCTTCAAAGCCGGTGAGAAGGTGACCCTGTCTGTATTCTACAACGTCGCAGGATTTTATGTGGACGCAGGTGTCGCCACTTTTACCAATACGCTCGAAACGCTGAATGGCCGGCCGGTCTTCCATATCGTTGGCGAAGGGAAAACAAACTCCTCCTACGATATCCTGTATAAGGTGCGTGACAAATACGAAAGCTATATCGACACATCCACCATGCAAACCCTGAAGTTTGTACGGAATGTGAATGAAGGCGGGCATAAGATTTACCAGAATGTGAGCTTTAATAAAACCGCCAATACAGCCGTCACCACCGATGGTGTATTCAAGGTGCCCGCCTGCGTGCAGGATGTGGTCAGCGCTGTATTTTATGCACGGAATATCGATTTCTCCAAACTGCGGGTGAACGACAAGATCACCTTCTCCATGTTTTTGGACAATGAGATTTTCAACATGTATATCCGTTACCTGGGAAAAGAAACCATCAAGACCCGTTTCGGGAAATTCAATGCGATCAAGTTCAAACCACTCCTGATCAAGGGTACCATCTTTGAAGGCGGGGAGAATATGACGGTGTGGGTATCCGATGATGCCAACCATGTACCGGTCCGCATTGAAAGCCCGATTGCTGTGGGTAAAGTGAAAATAGACCTGATGGGTTATGAAAACCTCCGGCATCCGATCACTTCACTGGTAAAAAGGAGATAGGACCTACAGCTCAGAAAGCTTAAACGTACGACCCGCGCGGATCCCCTTTGCGGTCTCTTCCAGCACACAACATTCATTTACCGGATCGTGTTCGAAATACAACACGTACTGGTTGTCCATTGCTTCCCGGAGGAATGATTTTTTTTCATCGAGGGTCTGCAGCGGAAACATATCATACCCCATGATATAGGGCAACGGGATATGTGCCGTGGATGGCAGCAGGTCGGCCATGTACACGATCGTATATCCCTTGTATGAAAGCTGTGGCAGCATCATGTCGCGTGTATGGCCACCGGCCAGGCGTATATCAAATCCTTCCAGGAACGTCGTGGCCGGCAAAAAACCGGAAGCGTGACTGGTATTGGCAAACGAAAGTCTTCCCTGTTCTTTTATGGGTAAAATATTTTCTTTCAGGAATGATGCTTTCTCCCGGTCGTTGGGGTTCACGGCCCAGTCCCAGTGTTGTTCATTTGACCAGTAAACCGCATTCGGGAATGCCGGCACCAGCGATTCGCCCTCCCGTTTGATGGCACCACCCACATGGTCAAAATGCAGGTGGGTCAGGAACACATCAGTAATATCGTTGCGGTGGAATCCGGCGGCGGCAAGTGACTGGTCGAGACTATCATTCCCGTGCAGGTGGTAATGGCTGAAGAATTTTGCATCCTGTTTATCCCCCATGCCCGTGTCTACCAGGATTAGCCGTCCACCGGTCTCCACGAGCAGGCAACGCAGTGCCCAGCTGCAGAGATTGTTTTCATCTGCGGGGTTTAATTTATTCCAGATGGATTTTGGTACCACCCCAAACATGGCGCCGCCATCGAGTTTGAAGAAACCGGTATTGATCGTATGAAGTGTCATCCCAGTGCCTGTTGTTTTTTCAGGGCGCCGAATAACCAGGCCAGGCCGATCGCAAAAAACACGATCAGGCTCAGGATGGAATATTTCATATGCCCCGTCAGTTCGTCAATAAAACCAAAAGAGAAAATGCCGATCACGATCGCTACTTTTTCAGTGACATCATAGTAGCTGAAGAAGGAGGCGGTGTCCGTGGTCTCGGGCATGAGCTTGGAATAGGTGGAGCGGCTGAGTGACTGGATTCCTCCCATCACCAGGCCCACTGCGACCGCGAGCCCGTAGAAGTAATACTCTGCATCCACACCGGCTTCGGCGAGATTGGCGGTGTAATAGGCTGCCAGGCAGATCAGGATCCAGAGGAATACCACACCCATCAGCACTTTGATATTGCCGTATTTCATCGAGAGGCGGGACATGCTCCAGGCACCGATGATCGCCACCAGCTGGATGATCACCACGGTTATAATCAGTTTGGTGTCTTCGAGGTGCAGGACCTTGCTGCCGAATAGTGTAGCGGCAAGCATCACGGTCTGTACGCCCATGCTGTAAAAGAAAAAGCCGCGGAGGAACCGTTTAAGAACGGGCAGGTGTTTTACCTGCTGGTACACTTTTTTGATTTCGGTAAAACCGTCTTTCAGCACGTTGCCTTTTTCGTAAACGCGTTTTTCAGCTTTGGGTAGTCGGGCGAAGGTAATCTGTGCGAAGCCCGCCCACCAGATCCCGACCAGCAGGAAGGTAGTCCGGATGGCATCCCCTTTTTCCTCGTCGGTTGTGGCCATCATCACGAGTACGAAACCGACCACCTGCATGAGTACGCTGCCGATATAGCCAAATGAAAAGCCACGGGCACTGATGCGGTCACGGTCCTCCGGTGCGGCAATCTCGGGAAGGTACGCGTTGTAGAACACCAGTGAACCAACATAACCCATAGCTGCAAGCATAAATGCGAGGATGCCCAATGCAAGGGTGGAGGCATTAAAGAAATAAAGTAAACTGGACCCCACTGCTCCCATGTAACAGAAAAACTGCAGGAAGCTTTTTTTGTTGCCGCGGGTATCTGCAATGGAGGTGAGGATAGGATACAGGAATGCAATAAACAAATACGCTACCGCAAGTGTGTAATCGTAAAGGGATGAGTTGACAAAGGTCCGGCCAAGGAACTCCACTTCGTGTTTTCCTTCACCACCGCCGGTGACGGCGAGGAAATAGATCGGGAAAAAGGTAGTCGTGATGACAAGGTTATAAACCGAATTGGCCCAATCGTACATGGCCCATCCGTTGATCACTTTCTTTGATGCTGTCTGCATGCTGATGGTGCTTTCAGTAAATGTAGGAAGAAGGGAGCGATTAATGGAGTACTCCCAGCCAGAGCAGGAGAATGAGGATCAGTCCCGCGAAGATCCGGTACCACCCAAAAACGCGGAACCCGTATTTTTTCAGGAAACCGATAAAGAACCGGATGGCGAGTATGGCTACCACAAAGGCAACAAGATTCCCCACTGCAAAGGCAATGGTGTTTTCCCTGGATTCCAGGATCACTTCATAACCCCTGCGTACCACGCCTCCCGCTTCCCATTTTTTCACAAAGAGGGAATAGGCAGTGGCGGCAAACATGGTAGGCACCGCGAGGAAAAACGAAAATTCTGCTGCGAGGGTGCGGGTGAGTTTCTGCTGCATACCTCCGATGATGGTCGCTGCGCTCCGGCTGACACCCGGCATCATGGCAATGCACTGCCAGAGGCCAACGATAAAGGATTTTTTGTAGGTAATGCCTTCGTCGCTGTCGATTGTCTGGTTTTTGAAATAGTTGTCGATAAACAGCAATACCACACCGCCAAGCAGCAGGGTGATGGCCACCATCAGTGTGCTTTCCAGCAATTCGTCAATTTTATCGGAGAAAAGATATCCCAGGACCAGTGCGGGGATGACGCCGATAACCAGTTTCAGGTAAAACTGCCAGCGGGTAAAGTCGAAGAATTTTTTCCAGTAAAGGAGCACCACGGCGATGATGGCGCCAAACTGGATCGATACTTCAAATAATTTGGTGAATTCTTCCTTGTGGATGCCAAGCAGGGAGCTGGCAACAATCATGTGGCCGGTCGAGGATACGGGAAGGAATTCGGTCAGCCCTTCAACGATCGCGACGATAATGGCTTCGAAGATGTCCAAGAATTAATCAGGCTTTTGGTTTTTTGAAGATAGCATAGATCTCAATCACCAGTCCGGCGAGGATCAGGATCGGCGCGATGGTGATCCGGGTAGTGCTGTACACTTCGTCCGCATTGAACACTTTTGGATCATCACTGCGGCCACCGGCCATCAGGAACATACCGAGGGCAATTACAACCACCCCGATGAGCATCCAGGTATAATTGCTTTTTGAAAAGATGGAAGGGGTGCTTTTTTCTTCAGCCATTGTTAACGGTTTGGGTCTGCAAGATAGGGAAAATGGACTTTTCCCCTCCGTTAATTCAATATCAGTAAAGGTCGTCCAGTTTCATGCGCAGGTACTTGAGCACACTGCGGTGGGTACTGAGCAGGGTGATAAAGATCCCCAGGATGATCAGGCCACCAAACAGGAGTGCAAGCGTCTGGTTATCATGGATTGCCTTCATTTCGGGAAGGATCCGTTCCGCCGCGATGATCACGAGTATCACCGCTGCGATAGCGATCACCCCGCTGATGGCGCCATTGATAATGGCCCGTACATTCATTGGCCGGGCGATAAACCAGCGGGTGGCACCTACCATTTGCATGGTTTTGATCAGGAAACGGTTGCTGAACATGGCGAGGCGGATGGTATTATCGATCAGGAAAATCACTACCAGCGACAGGATCAGTGCGATTACGAGCAGTACAATGCTGATCTGGCGCACGTTTTTGTTCAGGTCGTCGATCAGTGCTTTCGGGTATTGTACCTCGGTGATATTGGTCTGGGATTCCAGGTCTGTCTTGATTTTGGAAAGCGAATCGGAGTTCAGGTACACTTCGTTCACTTTGAAATTAAGGCTGTTGGGCAGTGGATTGCCATCCAGGATGGTGCTGGGATCCTCGTTGCCGTCACCGATGAGGATTTTCATAGCCTGGTCCTTGTCCACATAAGTGATTGTCTTGATATATGGCTGGCCAGCAACGTATTGGTAAAGCGCCGTACTGTCTTTCGGGTTCAGGTCTCCCCGCAGGAAAGCCCGTACTTCCACCGATTCCTTGAGTGCATAACCGATCTTGTTGGCGTTGATCACGAGCCAGCCGATAATCCCGAGTAAAAAAAGTACAAGGGTCACGCCCACGATCGACATAAAATATGATGGTTTGCCACGTTTGATGGAAGCTTTACCCGATTTCGCCATAAGACTGAATTTAGAATGTAAGGGTTCTGGGCAAAAATAGCAGTTTCGCCTGTATTCTGTATTTTTGCAGCCCCTTTTAAACGGCGGTAATACGTTGATATTGCCAGCCCTGTAAAAGTTTTTTTGTTAAAACATAAATCACTTCCGCACCAGTTCGGTACGGGAAAACAACAGATCAGGATGAGCGATATTTCAACGGTTACAGACGCGGCACAGAATGATTACAGGTTCCGCGAGATCGAACCAAAATGGCATGCAGCATGGGATTCGGCAAAGGCTTACCAGGTCAGCAACAGCAGCAGCAAACCCAAATACTATGTGCTGGACATGTTCCCTTACCCCAGTGGCGCGGGTCTCCATGTGGGTCATCCCCTTGGTTATATCGCCTCGGATATCTACAGCCGTTACAAAAGGCTGAAAGGTTTCAATGTATTACACCCGATGGGTTTTGACAGTTTCGGATTGCCCGCCGAACAGTACGCGCTGGATACAGGCAGGCATCCTGCCGATACCACGAAGACCAATATTGCCACGTTTAAAAAACAACTGGACAATATCGGGTTCTCCTACGACTGGTCACGCGAGATCCGCACCAGTGATGCATCTTATTATAAATGGACACAGTGGATCTTCCTCGAACTCTTTGATTCGTTCTTCAACCGCAATACGTCAAAGGCGGAAAAAATTGAATCACTGGTGGCGGCTTTTGAAAAGGAAGGGAATATCAGCCATGTGTCTCCCGGTGATGGCAGTCTTCAGTTCACGGCCGACCAGTGGGAAAATTTTGACCATGGAAGAAAGGAAGATATCCTGATGGATTACCGCCTTTCCTTTTGCGGATATGGCGAAGTGAACTGGTGCGAAGCACTGGGCACCGTACTGGCCAATGATGAAGTGGTGAATGGTGTGAGTGAACGCGGAGGTTTTCCCGTGGTGAAAAAGAAACTCCGACAGTGGTACCTGCGGATAACGGAGTATGCAGACCGCCTGCTGCAGGGCCTGTCCACCGTGGAGTTCAGCGATGCGATGAAAGAAATGCAGACCAACTGGATCGGGAAATCCAGCGGTGCGGAAATTGTGTTTGCATTGGATGGACATAGCGATATCCCTGACGGATTACGGGTGTACACTACGCGTCCTGATACCATTTTCGGTGTCGATTTTATGGTGATAGCGCCGGAACATGAGCTGGTTGATTTGATCAAAACCGACGGGCAACGTACTGCGGTGGATGAATACACCAGTTATGTAAAAAGCCGCAGCGAACGCGAACGGATGGCGGAGAAGAAAATCACCGGTGTCTTTACCGGCGCATATGCCGTGAACCCTTTTGACGGTAAAAAAATACCGGTCTGGATTTCGGAGTATGTACTTGCGGGTTATGGTACCGGTGCCATTATGGCTGTGCCCTGTGGTGACGAGCGTGACCTCCGGTTTGCAAAACACTTTGATATACCGGTGACGAATATTATTGGGAAATATTTCAATGGTGAAGAAGCCAATCCGACCAAGGATGCCATACTGGAACATTCCGGTTTCCTGACTGGTTTGCTGATGAAAGATGCAATTGATTTGGCCATCAATGCGATAGAAGAAAAAGGCATTGGTGTGCGACGGAAAAATTATAAGATGCGGGATGCTGCATTCAGCCGCCAGCGCTACTGGGGCGAACCCTTCCCGGTGCAATGGATCGAAGGGGTGGCCGTGCCGCTTCAACGCAATGAGCTGCCACTGGAATTACCGAAGGTGGATTCCTACAAACCGGGTCCGGATGGGGAAGGGCCGCTGGCCAATATACCGGAATGGACTTCGCGTAAACTGGAGACCAACACCATGCCCGGGTATGCCGGCAGCAGCTGGTATTTCCTGCGGTATATGGATCCGCACAACGACGGCGAATTCTGCGCGCGCAACATCTCCGATTACTGGAACCAGGTGGATGTGTATATCGGGGGGACGGAACATGCGGTAGGGCATTTACTGTACAGTCGTATGTGGACCAAGATCCTGTTTGACCTCGGGTACATCGGATTTGACGAACCGTTCCGCAAACTCGTCAACCAGGGTATGATCCAGGGCAGCAGCCGGTTTGTGTACAGGGTAAAGGGCAGCAATACATTTGTCAGCGCCGGTCTGAAAGATGGATACGAAACGGATTCCATCCATGCCGACGTGAATTTTGTGGATGGTGTGGAAATGGATGTGGAGGCATTCAAACAATGGAAACCGGAATTCGCCGCTGCGGAGTTTATCCTCGAGGATGGAAAGTATATCTGCGGCGTTGAGGTGGAGAAAATGTCAAAGAGCAAATTCAACACTGTCAACCCCGATGACCTGGTGGCAAAATACGGTGCCGATACATTCCGCATGTACGAGATGTTCCTTGGCCCGGTGGAAATGAGCAAACCCTGGGATACCAAGGGTATTGAAGGGGTGCACCGTTTCCTGAAAAAATTATGGCGCCTGTTTTATGATGAACTGAAAGGGCAGGTCTGGACCAGTGAAAAAGCAACGGCGGCTGAACTGAAAGTGTTGCACCAGACCATCCGCAGGATTGAAAATGACACCGAACGTTTCAGTTTTAATACAGCGGTGAGTGGATTCATGATCGCCGTGAATGAACTGTCGGACCTGAACTGCCATAAGAAAGAAGTGCTGGAGCAGCTGCTGGTATTACTGGTGCCCTATGCGCCACATATCACCGAAGAGTTGTGGCACAGGCTGGGAAATGCAGGTTCCGTGCTGGATGCAGCCTACCCGGTATTTGATGCATCACTGGTAACGGAGAGTTCAAAGGAATACCCGGTATCGGTAAATGGCAAACTGCGCACCACCATGGTGGTGTCACTGGATGCAGTCGAAGCGCAGGTACATGAACTGGTGCTCGGCAATGAAATAGTACAGAAATGGCTCGAGGGCAAAGCGCCGAAAAAAATCGTATTTGTCAAAGGCAAAATGATCAACGTGGTGATCTGATAACTGGTCCATTAAAAAAAATAATACCGGATGAAAAATATACAATCCTTTTTCCGTGTGGCCGTCACAGCGGTAACGCTGCTGCTGGTGATACAGGGCGGTGCGCAGGAACTGAAAGTGATGAGTTTTAATATCCGGCTGAATGTGACTTCAGACAGTCTTAATGCCTGGCCATACCGGATCGACAAAGTGGTGTCCCAGGTGGTATACCATGAGGTGGACCTGCTTGGCGTACAAGAGGCGAGACCGGAGCAGATGGTTGATCTCCGGGCCAGGCTGACACGCTACCGCTCTATCGGTGGCGGGCGGGATAACGGGACCGACCAGGGGGAGGCCTCTGCGTTATTTTATGATACAACCCGCCTGGTGTCACTGGCAAATGGTATGTTCTGGTTGTCGAAAACACCTGAAGTACCCGGCAGCCTGGGCTGGGATGCGCAGATTACACGCATGGTGACATGGAGTAAATTCAGGGATAAAAAATCAAAAAAAATCTTCTATGCGTTTAACACCCATTTCGACCATATAGGGAAGGAAGCCCGCCGCGAGAGCGCAAAGATGGTACTCGCCAGAGTAAAGGAACTCGCCGGGAATATCCCCGCTGTTATTACGGGCGATTTTAATGCGATACCATCGGATGAACCAATCCGTGTGATCACTGATAAAACAAATCCACTGCATCTCACCAATAGCCAGGACTTATCACGGACCGGCCACTACGGACCCACCGGCACTTTTAATGGTTTCCAATCAAAGGAGAGGGATGATTTCCCCATAGATTATATCTTTCTCAAAGGACCCTGGAAGGTGCGCACCCACGCCACCATTTCACAGACCTGGCAGGGACGTTTTGCCTCTGATCACTTCGCGGTGCTGGCTACGCTGGAACCCTGACCTGAATAGGGTATAAGGGCAAATAAAATTGTGCTGAGGGGAAAAATCAGGTAACTTCCCCTT
>SEAD01000260.1 GCA_004173355.1 Chitinophagaceae bacterium | reverse complement strand
AGTAAACCTGCGAGCGCATACCTGAGTGTAGTCATGTCTGATTTTTGTTTTATTGTTTATCCTGTCTGCGGATTACTAACATTGCGTCATTGTTCCTTGAAAGCACGATCTGCTTACCGGTTGCGGATTGCAGTTCCACCATACCTCTGATATCGCCATCCAGGGTGAGCCCGGTGACGGAACGGTCCACCGGGGTGAAATTCCCTTTGCCATCGCCCCTGAGCAGTGAGCCGGTACTGGCATCACAGCGTCCCTGCTGTACACGGAAGGGATAGAAGTTGCCCGCGAGCAGCAGGTCTTTTTTCCCGTCACCGTCATAGTCGTTAAAAAGGATGGCGCTGGTAACGCTGAACTGTACTTCAGACGGAAGCGGTTTTGATTCAAAACGCCCGTTGTTATTGATCAGCAGTTCAGATGCGGTGTTATAGACATAAAACTGTTTTGCCTTGTCCATTTTGCCGCGGGTCAGCAGCGATTCGATCGTGGCCTTTGCGTAATCCTCATACCGGATATAGCGTTTGTTGAGTGCAGGCATCTGTTCCACGAGCTCATCCCTCGAATTGAACGGATAACTGATATTATGGATATACCAGCTCATCACAGGGTCAAGTCTTCCATCATCATTGAAGTCATCAGCATATAATACCATCGGTTCTTTTTCACTGGTGCGGAACTGTGTGTTGTTTCCAAGGTTGCCATGGACGATGTCTGCATCACCATCGCCATCGAGATCAGCCACCAGCAGGGAGGAGGACCAGCTGCCCGATTTATCCAAACCGGAAGCGCTGGTGATATTGGTAAATGATTTCCCTTTTTCATTGTGGAATATTGTCACGGGCATCCAGCTGCCGGCAATCACCAGGTCCACCCAGCCATCCTTGTCAAGATCCACCCAGGAAGCATCCGTCACAATCCCTGCTTTCAACAGGGTATCACCGGCGAGTTCTTTGGTAATGTTGGTAAAACGGGCTGTTCCCGTTTCTTTATTGAAATCATTCCGCAGGATTATATTGCCGTTGGGCAGGGGCCAGGTGGCGGGTACGGAGCTGGCACCCACAAAAAGATCCGCATCTCCGTCCTTGTCGAAATCGGCCGCGCGTACGCAGGTGCCGCTGTACACTTCGTTGGGTAAGGCATTTTCCGCATGGGTGAAGTTTCCCTTGCCGTCATTGAGGTAAAGATGGTCCTGCAGTTCAGGCCCGGCCATTCTCCATTCATTACCGCCACTGCTGACGTAGAGATCTGCATCCCCGTCATTATCTGCATCAAAGAACTGTGATCCGGTTTCCTCGCAATGGAGAAACGCAGACCAGGGTTGGGCTCCAGCCGGCCTGAACCTGCCATCAGCCTGCTGGAGGTAGAGCCGGCCGGACTGGCCGGATGCACCACCGACAAAGAGATCGTCCAGCCCGTCCCCATTCACATCCGCACCGGCCATTGCCGGACCTTGCCGGGAGAGCTGTGTGGGAATAAGGAACTCGCGTTTAAAATCCACGAATACATTTTCCTGGTGGAGGAAGTCGAGCCCGCTGCCCGCGATTTCGCTGAACAGGTACGGACGCGTGCTGTCCGGCAGCGGCTCATACTGTTTGCCGGATTTGTCAATCGTCAGCAGGCTGTTGACCGCGGGAGAGAGTAGCGTGCTGACAGAATCCGGTGTCCAGTAAACCTTCACCGTTTTTACGGCGGTGGAATGACCAAGCCCGAAATGTAATGTGTAGTCCACCGACGACTGGTAACCCCTTACCGGGTACATTTCCAGCATTTGGGTAGTACTGTCGGTTTCCACGAACACTTTTGCACCGAAGGCAAAACGGTTGAGCCGGTCACCTTTTAAAGCGATACGGATATAGTTTGGTTTTTCTTTTTGTTTGTCGGCATGATTCCGGTACAACCACACCGGTTCGTTGTTGTTGCAAACCACCAGGTCGAGGTCGCCATCATTGTCGAGATCCGCGTAAGCCGCACCGCTGCTGATGCCTGGCTCATCCAGGCCCCATCCCTTTGTCTCGTCCGCAAACGTCAGGTCGCGTTTGTTGCGGTACATATAGTTGCTGATTTTTGTCGATGGCATTTTTTTGACAAGGTCATACAGCGGCATATTGCTGGCATACCCTTCGGGGGTGCTCACATCCAGACCCGATTCGGCGGCTTTCTGCATGGCCTCCGCCACTTCATACTTCATGAAATCGAGGTTGGTCGACTCACGCAGGTAGCCATTGGTAATAAAGAGGTCCTTGTATCCATCGTTATCGAAGTCGGCAAACAAGGAAGCCCAGCTCCAGTCTGTATTTGACACCCCTGACAATTGTCCGATCTCGCTGAATACCGGCAGGCCGTTTTCGTCAAAACCGCGGTTCAGCTGCAGCATGTTGCGGTTATTCTGGTGGCCATAACCGGAGCTGACCATGAGGTTGTATTTATCGTATTCATCCGGGCCCTGCAGGATCTTCTGGCGGTAGCTGGATTCCGGCAGCATGTCCAGTGTCACCACATCCGGAAGGCCGTCGTTGTTGAAGTCGGCGATATCCAGCCCCATGGTATTTCGGCTCATGTGTTTGAAAACCGCCTGGCTGATTTCGGTGAATGTACCATCGCGGTGATTGAGGTAGAGATAATCCTGTTCATGGAAATCATTGCTCACCAGGATGTCGGGCCATCCATCATTATTGATATCGCTGATGGCGATTCCCAGGCCGAAGTTGTTACCACCCCCGAGGATTCTGGCGGAATCACTTACCTCAGTGAAATGCCCGCCATCATTGCGGTACAGCCGGTTCCCGTACTGCGGGTGACGGAGTGTACGCAGTTTTTGTG
>SEAD01000130.1 GCA_004173355.1 Chitinophagaceae bacterium | reverse complement strand
ACCCATACGCAGGTACCGGTGAAGCCGGTGTGGCCGTAGGTTGCGGGAGAGACACTCAATGATGGATATGGATCACGTCGGGTGGAATTGTCTTTTTCGGGTTTATCAAAACCAAACCCCCTGCGGCTGATACCTGACTGGTAAGAAGTGAACATCCGGATGGTTGTACTGTCGAAATACCGGTTGCCATTCAGTTCCCCGCCATTGAGCAGCATCTGGTACAGTTTGGCCAGGTCATATGCATCGGCAAACAGACCGGCATGACCGGCCACCCCACCCATCATTGAAGCCCCTTCATCATGTACATCGCCACGGATGAGCTGCATCCTGAAAGCCTTTTCCAGTTCGGTAGGCACGAGTTTCTCCAGCGGGAATTTCTCCCGTGGTTTAAACGAGGTTGAAGCCATCCCCAGTTTTGCATAAAAGTTCTGCTGTACATACTGGTCCAGCGTCTGCCCGCTGACCGCTTCCACAATTTTCCCAAGGAAAATAAAATCATTGTCACTGTATACATATTTTTTGCCTCTCGCAACCGGACTTGCGAGGATGCGCTTCATGATTGTATCCTCCCAGTCGTTGCGCAGGTAAAGCTTTTCAGCTACACGCACGCTGAAACTGTCGCGCGGCTCCGTGCTGTACACTGAAGTTTTCGGTACACCATCTGCCCCGATCGTCTCTTTGTAAAACTGGATAAAAGGAACCAGTCCCGCCTGATGCAGCAATACATCTTCCAGCACCAGGCTCGCCTTATCCGTGCCACGCACCACGGGCAGGTAGTTACCTAATCTTTTTTTTAAATCGATTTTCCCCTCTTCATAAAGTTTCATCACAGCAAGGGTAGTAGCCGTAACCTTTGTCACGGAGGCCAGGTCAAAAATACTTTCGGTAGTCATTTCGGGTGAGGAGCGGTCATATTCATAATGCCCGAACGCCTTGTTATAGATGATTTCCCCATTATGTAAAGCCATGATCACGCAACCGGGATATGCCCGCTTGCTGATCCCGTCCTGTGCGATACTGTCGATAATGGCAAGACCAGCCTTCAAAGGATCCGCCGGCACAACAGCAGCTACAGGGTTGATGCCCGCGCCATAGCGGAACTGGCAGACTGACACCGGTAGTTTACCCGACGCGCTGATCTTGCCAAGTAGCAGGTCCGCACTCACATCCTGGGTGATCTCATCATCCTGGTAGCAGGCCACCAGCGTGCCGGCATCACAGAAATTTGCCGTGGCGAGTACATTGCCAAACACCATCGTCACCGCCTTATCCGTATTCAGTTTTTTCCAGAGCCGCAGTGAAGCGGTACTGATATCATAATTGCCGGCAGGGCGGTTACTGAAATTGTGGATGCCGATAATCACCGCGCCGTACCCACCTTTTTCCACCGCAGCACTGATCCTGTTTACATCACTATCGGTGCCTTTATGCGAAAAAAGGAACACATCCGCAGCATAGTCGCGCTTCATCCTTTTTGCAAAAGCATTATCGGTGGAAGTACCGATGCCGATATACGCGATCTTTTTACCTGCCACCGGCAGTACCGGGAACAACGGAGCAGCGACCGTGGACTGTACGCCAAAAGCCGCAACGGTACCCTGTTTCAACAGCGTAAGCGTTTTCCTTGCTACCTCATACCGTATGGCATCGGTGGCACTGTTGATATCATTGGTGAGGTTATCCAGGTTGACCGGATCAATATTATTCAGTCCGAGCCGGTATTTTGCATTAAGAACTTTTTTTACCTTTTCGTCAATCTCATCCCAGCTGAGGCGTTTTTGTTTGATCGCCTTTTTTACCGCGGCGATGGTTTCCGGGATACTTGCCGGAAGGCAAAGCATATCATTGCCGGCAACCAGTGCTTCCACCGCAATAGTACCACCCGGGAAATATTTGGCAACCCCTTTCATCTCCAGGGCATCGGTAAAGGTGAGCCCTTCATAGTGCAGGCTGTCACGCAGCAAACCTGTAACTGCATTTTTTGAAATGGATGTGGCAGTGTTTGCCTTATTGTCTACGGAAGGAATGGAGAGGTGGGCGACCATCATACTGCCCACACCGGCCTGCACCTGTGCGCGGAACGGGTAGAGTTCGAGTGAGTCAAGCTGTGCAACTGATTTATTTACCACCGGCAGGTCGTAGTGCGAATCGACCGATACATCACCATGACCGGGAAAGTGTTTCGCACAGGCAAGGATACCCGCATCCTGCATACCGCGGGTGTAGGCAGCACCGAGGGCGGCCACTTTGTATTTGTCCTCCCCGAATGAACGGTAGCCGATTACGGGGTTGGCGGGATTATTATTGATATCCACCACTGGTGCATAGTTGACATGCACACCCAGGCGCCTGCACTGGGCACCTACAGCCAGACCCATCCTGTACATGAGTGCGGTATCTTCCATTGCGCCAAGTGTGAGCTGGTAAGGAAAGCGGGTGGCGCTATCGAGCCGCATCCCGAGTCCCCACTCCCCGTCGATGGTCACCATCAGCGGTGTGCGGGCCAGTAGCTGGTAACGGTTGGTCAGGATGGCCTGGCGCACCGGTCCGCCCTGGAAAAAACAGAGCGCCCCCACATTGTATTTTTCAACATCCGCAGCAACTTTGGCTATGTGATCGGGACCCAGGTTGGAATGTGCGCGGATAACCATCAGCTGCGCGATCTTATCCTCCTTACTGAACGTGGAAAAAACACTGTCCACCCATTCACGGGCCGGCAATTTACTGTGATGCTGCGCGGAAACGGAGGTAAAAAAACAGGAAACGGCGCCGAGGATACACAGTTTGATTCTCTTATTATTCATGTAATTGCTGTAGGGTGAATTCTTTAAAATTAATGCATTACCGTAAACAAACGGTTACAGTAGGGTTAAAACCTTAGTGTTACCTTTGCAGCTAATCAAGCCAGAACGTGTCAGACAGAATAGTATTGTTACCGGATAATATTGCGAACCAGATAGCAGCGGGGGAAGTGATCCAGCGGCCGGCAAGTGCTGTGAAAGAGCTGCTCGAAAATGCGGTGGATGCAGGTGCTACCGAAATACGCCTCATCCTGCGTGATGCGGGCAAAGCGCTGCTGCAGGTCGTGGATAACGGAAGCGGTATGGGTGAAAATGACGCACGTCTCTGTTTTGAACGCCATGCCACCTCCAAGATCAGGAACATCGATGATCTCTTCCATATAAAAACCATGGGTTTCCGGGGTGAGGCACTTGCGTCCATCGCTGCGGTATCACAGGTAGAAATGAAAACCCGTCGCGCGGAAGATGAAACAGGGATCTATCTCGAAGTGGAAAACAGTGCCATTACCCGGATGGAGCCCGTTGCAGCGGTGGTGGGTACCAGCATCGCGATGAAGAACCTCTTTTTCAATGTGCCTGCCCGGCGCAATTTCCTGAAGAGTAATCCTGCTGAAATGCGGCATATCGTGGATGAGTTCACCCGGGTAGCCATGGCCTTCCCGCATATACTTTTCACCCTGACCAGTAACGGACAGGAAGTATTCCATCTCGAAGCCGGCAGCCTCAAACAACGAATTATCCAGTTGCTCGGCAACAGCTATAACTCAAAACTGGTAACGGTCGGGGAAGAAACCGACTATCTCAATACAAGGGGTTTCGCCGGCAAACCGGAGACCGCCAAAAAAACCAGGGGCGACCAGTACTTTTTTGTGAACAACCGTTTTATCCGCAGCCCGTACCTGAACCATGCAGTGATGAGTGCGTACCAGGACCTGATCCCGTCGGACAGTTTCCCTATGTATGTATTGTTCATCGATCTTGACCCTGCGCAGGTGGATGTGAATGTGCACCCGACCAAACAGGAGATCAAGTTCGAAGACGAAAAAATTGTGTACGCATTTATCCAGTCGGCGGTAAAACACGCGCTTGCTCAGTTCAGTATCACACCGACACTTGACTTTGAACTGGACTCATCCATCCAGCAGCTGCCTTCGATCCAGCAGCCATTTACCGATGAAAAAAAATCGGCTGCCAGCAGTTCGTCCCTGTTCCAGGGTTTTACCCGGAAACACCAGGCCCATTTTATTGAACCGGGAAAAACGGGCGGCAGCAGCAACTGGAAAGACTTTTACGAATCGCCCATTCAGAACATGCGGGATGCGGGCATTGACCGTGCCGTTACCGCAGACATGCCCGGAAATACAACACCGATGCAGCTTCCGTCCGAAGAAGAAATGGAGGTATCCCAGCTGCTGAATACTTATATCCTTACGCCACGTGGTGCGGGGTTCCTGCTGGTGCACCAGCAGGCTGCGCATGAGCGTGTGTTGTACGACCAGATGCGTTCGGCAGCAGATGGTGCTGCCATCCCTTCACAGCAAACCATGTTTCCCTCCACGCTCGAACTCACTCCGGCGGATGCGATTATCCTCGACGAACTTTTGCCGGATCTCCGGTTGCTGGGATATATCGTTGAA
This sequence comes from Chitinophagaceae bacterium, assembly GCA_004173355.1. Classification (GTDB taxonomy): domain Bacteria; phylum Bacteroidota; class Bacteroidia; order Chitinophagales; family Chitinophagaceae; genus JBEVJC01. The sequence continues at coordinate 8,123 of SEAD01000130.1, read as the reverse complement.
CCCTTCGGGAAAAACAGCTTTGTCATCCAGGGCACTCCCGCAGATGTGGAATCCGGGAATGAGAAATATATCCTCGATATCCTGCTGGAACAGTTCAAACATTTCAGTCCCGATGTGAAATTTTCCAAACGCGAAAAACTGGTTCGTTCGCTTGCACGCCAGCAGTCGGTAAAGGCAGGTACGCGATTAACCGAAAGGGAAATGCGGCAGCTGATAGCCGACCTGTTCCGTTCGTCGGTGCCAAATGCCACTGCGGACGGCTCACCCACCTACATGGAGTTTACAAAAGAAGGGCTGGAGAAATTATTTAACCGTTAGGTTCAGTAGTTGTCCCGGAGTTGGAGCAGGAAAGTTTCCACTGCGGCACGGACCTCTGATGCCGGTGCCCGGCTGTTGTTAACGAGTACGCTGAACAGCAGCTCCCGTCCCGATTTTGCACGTATCAGACCACTGAGGGCCACCACACCCGAAAGCGTCCCAGTCTTTGCATAGATATAGGGTTCTGCAGCATGGAAATAATTTTCCAGCGTGCCTTTTCCCCCCGACGGGAATACCGCCATCAGTCGCTCCCTTCCACGGGGTAGCGCAATTATTTTGCGAAGCATGGTTGTCAGGTCGAGGGGTGAGACAAGGTTGTACCGGCTCAGGCCCGAACCATCTTCCCAACGCGGGGATTGTGGCAGGTCGCGCAGGTCAGTCCGTAAAACTGTGTCGATTACTGCAGTGATACCAAACCTTCCCAGCATTTTTTGGCTGACCATCATCAGCGACTGCTCTGCAAAAAAATTATCACTGCGAAACATCATGGGTCGCAGCAGGGAGTCGACCGGTATAGAAAATAACACACGGGAATCTTTTTCCGGAAGCGCAGCAAAGGGATCCATCTCAACCGGGCGGCCGGTGGCTTTTTCCAGCAATTCACGCATCGTACCCATGGTGGTATTGAATGGGATTTCCTGACTGCTGCGATCACCGGGCAGGACGGTGAAATCATTCCGGTCCCAGTCCCGCTCCACCCTCATTCCCGCCGGACCCGCGGCAGATCCGGGTTTCAGCTGTGTACTGAACACCGCAGGGTACGATGCTATTGCACCCGTTGCGTCCAGGCTGAAACGTACGGTATTGCCATACATCGGCAGTGGTGAACGCTGCACCATATAAGCATCCAGGTAATCGTCCCATGCCCAGCCGCTCCCGAGTGATTCATCAAAAATCTGTTCCATCCAATTTATCCGCGGGAATAATTTCAGGAAGTCGAGTACCCGCTGCCGTGGAAAACCGCGATGCAGGAAACTGGGATCACCCAGGCCGGAAATGAAAAGGGTGCTATCGTCCCCGATCCTGTAACGGATGCCCGGAATACTATCACCCAGGTATTTCATCACCGCATAACAGGAAAGGATTTTGGTATTACTCGCGGGCACGAAATATTTATTGTCCTGGAACGCATACACTATTTCACCGGTGGATGCATCGGTTACCGAGATCCCGGTGTGCGCATCCAGCAATGCAGGTGACAAACGCAGCGTACGCGAAGCGGTTCCGGTTTTGCCCGCTGTTTTACAGGAAACAAAAGCCAGCAAGCTGAGGGCAAACAGGAACCGGGATAATATCATGGCGTGTATAAATGGATCAGAGTGTCACCACTGTACCTGTATCATTGCTGCGGATCGCTGCATCGATGACGGTCATTGTTTTCACCGCATCGGATGCAGGTACCGGATTGGCTGCCGCTCCCGTAAGGGCAGCATAAATACCGTCATAGTATTTCATAAAATTACCCGGTCTGGATGTACGGTGTTCTTTCAGTTCCTTACCATCGGTATCCACATGCAGGAAGCCATCGGGTTTTGGCGGCGCGGGCGCCCAGTCATCCTGCGACGGCATCTTACCCGCCAGCAGTTCCGCTTCCTGCGTATCCGAACGTTCCTGCGTAAACGAACCTTTTGTACCATTGAGGATAAAGGAAGGATAATCGGCGCGTCCGATCACGGTGCTTTTGATACGCACCCGCAGGCCGGTGTAGTACATCAGCACTTCCACATAATCATTGGCTTTTGATTCGCCGCCACGCACCACACGGAGATCACCGAATATTTTTTCGGGCATACCAAACAAGGTGATGGCAAGGTCGATCAGGTGTGCGCCCAGGTCGTGCAGTACACCTGAACCGGGGATCGCCGCTTCTTTATGTTCCTTACCACTGTAACCCGGGCGGAAGCGATCGTACCGGATTTCCACTTCTTTCATTTCACCGAGCAGACCCGACTGCACCACCTCCCTTACCGCTGCGGCATCTGCATCATACCGCCGGTTCTGGTACACGCTCAGGAAACCATTTTTTGCCTTAACCAATGCTTCGAGTTCCCGCGCCTCTTCCGCGGTGACGGTAAATGGTTTTTCCACTACCACTTTTTTACCCGCTTCCAGGGCGGCTTTCACATATTCGAAATGTGTTTGTACCGGTGTGTTGACCACTACCAGTTCGATCGTATCATCGGCCAGTAACTCTTCAAAAGAGCGCAGGAGTTTTGTTTCCGGATAAAGTTCCCTCGATTCATTTTTGTGACGTTCAACGATTGCCACCAGTTCAAAACCCGGATGGTTCCGGAGAAACGGTGCATGGAAAACTTTACCACTCATTCCAAACGAAGCAATACCGGTGCGGATAACAGTGCCCATCCTGATTATAATTTAATTGTAGTAAAAAATCATTTTAGTTGCGCTCCTGTGCACGGAGCCAGCGTTCGGGAATTTCATTGGACGATGCAAGCAGGTAATCCTTGTAACTGCACGCGATAAATTTCTGGTCGGGCATCTGCATCCACCAGCGGCCGGTACGGCGGCTTTGCAGGAAAGTGGTATCCACTTCTGCAAAGGCGGTATGGTATTCGGTAAACATATCCCGGTCTGTCAATGCTGCCTCACGCGTGCCACGGCTCTGGCCGTCGATCAGGTACCAGAGCATATGCGATACCTGTTTGGCCGTTTGCCCATGGATATCATCCTGTGGCTGGTATCCATAGATGCCTATGCTGCTTACCGATGGGCTCATACCGGCATACCGCATGAGGATGCAGGCTTCTTCGCCATTGAAACCGTTGGGGGTTACTTTATTGGAAGGGGCATAGGAACTGGCGATAGCGGAGATATCAAAACTGAACAGGTCGCTGTTCCGGATAACCGGTTCCATTTCCTCAATATTCTCTTTCACGTGACCTACACGGTAACAATCGAACCGCAGTTTGTCCATCGTTTCCAGCATCCGCGGATGCACGAAATAACTCTGGAAACCGATATGGTTGTAATGCCGGATATAATTCGGTTCGCCGGTGAGCATATCCATCAGGAAGTTCTCGTGCGGGAACGGGGAGTCGACGTTGAGGTCGATCATTGCATCCACATTACAGGCATCGATAAGGCGGCGTTTACCTGCATATGCCTGGTACTGGCCGATGGTGAGGTCATGCGACCCGCCGAGGATCACTACCAGTTTGCCGAGATCGGTCAGCTCGCTGACGATTAGCCGCAGCGCGGCATAGGAGTCGGTATAGGAGGCCCCCGGTTTTATATTCCCGATATCAGCGATGCCAACATCCGTGTGCCAGTAAAAGGATTTGAAAAACTCGCGGCGTACAGCATTGGCCGCACCACTTTCGGGTCCGATGATCCCCGCTCCGCGTTGTTCACCGATGCCCACGAGCACGATATGTGCCCGCCCGAGGTCAGGGAATTCATCTTCATACACGGCTATAACCCGGCCCATCTGTCCGTCCTTATAGCCTTCGTCGTCCGATAACTCCGCGAGGTTCAGCGGGGAAAGGAAGTCGGCGATATTTAACTGGTCTGACATGGCTGCAAGATAACTGATTTCCTATCTTTGCCGCCTTATGGAGCAATTAGTCAGCCAGATTGAGGGTTATAAATCCGAGATGTCATCCTTCATCGCAAACGATGAAAAACAGGTGGAGGAGTTCCGGATAAAATACCTTGGCACGAAGGGGATCGTGAAAGCGATCATGGGTGAAATGAAGAACGTGGCAGCCGACCAGAAGAAGCAGGCCGGGCAATTGCTCAATGAGTTCAGGTTATTTACCGAAAACCTTTACGAAACCCTGAAACAGGCTGCTTCGGGCACGGAAGTCGCTGCTGCCGGCACCGACCTCTCTTTACCCGGTGACCCTGCCCCGCTAGGCAGCCGTCATCCGATCACACTTATGCGCAACCGTATTGTGTCGATCTTCCAGCGGCTGGGGTTTGCCGTGGCCGAAGGACCGGAGATTGAAGATGACTGGCACAACTTCGGCGCGCTTAACCTGCCCGCCCACCACCCTGCCCGGGATATGCAGGATACATTTTATATCCAGCAGAACCCTGACTGGGTGCTGCGCACGCATACCAGCAGTGTGCAGATCCGGGAAATGGAAAAGGGTAAACTGCCTATCCGTATGCTGATGCCCGGTCGTGTGTACCGCAATGAAACGGTGAGTGCAAGAAGCCATTGTTTTTTCCACCAGGTGGAAGGGTTATATATTGACGAGAATGTTTCGTTCGCCGACCTCAAACAGACGTTGTACTTCTTTGTGAAGGAAATGTATGGCAAGGATGTGAAAGTGCGTTTCAGGCCATCCTATTTCCCGTTCACCGAACCGAGTGCCGAGATGGATGTGACCTGTATGATCTGCGGTGGCAGTGGTTGTAATATCTGTAAAAAAACAGGTTGGGTGGAAATCCTGGGTTGCGGTATGGTGCACCCCAATGTGCTTACCAATTGCGGGATCGACCCGAACAAATACAGCGGGTTTGCGTTCGGGCTCGGTATCGAACGACCGGCCATGCTCAAGTATGATGTAAACGACCTCCGGCTCTTCAGCGAAAACGACATACGTTTCCTCCGGCAATTTACTGCAGCGACCTAGGGTCGCTTTTTTTTGCCCTCCCCTTGCTGGCAGGGGATGACCGATCGTGGGTTCCATGGTTTCCCCGAGGAAAGTAACGGGTATTTCTGGCATAATCCTTTCATATACAAGTAACTCCGGACTCCTGCGATGCCCTGCAAATTCCCCTGCGTAGTGTGTAAATAAAGCTTTAACAGATTTTATTTGCGTATTCAATGTTGTAACATTAATTTTACATCCTAAATAATAAAACAATGGCAAACTGGACAATCGATACCGCACATTCAGAGATCGGGTTTAAAGTAAAACACCTGGTCGTTTCAACAGCGTCTGGAAAATTCACCGCATTTGAAGGTACAGTGGAAGCATCCGCTGATGACTTCAGCGATGCAAAAGTTAATTTCTCTGCCGACATCGACAGTGTACATACTGGTAACGAGCAGCGGGATGGTCACCTGAAATCTGCCGATTTCTTTGACTCGGAAAAATTCCCGAAACTGACTTTCAAATCAACATCCGTTGTAAAAGATGGTGATGATTTCAAAATCACCGGTGACCTGACAATGAAAGGTGTGACGAAGTCAGTAGTGGTAAACGCCGAATTCGGTGGTATTGAAAAAAGCCTTTACGGACAAACCGTTGCCGGTTTTGAAGTAACCACAAAAATCAACCGCCAGGATTTCGGTCTGACCTGGAGCGCAGTGACTGAAGCAGGCGGACTCGTTGTTGCGAACGATGTGAAACTGCATGCAAATATCGAACTGATCAAGGGCGAATAATACCCGACCCCGGCAATAAAAAAAACCGCGGCCCTGTAGTCAACAGGTGCCGCGGTTTCCATTTATAACCATCCGGTCAGGTTGTTCCTGTACCCATCCGGTCAGAGTAGTCCTTTTCCTGAAAGGTATTCCGCAATCTGCACCGCGTTGGTGGCAGCGCCTTTGCGCAGGTTGTCTGACACAATCCACATATTGAGGGTCTTGTCCTGCGACTCATCCCGGCGCAGCCTTCCTACAAACACATCATCCTTTTCATGTGCATCCATTGGCATGGGGTATTTTGCATTGGCGGTATCATCTACCAGCACCACACCAGGTGCAGCCGATAATTCAGCGCGGATATCTTCCAGGGTGAAATCATTTTCGAATTCCACGTTGACGCTTTCACTGTGGCCACCTATGACCGGGATGCGTACGGTAGTAGCGGTCACACGGATACTGTTGTCCCGCATGATCTTCGCGGTTTCCTTTACCATTTTCATCTCTTCCTTGGTATATCCGTTGTCGGTAAACACATCGATCTGCGGGATCACGTTGAGATCGATGGGATATTTATATGCCATCTCGCCTTCCACACCATTCCGTTCATTCATCAGCTGGTTCACGGCTTTCACACCGGTACCGGTCACGCTCTGATAGGTACTGACCACCACGCGTTTAATGCCGTACTTTTTATGCAGCGGGTTCAGCGCGACCACCATCTGGATGGTGGAACAGTTTGGGTTGGCAATAATTTTATCAGCAGCAGTGAGGATATCTGCATTGATCTCCGGAACCACCAGTGGTTTTGTCGGATCCATCCGCCATGCTGAAGAGTTATCAATCACAGTGATACCGGCTTCGGCAAATTTCGGTGCCCATTCGAGTGATGTGCTGCCACCTGCGGAAAAGATAGCTACAGCGGGTTTCGCCCTGATCGCATCTTCCATGCCGACTACCTTGAATTTTTTTCCCTTGAATTCAACGTCCTTGCCAATGGATCTCTCTGATGCTACCGGCACGAGTTCCGTAACCGGGAAATTTCTTTCGGCCAATACCTGTAACATTTTGGTCCCGACCAGTCCGGTGGCACCTACTACTGCAACTTTCATTTTACCCTCCTGTCCCTTCAGCTGAAGGAATTTTTTATGTTTAAAAAACTGATGGCTATCCCTGGAAAAACAAATGCCTTCCGGCTGGAAGGCATTGCTTGTTTATCGTGAACATATCACAAAGCTAACCTTCCTTTCAGGAACGTTTCTTAATGCGCTTTGTAATTGTGGTAGTCATCATATCCATTCAAAAGTAATCGCAAAGTGTATTTGATCCAAATATTTATGTTTTTTTCCCATGGTTCCCCCTACCCGTCCATACTATATTTAAAATCTCATGTAATCCATATACTCCGTTATGCGTTTGCTGGTACTCACGTTTGTTATCCTTTGCTTCGGCCCCGTAGGCGGACAGGAAAGGTATGCAGTGATCATCCAGGAAATCATGCCGGATCCTTCACCCGCTGTGGGTTTGCCGTCGCCTGAATGGATAGAGATCAGGAACAGGGGTAACGCGACGGTGAACCTGCAGGGCTGGAGGATCCACGACACTAATGGAAGCAGCGGCGTAATGCCGGCACGTATCCTCGAACCTGATTCGATCCTTATCATATGCGGTATATCAGGACTGCCCCTGTTGTCGGCTTATGGTCCGGCAATCGCAGTTACTTCATTTCCCTCACTGGATAATGAAGGGGAGCTGTTAAGCCTGACAGATGCATCGGGCAATGTTATCCATGCTGTCCATTATGACCCGGGCTGGCATACCAATGCGCTGAAAAGGGATGGTGGCTGGTCGCTCGAAATGATCGATTCCCGTTTTGCCTGCAGCATGAAAGGCAACTGGGTTTCCAGTATCCATCCCGCAGGTGGTACACCCGGAAGAACCAATTCGGTATCTGGTGAAATACAGTCCCCTGACCTGCCGCTTGCCTCCCGCCTGTACACCCCGGATAGTGTAACGCTTCGGATCCTGTTCACCGGACCCGTTGACAGCTTGCAGGCCACCGCTGTTGCGGGCTACCACATAGAAGGACTGCCCATACTGGGGGCCATACCGGTGGGTCCGTTATTTGACCAGGTACAGTTAGACCTGGGTGGCGCCATATTACCAGCAGTAGTGTACCGGTTGAACATCAACGGGCAGGTGTCCTGTGATGGCAGGGTGACCGAACCCGCGGTCTTACGTTTTGGCCTGCCTTCAGATCCTCCACCAGGCAGTTTATTGATCAATGAAGTGCTCTTCAATCCGGTGTCATCCGGATATGATTATGTGGAACTGCTGAATACGGGTCCTTCACTGATTGACCCCTCACGCTACCGGATCGGCAACCGCAACAGCCAGGGGGAAATGGATAACCTTGTACCATTGTCACCGCGGCCGGGGTTATGGTTCCCGGGAGATTATTATGTGG
>SEAD01000129.1 GCA_004173355.1 Chitinophagaceae bacterium | reverse complement strand
CTGGTAGTCCACCACGGTTACATTGATGATATCACTGAGGATACTGATTCCTGACACATTGAGTACATCACATTTAAAGGAGTAAAAGCCGGGTTTCAGACCGCTGATGCTCGTAACCATCGATGTAGTGGAGGAAAAACTGAGACCCGCGGCACCAGTGACCTTTGACCACAATACCGATGCGGGGTTGCCCGATATGGTTGCTTTAAGGTCGATGCTCGTCGGCGTACTCTGTTTGTACGCGAGAATGGTGTCTTTGCCGACACTGATGCTTGCCGGCACTGCCTGGGCGAAGCTGCTGCCTGCATAACCTGTTGCAAACAGGAGCATAGCAAAAAATACCACGGTTTTTCGTAGGGGTTGTTTCATAGGGATTATTATTACGGATCCAGGATTTACTTCTCTTGGATATACTGACACAACTGAAAATTTCACCGTTGAATGGCAAGAATCGTCTTCAGGTGAATGACAGTTTTTAGTCGGGTACTTATTGGACTTAATATCAATATATCCAATTGCGAAATTAGCCGCCGGGATAGTTGTGCACAAGAGTACTTTCGGGGTATTATTCGGGTAAATAGACGAGACGTCAATGCAGTGCATCCACGTGAGCGGAAAAGTGTTTTTACTGGGGAAAAAATGGAACTAAGTGTTTCTACTAAATAGCTGTGCAGCAATGTTTTATTTACAGAAATAGATTCCACTCAATAGCGGCCATGCATTCAGGGAATTCCATTTTTCCACCCCACGCCTGAATGCCGTAAAACCTGTGGAAAACCAGACGGTAAAGGCCCAGTAAACCCACTCCCACTTACTGGTAAATCTTCATGCCGGGGAGTGCCGGGACTACCATCCACCAGAATTTTCTATTATCTTTCGCCCTGATATGTTTACAGTTAAACTGCTTTTTTTCGCGGGCATCCTGGTCATCTTTTACAGTTACGCCGGTTATGGAATCCTGCTTTATTTCCTGCTTCGGATAAAATGGATGTTTTCAGGGAAATCAAAGGGATTTGACAGCAGTTTTGAACCGCATGTCACACTGGTGATCGCGGCCTACAATGAAGAGGATTTTATCCGCCGGAAAATTGAAAATTCCCTGGCATTGGAATATCCAAAGGGTAAACTGGAACTGCTCTTCATTTCCGACGGCTCCAGCGACCGTACCGCAGAGATCATCTCGGGTTATGCATCCATCCGTCACCTCCATGTACCGGAACGCAACGGGAAAGTGGCAGCCATGCATCGTGCCATGGAGCATATCCGGACACCTTATGTCGTTTTTTCCGATGCCAATACATTACTCAATACGGCCAGCATCCGCAATATCGTGCGGCATTACTCGGATGGCAAAGTTGGCGGTGTGGCCGGGGAAAAAAAAATTATCCAGTCAGGCAGCGGTGATGCGGCCGAGGCCGGCGAGGGACTTTACTGGAGATACGAATCTTTCCTGAAAAAACTTGATTCGGACTATTATACAGTCGTGGGTGCAGCAGGTGAATTGTTTTCGGTCAAACGTGAACTCTACGAAAACCCCGGAGCGGATATCATCCTCGACGACTTTGTGATTTCCCTGAAGATCTGCAAAAAGGGTTACCGTGTTGCCTATGAGCCGGATGCCTATGCGATGGAAACGTCATCTTCTTCCATTGCAGAGGAACGCAAACGGAAAATCCGCATCAGCGCAGGCGCGTTCCAGTCGATGGTGTTATTGTCGCCCCTGCTCAACATCTTTAAATACGGTACCCTCTCCTTCCAGTATATTTCACATCGGGTACTGCGCTGGACCCTCTGCCCCCTGTTCCTCCCGATCGTGCTGCTCACCAATATTATACTCAGTATTTATGAAGGCGGATGGTTTTACCACACGGTGCTCGCAGGGCAGTTGTTGTTTTATTTGCTGGCCTTTGGGGGCAAACTGATGCAGGGACGGAAAAATAAAATCAGTTTCCTGCAGTTTCCATACTATTTCTTTTTTATCAATTATTCGATTTACCTCGGTTTTATCCGTTACACCAAAGGCAAGCAGTCGGTGTTGTGGGAAAAAGCAGCGCGTGCCGGCCACATGGATACCACAGTGCAATAAACCCGTATTAGTTTTTATAGATCAGCCATGAAAGATTTTCTCAAAATGCTCGGACTGGTGGCCGTTTTCAGCCTGGTCAGGGCAGCAATCGGTTTACACAATTATGAAATCGGGATCGACGATACGAATATTTATTTCGTGTATGTCCGCAACCTGCATGAGGGGCATGGATTTGTCTATTACCCGGGCGGGCCGCATGTGGAAGGATTCACTTCCTTCCTGTGGACCCTGTTCCTGACGCTGGTTTACAGCATCCGGTTCCTCCCATTCGAAACAACCGTGCTGGTCAGTTGCCTGCTGATCACCGCATCCATCGTCTACCTCTATTTCCGGTTTGTCAAAGCCAGGTTTGGTGAAATATATGGCTGGTTTATCGCATTGTTCCTTGTACTCACACCCGGGTTCATCGACTGGAATGTATTTTCACTCATGGACCTCCCGCTCTGGATCCTGTCCGTGAGCTGGGCGCTGCTGCTGCTGATTGACGGAGGCAGGAAAAAACTCTTTACCGTGATCGTGGTGCTGCTGCCCTTTATCCGGCCCGAGGGCCTGCTGCTCTCGGGTGCACTGGTGGTTTTGCGGATGTTCAGGGAATACGCAGCGGGACTGACCCTGCGTCGTGCGATCCTGTCCAACCTTGTTGCCCTACTGGCTGTGGTTACGGCCATAGTTATCTTTACGCTTTTCAGGATCGCCTATTTCGGGTACCCCTTCCCGAATACCTTTTACGCAAAAGTGAGTGTATCACTGGGCAGCAATATCAAAAATGGAGTATTCTATTTCTATGATACCGTCAGGCATACAAGCCTCGTGCCCGCCGTTCTGCTTGCCATTTCCCTGGTAACCATTATCCGTCGCCGTTACTGGAACCAATGGCGGGCGCATGCAGGGATTATCGTACTGGTGCTGGTGGCGGGTTTTTTCCTGGTCTATCCATTCCTTACCGGTGGTGACCACTTCCGTTATTCCCGTTTTTTCCAACCCCTGTTTCCCCTTACAGCCCTGCTGGCAATGCTGTTATTCCAGCCCTGGCTGGCGGCAAATAAAACACGCAGGACGCTGGTGCTGCCTTTGCTGCTTGTATGGCTTAACCTCAACTCCACCGATATCACCAGCTTCCGGGAAAGCTTCGCCACTGCTGCGGGCGCGTATTTCTCCAGGCTGGGACCCGACCTGGTGCGACAATCGCAGCTGCAGAGTGAATTCGATATTGCCGTGTACGGGCGCAGTGCCGCACGCCATATGAATGAAGTATTATCGGCCTGCGACAGTCTCCCCTCCTATGGTGTGGTGGCTGCGGGTGGCACCGCCTATATGTACAAAGGCGAGATCGTGGATGTAATGGGACTCAACAACCCGGAGATGGCGCATGCCGACCGGATCAAGGCACACGGAGTCAAAAACCACGGCTCGTTTAACAAACAGGTGTTTTACCGGCAGGCACCGGATCTCTTCCTGAGTTACCCCGACCCGCTCACGAGTGAACTGGTGCAGACAGACGCCAATGCGATGGCCTTTCTTACCAAACTCCGGGATCCGGCCTACTTCATCAACCGGGTATGCCAGGATATATTCAATGATCCGGATTTCAAAGGCAGGTACCGGTACAGCCGTATATCCAATGGAGCCAAACATTTTTATGGGTTTGTCCGGACGCGTCATTTTGAAACCCATTGCCCGGGACTCACTGTGACCGCGCTCGACTGATTACTGCTGTCCAATCAAAGAAAGAAACCATGCACGTCATAAACATCATACTGTATTGTATTTATTTCCTGGTAGCCGGTATCATCGCAGTTTACCTGCTGATCCCGGGTTTTTTCCTGCTCGTCTACCTGCTGCGAAAATTATTCCGGGCAAAGGGTTATGGTGAAAAAAAGCCATTGCTGACCGACAGGGAGTTTGAGTTCGGGCTGATCATCACCGCCCATGAAGAAACTGAATTTATCACCCCGCTGGTTGACTCCATCCTCAAACAGACTTATGGCCGTTTTGCGATTTATGTGGTGGCAGATAAGTGTGATATTTCGGGATTGAAGTTTACCGATCCGCGGGTGAATGTCCTGCGTCCGGAAGATCCGCTGAACTCCAAGATCCGTTCCATCAACTATGGCATCAGCCATTTCCGGCCGGGTATCGATGCGATGATCATCCTCGATGCGGATAACCTGCTGCATCCGTTGTTCCTCGCGACGATGAATACTTATTTCCGGAAAGGGTACCGTGCGGTGCAGGCCGATTTCAAACCAAAAAATACTGATTCCCATTTTGCCCGCATGGATGCCATCGGTGATGTATTCAATTTTTTTGTGGAGAGGGAAATGCGGATGGAACTTGGCCTTTCGGCTGCTATCTGGGGATCGGGTATTGCCGTTGACCTGGAATTGTACCGGGAGGTGGAATACAGCAGCCATCTCGGCGGTTTTGACAAAAAACTCCAGGCCCACCTGCTGCAACGCGTGCCACAGATTGGTTTCGCAAGGGAGGCGGTGTTGTATGATGAAAAGATCGACAGCGGTGCTTCACTGGAAACACAACGTACACGGTGGATCAATGCACAGTTTAAGTATATGAAGATCGGGTTCCGGCTGATGCTGGAAGGAATCCGCAAGGGTAGTTTCAATATCGCTTATGTGGCATTCGTGACCATCCGTCCGCCGCTCTTCCTCCTGCTCCTGATTGCTTTTTTTATCACGGGCCTTTCGTTCCTGATAGATCTGAGACTTGGATTTGTCTGGGTTGGCCTCCTGCTGCTTTTCGGGCTTTCCTTTGCGGGTATCGTATTTGTGAAAGGGCGGAAACTGGCGGGCACGCTGTTTATGATTCCCGTGTTTATGATGCGACAGGTGTTTGCGTTTGCAAAGATCGGGCGGGCCAATAAATCATTTATGAAAACGACACATACCAAGGTGATGTATATCGAGGAAGTGCTGCAGCAGCAGCGCAGCTGACTATTGTACGGGATTATAAAGGAAACGGGCTGTCTCAAATTGAAGTGCCCCCTGAAAGTCAGATAACTTCAGGGGGCACTTGTTTATGACAGCCCGTTTTTAATAATTTAAATAAAGGCGGTTATGGGATCCGTTTTTTCTTTTTGATAGCGGCGATGGCATCTTCGAGACGCATCCCGATAAGTCCTTCGATCGTGTATTTCGCCACATTCAGGTTCCGCAACACATTTACGCGCTGGATCAGGGTTTCAGTCAGTCGGCGGGAAGCGGCACTGAACTGTTCGATAGTAACCGAGTTATTTTTGAATTTACGTTCCACTTCGTCAAACGATTCGGCTTCGTCCTGGATGATGGCATCCTGGATTCCCAGCAGGTATTTCTGAAGGCTGTAATCCTGGTAGGCGGAGAGTACGGCGATCTTCAGGTCACGGGTGGCCGTTTCCTTGCGGTACCGGGCTTCCTCGTACTGGGCCCTTGCTTTTTTGGTCTGCATGGGTTTGGTAAGCAGGTTACCGATCGGCAGGGTCAGTCCGAAGTTGTACCGTGGGTAGAAAATATTGGTCTGTTCGTCCCTTGGTTTTATGTTCAGTTCATTGAGGTTGAAGTTGGCGCTGATATTATTGAGCAGCGAAAACTTGTTGGTATTCCATTCGTATTTGCCTGCCTCGATCTGTTTGTCGAGGATTTTCAGGTCGGTATTGGTAGTCACATATTCTGCCAGCCAGCGTCCGATTGAATCATCCATTGTAAAGCGTGCGCTTCCGATGGAATCAACCAGTGATTTCTGTTCAGCCGGTCGTTGCGATGACGCGGAAAGGGAACAGAGAAAACAAAGGGCTGCGGTAATTTTTTTCATAAACATGTTGTCAAGATTCGGTTAATGGTTCGTTTAAAGGTTCTTTTTTTTCACCTTCCGGCATTTTGCTGATCCGTACTATCATCGCGAGCATTGAATAGAACAGGAAACAATCGGGGATCTGCCCGATGGATACCTGGCCATACTGCGAAATAACAAAGCCAAATACGGTCACCAGCGCGGCGAGGCAGTATATTTTCAGCTGTTTGTCTTTGGTACGGTAGTATGCATGTACACCGGACAGCAAAATAAGGCAATAAAGGAGACATTGCAAGAAAAGGCCGATCCAACCGGTTTCCACCGCGGTTTTTACAAAACCACTGTCGGGTGGGAACCCTGCGAGCCGGTGACCGGGACTATACTGGAGGCCCTGGTTGCCACTGGTGGCCAGGCCACCCCCCATCGGGTGTTCGTGGATATAAGGCTGGATCATTTCCCGGTTTACGTCCCTCACGTTCAGGGAAGCATCTTCCGTGTCAAAAGCCGAGCGGATACGGTTGACAGTGGTGTTCCCGTAAATCGGCCCCCACATGATTACCACAAAACCCATAAAAAACAAACCGGCCACGATCATGGTCGATCGGTTGGTAATGGTCATAAGGATATACAAAACGGCTCCGGCTACAAAGATCAGGTAGGCTGTGCGGGTACCCGCATACGCCATACCCAGCACTGCCAGGAGGGTAATGAGGAACCAGACTACCCTTTTCGGTCCTGATTTTTCCTTGAACCCGAGAACCGCATACAGCAGTGCACAGGCACCCATCAGGATGCCATAGGCAGCCGGACCGGAGAGGATGGAAAATTTCCGGAAGTCGCCGTTGTCAAGCATGTACAATCCGGCGCGGCCCGGTGCGGCCCAGATCCAGTTCATTTCAAATTCAAAGAGGCCGAACCATTGCTGGTAACAGCCATAACCCGCGCTTACCAGCGTACAGGCGCCCCAGAACTTCATAAAGAAGTTGATCTTTTTGATGCTGGTAAACATATTCAGTCCGATGACATAGATCATCACGAACTGGATGAATTTCCGGAGAACAAAAAACCAGGCCTCATAGGATTGCATCTGCGGGTTGAAGGCCTCGAGTATGAGATAACAGGTATACAGGATGTAGGCGTAGGTGATCGTATGATCCGATTTTTTGAAGAAGGTCTCCCTTCCCGCTACCTTATGGATCAGCAACCCGACAAAGGTGGCATTGATCTGCAGGTCCACCATCAGTGCGGTGGGCATCACATCGCCAAACATCCGGTCGATCAGGAAGATGAGGTGACCAAGCACCATACCGGCATAAAACCCGTATTCAAAATTAACCAGTGTGTAAATGCAGCTGGCACCGCCGATCAGCGCGAGTGCGATGATGGCACCTTTGTCGGGCCCCAGGCCGGTGATCATCCAGGTACTCAGCAGCACGGCCATGATGAGGCCACCGATCAGCAGGTAGGAACGCAGGCTATAACCTGATTCAGCACTCATACTCAGAAAAATAAGACTTTGGTGAAGAGGGCGATCATAACAAAAATAACAAACGCGGACACGATGATCTCAAGGATACGTGTGTCTGAAAACTGCTTGTCTGAATTTTCCATTTTCCTGGTTTTAGTTATGTATCTGAACGGTTTTCCAGTGAACGGATGATCGCTGAAAATTCCTCCACCCTGTTTTCCCAGGTATTGGAAGCGGCGGCCGCCTGACGCTCCCGCTTCTTCGCGGTATTGTCACTGTTCATTTCTGCCGTCAGCATGTCCGTGAATTCCGCATGGCTTTCCGCTATGCTGATCAGCCCTTTAAAGTCGTCAAGATAGCTGAAATGCGTGGAAACCACAGGGATTCCCGCAGCGAGATATTCATTTATTTTGAGCGGGTAAATGCCTTTGGTAAAGCCGTTCAGCACAAACGGGATGATGCCCGCTGAAAAGGTTTTTACCAGTGCCGGCAGCTCCTCCAGTGCCAGGGCGCCGGTAAACCGGACATTGGGATAACGGCGCAGCCGGTCGGTGCCCGGTTTGTCCACGATCCTGCCGGCAAGCAGCAGTTCGGCCTCCGGCATTCCGGCGGCAATGTTTTCGAGCAGGTCGTAGTCGAGCCGGTTGTCCAGGCTGCCGATATAACCAATGGTGCGCCGTACCGGGGGCAGTTCCGTAAATGCAGTGGCGAACAGGCGGATATCGGCGGCATTCCTGACGAGGAAAACGTTACCGGACATCGCTGATTTCTTTTCCAGTAAACCCCTTGAGGTTACGATCACCGCGTCGGCCAGTTTCATAAATGCACGTTCCGCGGAGGCACCGTGTTTTTTCATCCACACTGCCTCACTGATCTCATCATAACAATGATAAAGCAGGAGTTTCTCATTGAACCGTTTCCCGGTTTCGTTGCCAAGGATCGGATTGAATGCAACGACGTTGATAAGATCCTGCTGCATGTTGAGTTTGTGCAGTGCCCGCCGTACAGCTCCGCGCAGTAACCAGCCGTTAAACTTCAGCGCTGCATTGTACAGGAACCCCGGTGGCAGGAAGTTGATGGTCAGCAGCACCGGCGCGGTCAGCAGGCAGACTTCTCCCCCGGTATAGGTGGTCCTGGTAATCCGCGACCGGAGACCAAGAGCGGCTGCATAGGGAAATTTTTTGCCCCGGAGAATGGCCTGCAACAGGTCTTTAATGCTATAGGGGTTCTGTACGTAGAGCACCTTATTGCTCCGGCCGAATACTTTCATCAGCTCCACGATCGTGGCAGCGTACTCCCCTTTCCAGGCAGGCACAGAGATACAGAGGATGTTCCGGTTTTGCAGCATATTAAACCTCCTGGTTTCCGGCTTCCGCCGTTTTTTTATTTTTCTGCAGGAATCCTTTGACCAGGTTCAGGTACACCGGGTAAAAATCGACCGTGTACCGGATGATATTTATCCGGCTGATGGACAGGTGCCGGGTCAGGATCACCTGGGTGCAGATGAAAAGCAGGAAATAGGATGTGAGTGTGGCGATCGCCGAACCATAGAGCCCGAAGTAATGGATCCCCACGATATTGAGACCGATATTCAGTGCCGCAAAAATGAGCATCAATAGCGAGTTGACCTGCGGTTTGTTCAGCACATCCATGATATTGCCGAACTGTTTGATAAAGGGCAGGAAGAAACCATAAAACACCACGATCTGCAGGATGGGTGCGGCCTGCATGTATTTTGAACCCGCCAGCACCTGTACGATCAGACCCGGCATCAGCACAATCACCAGTATGGCCGGTATGGTAAAAGTGAGTGTGGCGGCCACCGTTTTTTCATACATCCTTTTCAGTCCGGCCCGGTCATTGGCCTTCATTACCTGCGCAGCACGGGGAAACATGATATCGGCAAATACCTGTGAGGGTACATCCACCAGGTTGGTAATCCTCGCACAGGTGGAATAGAAGCCTGATACGGTACTGGAGATGTAAGAGGCAGTCATGAAACTATCCACACTGCGGAACACGAGTGAAAAGAGGTTGTTGGCGAACACATATTTCCCGAAGGAGATAAATGCGGGCAGGATTTTGTTATCACGGGTGATAGACATCCTTTCGTGGGCACGGCTCATGATGAGGCCCATGACCAGTCCGGCCAGCGCCGTCAGGCCGTACACCAGTACCAGTACCTGCAGCGTCAGCGCGAATATGCCGGTGAGGTAAATGATTCCGGTAGACAGGAGCAGGAGTCCGTTGCGCACGAGGTACATAAAAAAAATGGCCCGGAAATCCATTTTGGTCACGAAGAATACTTCCAGGTAGGAAAATGGTACCAGCACCACCAGGATGATACAATAGTAATAGAGCAGCGTACCCAGTCCCGGGGAGTTGAAAGTGCTGTCCAGCAAGGGGCCGAGCGCGAGGAACAGGATGATGAACACGAGGGTGTATACGAGGTTGGTAAACACGGCTGCGTATTCGATAGCGGCGTGGTCAGACTGTTCACGCGTGTGCATGAACAGGACATACCCATTCCGGATAAGCGCGTTGCGGAGTGTTTCCACAATAGACGAAATGATCAGGAAGAGGCCCCATACACCCAGTGCATCCGGTGTGAGTGCGCGGGCCAGTACCATAAAGGAGAGCACCCCGAAAAACATGGTGAATGCTTTTTGCAGCATGGAGTACTTGCCGGACTGCAGCCAGTATGCATATTTTTTTGCCATTATTCGCCTTTCTGTTTATCGAGTGAAAAAAGCCGGTGGATGAATGTCCACCTTTTCGACAGTCGGTAAACCAGGACTGGTATAATAATACCCAGCAGCAGGCTGCCTCCGAGGATTACGTAAACGTTGTTTATATGAAGTATTTTAAGGCAGGCCATGCGGAACGATGAAATCACCAGCAGGTGCAGGATATAGATATACAATGATGCCCGGCCGAGTGTGTTCATCCAGCGCAGGATGCCGGCATTATAGAGCAGGCGTGATACGCAGTAGTATACCACGCAGGCAACGAGGATAATGACCAGGAATGGCAGCAGGTACCAGTCCTGCAGTGGCTTGTAGTTATCAGCAATATTATTCATCCAGAAAAGCTGGCCGGCTATAAAGAACGGCAGGCTCAGGAGCAGCAGTTTCCATAACCACCTGCTGTCGCGTTTGTCCAGTTCACGGATATAGGAAGATGCCTGCACCCCGATGCAGAGAAAAATATAGTAGTAAGACGTATAAAACAGGAGGCTGTATTTGACAACGAAAGGATGCACAAAATGGAAACCGGTGGCCAGCAGCAGGTGCAGCACCGGGCGTTTGACCAGGACCGGTGCCACCAGGATCAGCAGTACGCTGGTGGTGAAAAGGGAAACCAGATACCACATGTGGTCCAGCTCCCGCGGGTCTGTCAGGATATACCAGTAGTCATGCGTGGTGCGGGTGGCATTGGTGTAACCTGAAAGCAGGATCTGGATCGTGATAAAAATGAATGTCCAGACCAGGTACGGGTACAAGAGGTTTGCCGCTTTTTTCCAGATCATATATCCCTGCCCCCGGTGTGTCACCGAACGGCCCAGGAAAATACCGGACAGCACGAAGAACACGGGCATCCTGACATTGAACAGGAACTCCTGGATATTATAGAGGAACGAGGGTACTGCCAGTCCGGACCGGTCGAGACCAACCATGGTGTGGCGGTAAACCACCAGCATGATCGCCAGTGCCCTGGCATAGTCGACCCATGGCATGCGGCCCGTACCTGCGGCTATATCCTTTCCTGCCACCGGTACGGCAGCCTTTTCGATTCTGATAGACAACATGGAGTGTTTAAATCTGCCGTTACAGGTTCATGTCAGCCTTGCCCACTTTATTGAGGATGGCACCGATAAACTTCCCTTTGATATCGTGGAAGAAACGGATGGAATCCTTGTCGGCCTGTTTCACTTCAGCGGTGGCAGCGAAAATTGCGATCACCCCTTCTGCATACTGCACCAGTTCCTTGGTATCGGTGAAACCATTCAGTGGTGCTGCTTCCATGAACACATAATCATATTCCTTCAGCAGGTCCGGCAGGTAATTCAGCAGGTGGTTCTTTGGCAGGATCTCGGTGGGTGTATAGTCACCGCCTTTGCAGCCGATAATATCCACATACTCCACTCCTGTTTTTGTCACCATTTTCTCATAATCCGAAGGCTTCAGTTCGCCATTACCCCGGAAGTCCTCAAGTGTGGGATGTGCGTTGTTCAGCTGGGTGATATCGTTGTTACAGAAATTGGTATCGATGATCAGCACACGTTTTTTACTCAGGTGCAGGCTGAATGCGAGCGCCTGGGTCAGCGTGGTTTTTCCCTGTTGCGGTTCAGTACTGGTGAAAAGGATCACACGTTTGCCGGTGCGTTCAATCTCGTAACGCAGTTTGCGCAGGAGCTCACGGAATGAGTTGTCACGTTTTGCATCTTCCTCTTCAATCTGTGTGACCTGTTCTGCAAGATGTCCGTGTTTCAGGTCAATCATGCTGACAGTACCGATCAGTTTCAGCTCCGTCTGACGCTGGAACTGGGAAGGGGTCTTGATGGACTGGTCGATGTAGCTTATCAGGATGAATACGAGACTGGAAAGCAACAGACCGGTAAGGCCGGCAAGGGCCATCACCACGAGGCGTTTGGATGCTTCGGGTTCTACAGCGGGCTGGCCGTAGAGGTTCTGGTGGTAGGTATTGCTCAGCTCGGCCTGGTCAATTGACTTTCCCTGCTTCTCTTTGGAAGCCTGGTATTCCGCCTGGGCCATTTCGATATCCTTGTCATATTTGTCCAGTGCGGAGACGCTGTTGGGATTGGCATTGCGAAGCTGCGAATTCAGCTGGCCGAGTTTACTGGTATATTGACCAATCTTGAAACGGGCGGAACGGAGCTGGCCTTCAAGGCTGATCTTGCGATCCTGGAGCGAATTGGTCTGTGTAAACCCGCCGTTATCACTTCCGCCAGTGTTGGTACCATCGGGTTTGGCTGCATTCATGCGGGCATAAGCCTCATCCATCCGGCGTTTGAGGTCAGCGTCGGAAGAGCCGCCGGACTGGTACTGCCCTTTGAGGTCATAATATTCTTTCCGCAACCGCAGGTACTCTCCCCCATCACCCTGTGTCGGGCGGGTGGTGACAACTGGCTGTTTGGACGTCAGGAGCTGGGTTTCGATCTGCTGCAACTGGTAGCTCAGGTCCTGTACCCTTGCCTGCTCATCGGCGAGACCGGATTCGATCTGGCTGATCTGGCCG
>SEAD01000128.1 GCA_004173355.1 Chitinophagaceae bacterium | reverse complement strand
GTTCTACTGACTGCTGCAACTGCGTCACGGTGGTCTGCTGGACAAACTGAGCATTTTTCAGCTGCACTTCTGCCAGCCGGATGCGGTTGCGTTGCTGCCAGTTACCAAAAATCGGGATACGCAGACTGAGGCTGATCGAATTGGACAGGTTATTATTCAGCTGTTTGGTATACCCGATTTTCTCCGCATTGAAATTATCCTGCTTTACGATGAGCGGATAGGCAGTGGTTCCTACCAGCACATAGTTCTCGGTTGGCTGGTCGCTGGTATTGACAAATACATTATTCCTTGCCGCGCTGGAGAAATTTGTGCCGAGACCGCAGTTAAGTGACAGTGTAGGGAAAAGTGCGCTGCGGTTGGCCCGTACTGCCCGGTCCGCACTTTGCTTTTTCAGGTCCACTGCTTTCACCAGTGCAAATTCCTGCAGTGTCTCTTTATACACCTCAGCTGCCGAGCCTTCGTATTGTTCGGCAATCTCCTCAATGCCGATCGGCTCCACCCGGAAATCGGCACGGTACATCACATTCATCAGCTGGCACAGCCGGACCTTTGCAGTGCCGAGCGCGTTAACCGAACTGATGATCGAAAGTTTATCGTTGGCATACTGGCCACGGAGGTCGGTGAGATCCGTTGGTTTGGCAGCCCCTTCCCTGTCGAGGATCTCAAGCCGTTCGACCTGCCGGTACGAAAGTTCGGCCTGCTGCTGTACCTGCCTGAGGAGGTCTTCGCTCCTCAACACCTCGAGATACGCAAGTATCACATCAATGGTTACATTATCCTTTGCCTGCTGCCAGTCCATTTTCGATGCCTCGTAACTGAGCGCATTCTGTTTTGCTGTATTACGCAGGGCACCGCCGTTGAACAGCACCACACCGGAGCTGACATTGTAGTTGGAATAATTGATGGTCTGGTTCAGGTACGAGTTGGTGAACGGGTCGATACTGCGACCCTGGTTGATACCTGAAGTGGTGCTGGCACCAAGATCGGGCAGCTGGTTGAGCCTCGCCTGGTTCCAGTTGATCTTTGCCGTCTGCATGGCCAGTTCGCCCTGCAGCACATCAAGGTTGTTACTGATGGCTGTTTCCACACAAAAACGCAGCGACAGAACCGTGTCTGCAAGTACCTGCTGCTCCGGATTCAGCTTCTGTGCGCAGAGCATGGCAGAGAGCATCAGGCCCGATACAAATAAAACGAAATACTTTTTCATGACTTTACTCCTTCCTCATTTAAACGACCTGTAATGACCGGCCGCGGGTCCTTTATTTTTCAATCATACCATCCAGCAGGTGGATGATCCTCGATCCGAACTCGGCATTCTTCTCCGAATGGGTAACCTGGATTATCGTTACCCCTGATTTGTTGAGTTCACTGAACAGTTCCATGATTTCCTCCCCCTGTTTTGAATTCAGGTTTCCCGTAGGTTCATCCGCCAGCAGGAGTTTGGGCCGGGCGATCAGTGCCCGTGCAATCCCAACGAGCTGTTGCTGCCCGCCGGACAGTTGTGTGGGAAACAGGTCTTTTTTACCTACGATCTGGAAACGGTCGAGCATATCTGCCACCATCGCCTTGCGTTCAGAAGATTTGATATCCTGGTAGATGAGTGGCGTTTCGATATTCTCGTACACCGTCAGTTCATCAATCAGGTGATAGGCCTGGAATACAAACCCGATATGTTTTTTATACAGGGACGACTTCTGTTTGTCTTTCAATGAGTGCACCGATTCACCGAGGAATTCATATTCCCCTTCATTAAAACCATCCAGCATCCCGATAATATTAAGGAGCGTTGATTTGCCGGATCCCGAAGGACCCATGATGGACACGAATTCCCCTTCATTGATACGGAGGTTAATATCCTTCAGCAGGAAGGTGCGGTTATTGCCACTGTTGAACCATTTGTAAATATGTCTGAGTTCGAGCATGATCTTTATTATTTAATAGAAACTTTTTATTATTCAGAACGAAGGGATTTTACGGGATTACTCACGGCAGCGCGCATCGTCTGTACGACAATCAGAATACTGGTTACCACTGCCAGCGCAACACTTGCTGTTACGAACGGCGTGGCGGTAATATCCACCCGGTAGGCGTAATCATGCAGCCACCGGCTCATGAGCACCCAGGCGAGTGGCACAGCCACCAACGCACCCATTATTATTATGACGAGGAAATCTTTCAGGAAAAGTGAAATGATAGAAGGCACCGATGCGCCGACAATTTTACGGATCCCGATTTCCTTCATGCGTTTCTGGATATTCAGCGCCACCAGTCCGACCACACCCAGTAATGCGATGAGGATTGCCAGCGCGGTTGCCAGACCCGCAGCCTTTTTTAACCTGATTTCGGTGGTGTAGATTTTCTTCAACGTATCATCCATGAACCGGTATTCGAAAGGCGTGCCCGGGAGTAGTGCCGCCCACTTTTGCTGCAAGGTGCTGATTGAGGCAGAGGTATTGCCCGGCCTGATCCGGAGGGACAGGAAGCGGTAGATCTGTGCGTTCTTCACATTCAGGAAAACCGACGGGTCGATCTGCTGTTGCATACCTGCAAAATGGAAATCACGGACAACGCCCTGCACGATTGAGAGACCGGGGCTGTTGTTGATGGCAAGCGACTGTCCGATCGCATCCTCCGGATGTTTCCACCCAAAGGCTGTTGCCGCTTTTTCATTGATGATCACTTTTGCCGAATCATTTATGCCATCGAAAAAACTACCGGCGAGCAATCTGATCTGGTAGGCTTCAAGGTAATGTTCATCTGTTGCAAGTGCGCGCAGTGTTGTGGCAGAAGAAGAGTCGGTGCCCGCGCGATGCACCTGGAGGCTGGTCAGGTTGTTGCCGTTGGGGATTTCAAAGGAGACCGATGCCGATGCCACTTCCGGCAGCCGCGCAAACTGGTCGCGGATCGCGGCTACCCGGTTTACGCCCTCCATGCTCCAGTCGCGGGGCAGCTGCGCCGACAATACGAATTCCTTGTTGTATCCAAGATCCTTTCCGAAAAAGAGGTCGATCTGTCGCGAGATGATCAGCGCAGATGAAAACACCACGGCCGCGAGACAGAACTGGAAGCCGACCATCACGCGGCGCATCCAGCGTTTTTCCCCAACCGATCCCAGTTTCCCTTTCAGGGAATCGATGGGATCCAGGGCGGCAAGTACAAATGCCGGATACACACCGGCAAGTAGACCCAGCGTCAGTGCAAAAAGTACCGGCACCAGCACAAACATGCCGGGAAATGAAAAGAGTCCGGGAATATCCTTGCCGAGTATGGCAACAAACATTGGTCGCGCAATAACATACAGCACCAGCGCAATAATGGTTGCCATTGACACCGTCAGGATGGACTCGGCGAGGAATTGACCTATCAGCTGCGTCCTTCGGCCACCAAGGGTTTTACGGACACCTATTTCACGCATGCGGCTCCCCGCCCTGCTGATGGAGATATTAATAAAATTGATCACCGCCATACCCAGTATGAAGAAGGCAATCGCTGATACGGTGTATACCATTTTATTTACCAGCCCGTTCTCCATCACGCGGTAATACTTTTCCATCGGTACGAGATACGGGGTAAGGTTGGCAGCGATCAGATCGCTGGCATTTGCCTTTACGATTTGCCGGATCGGTTGTTCCAGTGAAGCGGGTGATACACCGGGTTGCAGTTCGAGGTACTGAACCACAAAAGCGTTCTCCCATCGTTCGATATCACGGTTAAACCAGGCGAGGGTATTGAGTGGTATATAAAACTGGTTATTGTTATCCGCGTTCACTTCGGTGACGCTGTTGCGCACCGGCTTCTCCATTACTCCGGTGACGAGGAATTCCCCTTTTTGGCCACTGAAGTTTTCGATGGTAAGATGTTCACCCGCCACATCTTTTTTCCCGAAATATTTCTGCGCCATCTCTTCGCTGATGACCACTGAAAAAGGATTCACGAGTGCTGTAGCGGCATTGCCCTGCAGGAGTTTAAAACCAAACATGGTCAGCAGTGTGCTGTCGCCTATCTGTAAACCTTCGCGGAACACCTTATCCCCCCGGCTGACTGTAGAGGTGACTCCATCCCAGCGGTAATAATTTTTTACAAGGTCGGGAAACTGACGGTGGAGTTCACGGGAAAGCGGACCAAGCGATGTCAGTTCAAGTCCCATCCCTGCATCGGCCCATTTACTTTCGAGTTTATACAGTTTGGAAACATTACTGAGTCCGGAGTTGACCGAATATTCTTCCCTGACATAGGCTGCAATCAGCAGGCTGAAACAAATCCCTGCGGCCAGCCCGAGAATATTGATCGCGGAAAACAGTCCCTGTTTCCGGAGCGATCTCCAACCGATGGTGAGGTATTGTTTCAGCATATAATTCTTTTTTAAATATACTTTATTCGGTCCGCAGGCTTTTTACCGGGTTTGCCCTCGATGCACTGAATGCCTGTGAACCTACTGTAAGCAATGCCACCGCTACGGTCGCTGCACATGCAACCGGGAAGATCCACCAATAGCCCTGCACCTGGTATGCAAATCCCTGCAGCCAGCTGCTGGCTGCATACCATGCCAGTGGTACCGAGATCAGGAATGCGATGAGCACGAGCACCAGGAAATTACCTGACACCAGACGGGAGATCTGAAATTCCGAAGCGCCGAGCACCTTACGTACCCCTATTTCCTTGATCCGGCGCCGGATGCTCGTGGTGGCAAGTCCAAAGAGTCCGATACAGGAAATGAAAATCGTGATAACTGCGGCGAAACTGATGATCGATTTCCAACGCTGCTCGCTTTCGTAATCGCGGAAGTTGAGATCCTGTTTGTAGTCGTATTCAAAAGGCCGGAAGGGCACGAGTGAGTTGTATACTTTCCCGATCCCGGCAAGCGTGCGCGCCTTGTCATCCGGACTGATGCGGATCATGAACTGACCGAAAGGCATGGAAGGGCCCTGCGAGAAAATCTGCGGCATAATCTTTTCCTTCAGCGAGGCAAAATGATAATCCTTTACTACTCCAACCACTTCCAGCTGGTCCTTATCCTGATTGAGGCGCAGTTTTTTCCCGACAGGATCTTTCCAGCCGGCTGCTGCTACATAACTTTCATTGACCAGTACGGCACGGGTGGAATCGGCAGGGAAGTCCGGTGAAAAATTCCTTCCGGCCACCAGGGGCACTTCCATGGTGGCCAGGTAGGATTCATCGATATGTTCAATCAGTACCTCCACGTCTTTTTCATTGGCTTTGGACCGTGTGACCCAGATGCCATTCATCCGGGGTGCTACTGAAAGTACACCGGGCAGTTTTGAAAATTCCTGTTTCAGGAGTTTCATGAGTTGTTTGTCCCCATCCTTGTGTGCCGTCACCTGCAGCAGGTTATGGTCATTGTAGCCAAGTGGTTTGTGTGTAAGGAAATCAAACTGTGCATACACAAAGAGGGTAGCGATGATCAGGAAGGTGGAGAGGGAAAACTGTACCACAACCAGTGATCTCGACAGGAGGTTCCTCCCTGCACCGGCAGACACCCGGTTGTATAATGTCTTGACCGGGTCGAAACCCGAGAGGACCAGAGCCGGATAAAAACCGGCAACAAATGCAGTAACCAGGAAGAGCAGGATGTATCCGGCGATCACGAGGGGATCGGCAAGATAGGTAAGGCTTAATTGTTTATTGGCAAGCTGGTTGAATGTGGGGAGTGCGAGTACTGCTATCACGAGTGCCAGGACAAATGCAAATGCACAGAGCAGCACGGATTCACCAAGGAACTGGAACACCAGCTGTTTGCGTTGCCCGCCCACTACCTTGCGGATCCCGATCTCCTTTGAGCGGCGGATGGATTGGGCGATGGTCAGGTTGATAAAATTGATACAGGCGATGATGAGGATAAAAATGGCGATCCCGGAAAGTATATATGAATAGGCCGGGTCACTGACATGACTGGTGGCATACATATCAGGGTCCAGGTGCATTGCGGGAAATGCCTGCAGCCCCCAGGTGAAGGAGCCTTGTCCCAGGCTTTTCATCTCCGCGATCTGTTTTGAATTGACCTGCTGGTAATGGTTGTTCATCTGCCTGGTCACTGCAGCAGGGTCAGTACCGGGTGCAAGTACAAGGTAAGTGGGGTAAGAAAGCCAGTCCCAGGTGCTTTCCGGTTCCTTTGCTTCCCGGTAACTGAATGGTAGTACAAATCCGAAACGGATAGTCGAATTCTGCGGTGAGCGCCGGGCGATGCCGCTCACGGTAAATGGCTGGAAGGTATCGTTGAATTCGAGTTCGATGATTTTCCCGATGGGATCGGCAGTGCCGAAATATTTTATTGCCTCATCTTCCGCAAGCACCACGGAATGCTGGTCGCCCAGTACAGATGCCGCATTCCCGGATTTAAGCGGAAATGAAAACACACTGAAAAAATTTGCATCTGCCCATGCCACATGTTCGGAATAGGTTTCCGCGCCAATACGGATCAGGTGGTCACTTTCCTGGACACGCACAAAATCCTGCACCGCGGGGATCGCGGCTTTGAATGCAGGTCCCTGTACCATTGCGGAAGCCCCTATCCTGCTTTCCTTTCCGTCCTTTTCCACAATGGAACAGGTGATGCGGTAGAGCTGGTCTGCTTTTGCCTGGAACCTGTCGAAGGTCCATTCATCCTTGGCGTACAGGAATATCAGCATGCAGCAGGCAAGGCCGATACCCAGGCCTGTGATATGGATAAAACTGAAGGCCTTGTTCCTCGTCAGGTTGCGGAGGGCGATCATCAGGTAATTACGTATCATAGCAAGGTTATTTATTCGTTGCGCAGGCTTTTGACAGGATTGGCCAGTGCGGCACGGATGGACTTATAACCTACCGTGATCCAGGCAATGGTCATGGAGATCAGGATGGCCAGCAGGAAAATGCCAGGACCCACGGTGATCTTGTAGGTAAAATTCTCCAGCCACCTGTTCATGAAGTACCACGCGAGCGGGGCAGCAACTGCAAAGGCCACCACTACCAGCACGGTAAACTCCCTGGAGAAAAGATATACGATCTGCGGCACCGTGGCACCGAGTGTTTTGCGGATCCCTACTTCGCGGGTACGCTGCACCGCCATGAATGACACCAGGCCGTAGAGACCAAGACAGGAAATAAAAATGGCAATACCTGCAAAGATTTTGTAGAGCAGCGCAAGCTGGTCTTCCTGTTTGTAAAAGTCGGCGATGCGTTCATCCATGAACGAAGTGCGGTTGGCATATTCCGGGAAATATTTGTTCCACTGGTCCTGGACAAATGCCGTAGTGGCATTGAAATTATCCCCGCTGATCTTTATCCCCGCAGCACTGTACACCTGCTTCCAGGTGCCGATTGCAAGCGGCGGGATATTGTCACGCATGGAATTGGTCCGGAAGTCCTTAACCACACCCACAATCGGCTTCCATTGCGTAGCGCCCGTGCGCAGGTCTTTGCCGATGACAGACTGCGGGTCTTTGATCCCGAGTTTGCTGAGCAGGGTTTCGTTCACCACCCAACCGGTAATACTATCCGATTTTGAATAAGCATGTCCCGCGACGAATTCGATCCCGAATGTCTTGTAATAATCTTCATCTGCATATTTCATGAACAGATGGAAGTTCTGGTCTTCGGTGTGGTCAAACGCGAAATTATTCGACCAGTTGTTATCAGAAGACGGCACATCGCTGCTGAAGCTCACCCCTTTTACCTGCGGATTGCCAAGGAGGGCCGACTTGAATGCATCCTGGCGCGACTGCACCACGCTGTCGCCGGCGGCTTCCAGCACCATGACTGCATCCTTGTTGAAACCGATGTTTGCCTGTTTGATGGCACCCATCTGTGATACGGCAACGATAGTACCGATGATCAGCGCCTGGGAGATGGCAAACTGCGTGACCACAAGCACCCGGCGAAGTGATACACCGGCAACTGATGCCGAACTGAATTTGTTTTTGAGTGCCAGTAATGGTTTGAATCCGGACACCACCAGCGCCGGGTACGAACCGGCAAGGAAGGTCACCAGCACTGCCAGCGCCAGCGCAAACAGCAGCACTTCGGTATTGAATACGCTGAGTGATTCCTGGATGGAAGCCACATATTTTACATACGGCAGGCAGAGTGCCGCGATAGTGAGTCCGAGCAACAGGGAGATAAACACCATAACGCCCGTTTCGCCCATCATTTGCCCGAACAGGCTGCTTCGTTTACCACCCAGTACTTTCCGGATACCGATTTCCCTGGAACGGTTCACTGCCTGTGCAGTGGACATGTTTACAAAATTGATACATGCCATGAGGATGATGAACACGCCAATGAGCGAGAGGGTCCACAGGGTGGAGCGGCTTACGGAATGATCCCCGAAACTTTCAATCTCCCGGTCGAAGTGCACTTCGGAAAGTGGCTGCAGGTAATTGGACTTGACGGATTGTGTACCGGGGCGATAATATTTTTTACTGAATGCCGCAAAGCGGTTGTCGAGCGACGCGGGACTTACATTCTCCGGCAGGCGCATAAAGACCTGGAAGTTGCTGGACATGCTCCCCCAATCATCGTTGTAACCAAACAGGTCGGGATTGTTCTTGCTGGTCACCAGTGAGGGTACCACACCCATCGGGAAATCGGAATTCGCGGGGATGTTTTGGAGGATACCTGCCACTTTCAGTGTAACGGCATTGTCGATCATGATATACTGGCCAACCGCCTGTTTCCAGCTGCCGAAATATTTATCACCTGCCTCTTCGGTCAGCGCCACCACATTGGGTTCGGACAGCATCGATGCACTGCCCTGCAGCCACGGGAAGGGAAACACCTGGAAAAACTGCGGATCGGCAAACATGATCCCGGAATCTTCTATGAACTTCTGGTCAGATTTTGCATTCGGGTCGCGGCCGAGCACTGTGACCTGGCGGCCGGACTGGTTGTGCAGCGTGCCGGTTGTGATTTCCGGGAAATCGTTGCGGAGCGCAGCCAGTGCGGGAACTGGTACACCCGGCTGGTAATGCACCCTGTCAGGGTAAACCTGCCTGGTCACTACATGGAAAATTTTTTCATTGCCGGGAAGGAAGCGGTCGTAACCCAGTTCATACTTCACCACGAGGAAGAGTACGATGCAGGAAGCGATACCCACCGCCAGACCGGAAATATTGATGAATGCGAAGGCCCTGTGACGCTTCAGGTTGCGAAACGCCATGGTCAGATAGTTCCTGATCATAATAAGATTTTTTACCTGGTTAAACCATGATGTTCTGCAGTACGGTCTGTCCGTCGAGCATACGGATGATGCGATGGCTGTAACGCGCATCGTGTTCGCTGTGTGTTACCATTACGATGGTGGTTCCCTGTTCGTTCAGTTCGGTAAGCATCTGCATGACTTCATTCCCGTTACTGGAATCGAGGTTACCCGTCGGTTCATCCGCGAGGATCAGTTTGGGATCATTCACCACTGCCCGGGCAACTGCCACACGCTGCTGCTGGCCACCGGAAAGCTGTTGCGGGTAGTGGTTACGCCGGTGCATGATCTGCACTTTATTCAATACTTCGTCTACTTTCTTTTTGCGTTCGGATGCCTTCACACCGGTATAGATCAGCGGCAGTTCCACATTCTCGAAAACAGTCAGTTCATCAATGAGGTTGAAGCTCTGGAACACAAACCCGATATTGTGTTTCCGCAGGTCCGCCCGTTTCCGTTCGTTGAAGTTGACCACTTCGATACCGTTGAAAACAAAACTTCCGGTATCTGCATCATCAAGCAGGCCGAGGATATTAAGCAGTGTTGATTTGCCACAGCCGGATGGCCCCATCACAGCTACGAATTCCCCCTGTTTTACTTCCAGCGAAAGCTTGTTGAGTGCGATGGTCTCCACCTCTTCGGTGCGGTAAACTTTTTCGAGATTGGTAATCTTGATCATGATATCTGTATTTTAATGCGGACTTGTTTAGTTGGTGAATTGCAGCGGTGACGGGAGCACGGAGAAACGGATCCCCGTCTCTTCTTCCTCAGCTATCGTGGCTTTGGAGGCACTCTCATGAGGCATCGATACCGCCGGGGCGGGCAGTGATTCAAACCAGGTGAGTTGTCCCGCGCCGAAGCCGAAGGAACATAATTCAACGAGGCACATCACCGTAAATAAGCAGATTGATTTGGCTGACATTGGTTTATTTTTTCAGGATGAGTTCTTCCATGGTTCCGTAATTCTCATAACTGCTGGTCACTACCTTGTCACCCGGCTGCAGTCCGCCGATCACTTCATAAAAATCGCGGTTCTGGTTGCCCAGCTGTACATTCACTTTATAGGCGGAACTGCCGTCTTCACGCACCTTGAATACCCAGTTGCCACCCGTTTGCTGGTAGAACCCGCCTTTGGCAAGCAGCAGCGCTTTCCTTTCCTCACTCAGTGCGAGTACGATCTGCAGGGTCTGTCCGCGACGGATCCCCGGCGCTACTTCCCCATCGAATTCCATATCGACCTGGAAACGGCCACCGGTCACCTGTGTATAGACCTTCGTAATTTTTAGTTTGTATTCCTTACCGCTGAGTGGCACGGTTGCCATCAGCCCCGTGTATACACGGGAGATATAATGTTCATCGATATCCACCCGGACCTTGAACCCACCGATCACATCCAGCTGGCCGAGACGTTCGCCCTTGTTTTTATTCTGCCCTATTTCGGCATCGAGTGAAGTCAGCTGGCCATCCACCGGGGCACGCACAATCAGGTCCCCCACTTTTTTCTGCATCAGGCTGAGGGCATTCTGCGCGGCATCATAAGACTGGCGGTCCTGGGTCTGCTGCTGGGTAGTGGACACCGAGTCGGCCTGGAGGATTCGTTTGGAAAGCTTTTCCTTTTCCATATAGTAATTGAAATCGTTCTCGGATTTTTTAAATTCCTGCAGGCCGATTGCTTTTTGCTCGTATAACCTTTTATTCAGGTTATACAGCCGTTTTGCTTCCGTAAGCAGGCTGCTCACATCTGCCATTGCCGTCAGTTTGTTGACCGTGTTCTGCTGGGCGGCATTGCGGTTGATCTGCATCTGCGTCAGTGTATTGAATACAGTTGACTGCTGGGTTACCATGGTCATCAGGAGGTCGGTATTGGACAAACGAAGGATCGGATCACCTTTTTTCATGACCGCCCCGTCTTCCACATATTTCTCCTCCACCCTTCCGCCTTCCTGGGCATCGAGGTAAATGCTGGTGAGTGGAAGTACCACTCCGTTCACCGGGATATTTTCCTGGAACACCCCCTGTTTTACTTCCGAGATCGTAAGACGGTCGGCCTCTACATTCAGACGGCTTTTCCCGGAGGTGAAATAGATACTTCCCGCGATCAATGCTGCCAGTACCACGATCCCGCTGATGGTAAGGATCCTTTTCCTGCCCCACTTCTTTTTCTGTATAACTCTGTCCACTTGCTGATTTGTTTAATGTTGAACACGGCATATAATGAATAAATGTGCCAACCGATCCAATGATTGATTTTCAACCTATTATATCCAAAACCACCGGCGGCTGTTTTTAAAAGCGATACAACTGTTGTCCGCTTTCGATACAGTACCGGGAGACACCATAAAACCCGTGACCCGTACCATGTCCGGCAGGTTATACGGATGGGCGTGTCAGGATGTTACTGCGCCGCGGTTATTTCCCGGCCATCCATTTTCTTACCGGATAAAATGTTATTATGTTTATCATTGCCGTGAAATTATTTTATGAACCTGAGAAATGCCTCCATACTGATTGTAGACGATGACCCGGATGTGCTGACTGCGGTGCGGTTGTTACTGAAAACGCAGGTGAAGGAAGTGGTGACGGAAAAAAACCCGGAGAACCTGCGCGATCACCTTTCGAAAAAAAACTTCGACCTGATCATGCTCGATATGAACTTCAACAGTTCAATCAACACGGGCAATGAAGGCCTCTTCTGGTTACGTGAAGTGCGCAAGATAAAACCCGATGCTTCCGTGATCATGATCACTGCCTATGGTGATATTGATCTTGCCGTGCGTTCATTGAAGGAAGGTGCTGCCGACTTTGTGGTGAAGCCCTGGCACAATGAAAAACTGGTCAGCACGATCAGTGAAATCCTGCAACGCAGGAGCCGCAACAGGAATGATAAAAACGAAGGCCCCGATACCGGGATCGACAAGGACCTGCTGGGTGAGTCGGAAGTGATGCAGGATATCTTCCACAAGATTGACAAGATTGCGCCAACGGATGCAAATATCCTGATACTGGGTGAAAATGGTACGGGTAAGGACCTGATTGCACAGGCAATACACCGGCGTTCCCTCCGTAATAAAATGCCGTTTGTAAAAGTGGATGTGGGTGCGCTGACGGAAAGCCTTTTTGAAAGTGAATTGTTTGGCCATAAAAAAGGTGCGTTCACCGATGCACGCGAAGATCGCGCGGGCCGGTTTGAATCGGCGGAAAAAGGCACGCTGTTCCTCGATGAGATCGGCAACCTGCCCCTGCACCTGCAGGTCAAACTGCTGAGTGTGCTGCAGAACCGCCGGGTGAGCCGGCTTGGTTCCAATGAATCCGTTGCGGTGGATATCCGTCTTATCTGTGCCACCAATGTACCCTTGTCCGAACTCGCCAACGAACAACGTTTCCGCAAGGACCTCATCTACCGGATCAACACTGTGGAGATCCTGGTGCC
>SEAD01000018.1 GCA_004173355.1 Chitinophagaceae bacterium | reverse complement strand
CGTGGTTTACTCAAAAAGTATATTTTTGCAGCCTATAAACTAAACTTATACGACATGTCAGACATTGCATCAAGAGTTAAAAAGATCATCGTTGACAAACTGGGCGTTGACGAAGCAGAGGTAACAAATGAGGCGTCCTTTACGAATGATCTTGGTGCCGATTCATTAGACACCGTAGAACTCATCATGGAATTCGAAAAGGAATTCAACATCTCTATCCCCGATGAGCAGGCTGAAACCATCACCACTGTTGGTCAGGCGGTTGCTTACCTGGAAGAACATGCTAAATAAACGCAACTGATTTCTTCTTCTGGTATTACCGGAGATTTTTAAAGGAATAACAATACCCGCCTTCTGCCTGTTCCTGCAGCGAAGGCGGTTTTTTATCCCTGCTTTATTGCATTCCATGGAAAACTCCCTGGGTGCATCAAAATAACCAACAAACAGGCTTTATGGAACTTAAGCGAGTGGTAGTTACTGGTATGGGTGCGCTGACGCCATTGGGCAATTCGATCGACGAATACTGGGACGGGCTGATCAATGGCCGCTCGGGTGCCGATATCATTACGCAATTCGACGCTTCCAAATTCCGCACAAAGTTCGCCTGTGAAGTTAAAAATTTTGACCCGGTAGCTTATCTCGACCGCAAGGAAGCCCGCAAGATCGACCGTTTCACCCAGTTCGCCCTGGTGGTGAGCGACCAGGCAATGACCGATGCCGGACTCAACAAGGAAAATATTGATCCTGACCGTATCGGCGTTGTTTTCGGAAGCGGGATCGGCGGCCTGATCACCTTCCAGCATGAGGTCACCGAATTCGCCAAAGGCGATGGTACCCCGCGTTTCAATCCGTTCTTCATCCCTAAAATGATCCTCGACATCGCGGCTGGCCAGATCAGCATGCGCCACAACCTGCGTGGTCCCAACTACGCGGTGGTCAGCGCCTGCGCAAGCAGCACCAACGCGATCATTGATGCCATGACCCTGATCCGCCTCGGCAAGTCCGATATCATCGTGACCGGTGGCAGCGAAGCTGTCATCAGCGAAGCAGGGGTAGGGGGGTTCAATGCAATGAAGGCAATGAGCGAACGCAACGATGATCCTAAAACCGCCAGCCGTCCGTACGATAAGGATCGTGATGGTTTCGTTATGGGGGAAGCAGCCGGGATCCTGATCCTTGAAGAACTGGAACACGCAAAGGCACGCGGCGCCAGGATTTACTGTGAAGTAGTTGGCGGCGGCGCATCAGCGGATGCCCACCATATCACGGCCCCGCATCCGGAAGGACTCGGTGCACGCAACGTGATGATCGCAGCCCTGAAGGATGCCGACATGAAAGCGGAAGAAATTGATTACATCAACACCCATGGTACCTCCACACCGATCGGTGATGGCGCAGAGACCAAGGCAATCACCGCAGTATTCGGGGAGCATGCCTACAAGCTTAATATCAGCGCCACCAAATCAATGACCGGCCACTGCCTTGGTGCTGCCGGTGTGATCGAGGCGATCGCCTGTATCAAGGCAGTCATGCATGATATTGTGCCACCTACCATCAACCATTTCACCGATGATCCTGAACTGGATCCGAAGCTGAACTTCACGTTCAACAAGGCCCAGCATCGCACCGTAAACGCGGCGCTGAGCAACACATTCGGGTTTGGAGGCCATAATGCCTGCGTGATTGTAAAAAAATACAAGCCCTGATATTTGAAGGGTTTTTCGTAGATTGTATTTGTGGATTTCCTGACTAATTTATTTAAGAAGCATACGGGTACGAGTTTCAAGAAGGAACTGAAGAACATCCTTGGTTTCCAGCCGGACAACCTGTCCCTCTACAAAACCGCACTTACCCATCGCTCGGTCCGCGAAGGTGCCGATGAAAACAACGAACGCCTGGAATACCTTGGCGACGCGGTGCTCAGTGCCCTCATTGCAGACTATCTTTTCAAACGTTATCCCTATCGTGAAGAAGGTTTCCTGACGGAAATGCGGAGCAAAATGGTCAACCGCCAGCAGCTGAACGATATCGCGGTGAGGATGGGGTTGAAAAAAATCACACTCTATAACAAGATGGACAGCTCGCTCAAGGTGAGCCAGATCTTTGGCAATACTCTCGAAGCCCTCGTGGGTGCGATCTACCTGGATATGGGTTACCGTAAAACAACCAGGTGGGTATTGCAGTACATTATCCAGCCACATATGTTTATGGATGACCTCGAAACCCTTGAGATCAACCACAAGAACAAACTCTATGGCTGGGCCAATAAAAACGGCAAGGTGCTGGAGTTTGAAACCCTGAATGAAAAACTCGAAAATGGCCGCCGGCTCTTTACCGTGGCTGCTATGCTCGATGGTAAAAACATTGCCGAAGGGAAGGCATTCAACAAAAAAGATGCGTCACAGATTGCCGCACAGGCGGCCGTGCTGAAGATGGGCATCGTGAACTCCGATTCGCATGTGACCCAGGAAGGGCAAACACAGGAAGGCGCCGCCTCCTGATTATTTTTTTTCCATAACCAGTTCCACCAGTACCCCATTGGTGCCCTTGGGATGCAGGAAACAAACCAGTTTATTGTCGGCTCCATCCTTTGGCCGGTCGCTGAGTAAAACAAATCCCTCTTTTTTCAGCCTCTCCATTTCACCATAAATATCGCTGACTTCAAACGCGAGGTGATGTAATCCTTCACCACGGTTACCGATGTATTTCCCGATCACACCATCCGGGTCAAGCCCCTGGACCAACTCCAGCTTGGTGTCGCCACTCCGGAAAAATGCCGTTTTCACCGCCTCGGTCTCCACCGTCTCTGTTTTATAACAACCCGTCCCCAGCAATTTTTCAAACAGGGAAATAGACTGGTCGAGGTCCTTCACGGCAATACCGATATGTTCCACTTTTTGCATACAGCCAAGGTAAAATCTTTGGGTCGTTTACCCGCAATAAAATTGAACTAGCTTTGGACGGTAACGTTATCACTACATGAACGCACCGGTTTACCTGGACAACAACGCCACAACACCCTGCGACCCGCAGGTGCTGGAAGCAATGCTGCCGTATTTCACCACACAGTTTGGGAATGCGGCCAGCCGCACCCACCTGTATGGCTGGCAGGCGGAGGAATCGGTGGACCTCGCCCGTGAACAGGTGGCGGCACTGATCGGCTGTGATAAGCAGGAAATCATTTTTACATCCGGTGCCACCGAAAGCGACAACCTGGCCATAAAAGCTGTCTACGAAACCTACACCAGCCGTGGCCGCCACATTATCACCTGCAGTACCGAACATTCCGCAGTACTCGATACCTGCCGCTATCTTGAAAAGCTGGGTGCAGAGGTCAGCTTCCTGCCGGTGGATGTAAACGGACTGGTGAACCTGGAGGAACTGGAGGCCGCCATCCGGCCGGACACTATCCTCGTGTGCATCATGATGGCCAATAACGAAACAGGTGTGATCCAGCCCATCAGGGAAATCGGGGCGATCGCAAAAAAACACCAGGTGCTTTTTTTTACGGATGCCACACAGGCCGTGGGTAAAATCCCGGTGGATGTGCGGGAAATGGGTATCGACCTGCTGGCACTGTCGGCCCATAAAATCTATGGTCCGAAAGGCGTCGGGGCACTTTACGTACGCCGCCGTGACCCGAGGGTCAGGCTGGCCGCGCAGTTGCACGGCGGTGGCCATGAACGCGGCAACCGGAGTGGCACACTGAATGTACCAGGCATCGTCGGTTTGGGCAAGGCCTGCGCTATCTGCGCTGCTACCATGGAGTCCGAAGCCGTACGGCTTTCTTCCCTCCGGGAAAAACTGCAGAAGTCATTGCTGCAGCATGCGGATATCCGTGTGAATGCGGCGGGTGCACCCCGGCTGCCGCAGACACTCAATGTGTCGTTTAGCGGTATCGAAAGCCAGGCGATGATGATGGGTTTCAGTGGTGAACTCGCGGTGTCTTCGGGATCGGCCTGCAGTTCGGCTACCCTTGAACCATCCCATGTGTTAAGGGCCATGGGACTCAGTGATGAAGCGGCCCTTGGCGCAATCCGGTTCAGCCTCGGCCGATTCACCACAGAAGAGGATATCCTCCGCACCATCGATATTATCTCCCGCTCCGTCAACGGGTTACGACAGGTTTTGCCCGGCTGAACCGCTTCCCGGCGCTCCGGACTGCCGGACCCTGATCCCGGTCCCGGCGCAGGTAATTCCGCACGAACTTCCGGCCACTGAACAAACCAGACCCGCGGGATGTTTGATAGGCAGAAGTTTAATAGTAATTTTGACGCCATGAATATCACAGCCGACAACTCGATCTATATCAGCGACAGCGCCCATTCAAAAGTAGCCCAGCTGCTCTCTGAAGCAGGAAACGGGAACGACCCGTCCTACTTCCTGCGTGTCAGCGTGGTGGGTGGCGGTTGTTCAGGCCTGAGTTATAAACTGGATTTTGATAATGTCTCGCGTCCGATGGACCAGGTGTTTGAAGACAAGGGGATAAAAGTGGTGACTGATCTCAAGAGCCTGCTGTACCTCGTGAACACTACCCTCGAATATTCCGAGGGACTCAACGGGAAGGGATTTTATTTCAACAATCCCAATGCAAGCCGTACCTGCGGCTGTGGCGAAAGTTTCGCCGTATAAGGTCAGCCGGCCGATAATTTATTACCGGTCATTTTACCTTATTTTGCAACCTGTATGTGGTCAATCTGTAAAAAAGAACTCCGCCAGTTTTTCAGCAACCTTACCGGTTATATTGCCATCATTGTTTTCCTCCTGGTAAACGGGCTGATGTTATTTGTCTTTGAAAATAACATCCTCGACTTCGGGTATGCCACCCTCGACCGGTTTTTTGAACTCGCCCCCTGGATCCTGCTCCTCCTGATACCCGCTATCACCATGCGGAGCTTTTCAGATGAATTCAGGACGGGTACCTTCGAACTGCTGCAGACCCGGCCACTGAGCCGCTGGCAGATTGTCACCGGCAAATACCTCGGCAGCCTGCTTGTGGTCATCATTGCGCTGCTCCCCACTATCACGTACTATTTTTCAATACAGGCGCTGACATCCAATGAAGGCATTGACACCGGCGCCACCATCGGCTCTTACTTCGGACTGTTTTTCCTGGCTGCCGGCTTCACCGCCATCGGGATTTATTTCAGCAGTGTGACCCAGAATGCAGTAGTGGCGTTTATCATCAGCCTGATCGCATGTGCACTGCTTTATTATGGATTCAGTGCCATCAGCCGTCTCGCCGGCCTGCAGGGTGGTGCGGATTATTATTTTGAAATGGTCGGGATCGATTTCCATTACCGCAGTATCAGCCGCGGTGTGATCGATACCCGTGATATAATTTATTTTCTGAGTGTGATCTTCCTCTTCCTTTCACTCACGCACCGAAACATCGTAAAGCGATAACATGGAACAGAAAAAGCGAATCAGGGGTGCTTCGAAGTACGGCTGGCTGGGATTACTGCTGCTGCTGGTCGTGATCAACTTCCTCTCCTCCATGCTGCATACCCGGTTTGACCTCACAAGGGAAAAGCGCTACACGCTCAGCAAAGCAACCAACGACCTGCTGCGCAAACTGGATGAACCACTGGAGATCGATGTGTTCCTCGAAGGGGAATTCCCGGCGGGTTTCCGCAAACTGGCCAACAGTACCGGCGATTTCCTGCGCCTGCTGAAAGAACGCAACGGCAGCAATATCCGCTACCGGTTCATCAACCCGACCGAAACCATGCCCGGTTCGGCGCGTTCATATGGTGACTCACTGGTCAACCTCGGCGCTACGCCCATCAACCTGACCGTACAGGTAAAATCCGGCGAGAGCAGTAATATAATTTTCCCGGTGGCAGTAGTCCGTTACAAAGGCAAACAATCACTCGTCAATATTTATTCCGGCGCCAGCGGACGGATTTCACAGGAAGAAATCAATAGCTCGGAAGCCACCATGGAATATGAGTTTGCAAAAACGATCGACCGGCTGACTGACGACCAGAAACCCATCATCGCCTATTCTACCGGCAATGGTGAACCAATGGACGCCCGCACCTACGGCATCCAGGAGGCATTGCACAACGATTACCGGCTCGCCCTGCTTAACCTGAACAACCAGCCGTTACTTGCCGATACATTCAAGGTCCTGCTGATGGTAAAACCAGCCGTTGGTTATTCGGAAGAAGAAAAGCTCAAGATCGACCAGTATGTGATGCACGGCGGGAAAGTCCTGATGTTTGTGGACGACCTGATTGCCGAGCAGGACAGTCTCCGTTTCCAGACCCAGACCATCGCCTTCGACCGCAACCTCAACCTGACCGATCTGCTGTTCCGGTACGGTGCCCGCATCAATCCATCACTCGTGATGGACCTGCAGTGTGATTTCCTGCCCTTTGCCGTGGGAGGTACTACCGGTACACCGCAATACGAATTCCTGCGCTGGAACTACTACCCCTTATTTGAATCGAGGGGCAACCATCCGATCAATAAAAACCTGGGACTGATATCCGGGAAATTTGTCAATTCAATCGATACCATCGCAGCTCCCGGGATCCGTAAAACCGTTTTGCTGGGTTCTTCCGC
Organism: Chitinophagaceae bacterium; assembly: GCA_004173355.1. GTDB lineage: Bacteria > Bacteroidota > Bacteroidia > Chitinophagales > Chitinophagaceae > JBEVJC01. The sequence continues at coordinate 73,236 of SEAD01000018.1, read as the reverse complement.
AAACTCACGGATCATCAGCACACCCGCCCTGATCAGCCTCAACGAAAACAGGAACGTACAGGAAGACGCCCTGTACCGCAGTGATAATATCCCGGTGGCCGTATTGCTGGAGGGGAAATTCACCTCGCTCTACCGCAACCGCGTGACGCAGGCGCAGACGCAGGCACTCGTTTCCTCCGGGGTGGAATTCAAAGCCGGTTCAGAAGACAACAAGATGATCCTCGTTGGGGATGGTGATATAGTACTCAATGATGTATCGGCCAAACAGGGCCCGCTGCCACTGGGGGTAAACCTCTTCACCGTGGGTTCACAGTACGAATACAAATTTGCCAACCGCGATTTCCTGCTCAATTGCCTGGAGTACCTGGTCAACAAACCGTCCATCGTGGAGACCCGCAACAAAAACATCGTGCTCCGCCTGCTCGACAAACGGAAAGTGGATGACAACAAACTGACCTGGCAGCTGATCAATATCGCGCTCCCGGTATTACTGGTGATCCTCGCCGGGTTTATCTACCAGCGGATCCGCAGGAATAAATATGCCTCCTGAGCCAGCACGCAGGTTCGCCCTTCAGCCACTACCACTATCTTTGTTGCCTAACACCTAACCAGGGATGAACAAAGACCAGATAACTTATCTTGTATTCGGAATCGTGCTGCTGCTTGCGCTGGTAGCGGATCTTGGCCTGCTCAGTAAAAAAGGCCAGAAGGTCACTATCAAAAAAGCACTCTACCAGACATTTTTCTGGGTGGCCCTTGCACTGGCATTCTTCGTCTTCATGTGGATCGAGAATGGTTCCATACTCGCACTCGAATACCTCAGCGCCTACCTGATGGAATGGAGCCTGAGTATCGATAATATTTTTGTTTTCATCCTCATCTTCTCCTCCTTTAAGGTCAAGGAAGACCAGTACGGTCGGGTACTGCTGATCGGGATCCTCATGGCGATCGTCTTCCGGGTGATCTTTATCACCGTAGGCGTGGCGCTGGTGGATCGCTTCCACTGGATCCTCTATATCTTCGGGGTATTCCTCCTTTATACCGGTATCAAAATGTTCACCTCCGGCGATGATGAACATTTTGACCCAAAGGACTCAAAAATCTACAAGTTCCTCCGCCGGGCCCTGCCCCTGGTGCCCCATGATGGTGGCGGGAAGTTTACCGTGGTGGAAAACGGGAAAAAATATTACACCATCCTTTTTGTGGTGGTGATTATGCTGGCCGGGATCGACCTCGTATTCGCTCTCGATTCCATACCGGCAGTGATGGGCATTTCAAAAGACAAACTCGTTATCTACACCTCCAATATTTTTGCAGTACTCGGCCTGCGCTCCCTGTTTTTCCTGCTGCGTGGTGCCGTCAGTAAATTTGATTACCTCCAGCAGGGTATTGCCATCGTGCTGGTATTTATCGGACTGAAAATGCTGGGCGAACACTGGGTCAACCAATGGGTGGATAAAACCACACAGGTGTTTATCTCCCTCGGTATTATCCTCGTGTGTATTGCAGGCTCGATTGGTTATTCCATGGTGATGAAACGGAAGGGAGTGCCGCGTGATGTCAACGACCACAGCACCAACCACTAAGTCCTGATGTATACAGCAGCACATATTGCATCTATCCTGGGTTCACCCTCCGTGGTGGGCGACCGGGATGTTGTACATATCCTGCTCGACAGCCGCAAGGTTTTTTCACCGGAGGATTCTGTTTTTTTCGCAGTCAAAGGAGCCCGGAGGGATGGGGCTTCCTTTATTCCCGAATTGTATGCCAAGCAGGTCCGCTGTTTTGTGGTGTCTGCCGAACCCGACCGGTCGCTTTATCCCGGGGCGGATTTTATCGTGGTCGCCGATGTGCTTGCTGCGTTGCAGCAACTTGCCGCCACCCATCGAGCCCGCTTCAGCATCCCGGTGATTGGGATAACGGGCAGCAATGGCAAAACCATCGTTAAAGAATGGCTGTACCAGTTGCTGGAGGCGGACTATAACATAGTACGCAGCCCGAGGAGTTACAACTCCCAGACCGGGGTGCCGCTGAGTGTCTGGGAAATGGACAGCACACATACCCTCGCCATTTTTGAAGCCGGGATTTCATTACCGGGTGAAATGGAACAACTGGAACCCATCATCCGTCCAACCACCGGCGTCTTCACCAATCTTGGTGAAGCCCATAGCGAAGGGTTTCCTGGTGCCGCAGAAAAGGCAGCAGAAAAAGCCATGCTGTTCCGCCATACGCTGACCATTATCTACAATGCCAACAATCCATTGATCGAAGACGCAATAGCTGCAGTCGCCACCCCGGCATCGGAGGAACTGGTCGGATGGAAAGATATATTGCCCGCGATCCTGCGCGTGGTCTCCCGCACCACAGATGGCACGCACAGCATTATCCATGCGGAATGGAAGGCGGTACCCGTGTCGGTCGAAATCCCTTTTGCCGACCAGGCCTCTCAGGAAAATGCGATCAGCTGCTGGGCCGTGATGCTGCAGATGGGTTATGCCCCGGACCTGATTGCCACACGGATGAAACAGCTCCAGCCGGTGAACATGCGACTGGAAGTCAAACAGGGAATCAACAATTGTGTAATCATCAACGATAGCTACAGCGCTGACCCCGATTCATTGCGGATCGCGCTCGGGTTTATGCAGCAGCAGGCGCAGGGCAGGACCAGGACTGTTATACTGTCGGACTTCCTGCAGAGTGCCTCTACGGACCGGGGCCTGTACAGTGATATACTGGAAAGCCTCTCCGGCCAGCAGGTATCGGACCTCATCTGTATCGGGCCGCGGATCTCCATCGCGTTGCAGCAACCCGGTGTCAAAATCCCCGAAGGATTACGCATCAGCAGTTTTGAATCCACCGAACAATTTATACGCGGTTTCCGTGCATCGGTGTTCCGCGACCAGATCATCCTGGTGAAAGGTGCCCGCATCTTCCATTTCGAAGAGATCGTGCGGTTGCTGGAATTCAAACGTCACCAGACCCTGCTCGAAATCAACCTGCGTGCGATCGTGCACAATGTAAAATTTTACCAGGGCAGGCTGAAACCAACTACCCGGATCATGGCGATGGTGAAGGCCTTTGCATATGGTGCAGGTGGGGCGGAAATAGCCGGCGTGCTTCAGTTTCACAAAGTGGATTATCTCGGTGTGGCGTATGCCGATGAAGGGGTGGACCTGCGCAAGGCAGGGATCAGCCTTCCGGTGATGGTGATCAATCCCGAGCCTGCATCATTTGAAGCCATCATTGATTACAATCTTGAACCGGTCCTGTATTCGATGGAACTGCTCGATCTGTTCGAACAGTTCGTCAGGCAGGAAGCCTTACCCGCATGGCCGGTGCATATCGAAATTGAAACGGGCATGAACCGGCTTGGTTTTGCGCCGTCACAGGTGGAATTGCTGACCGATAAACTGAAATCATCCAGCTGGCTGAAAGTGCAGTCGGTCTTTTCCCATCTCGCCGCCAGTGAGGACGGGGCGGAAGACGTTTATACCAGGCAGCAGTTTGCCACCTACCAGGATGCGGTGAAAAAAATCAGCGCGCACCTCGGTTATCCGTTTATCCGGCACATCTCCAACTCCGCGGCGATCATGCGCCTGCCCGAACTGGAACTGGATATGGTCCGGCTTGGGATCGGCCTTTACGGGGTGGATAGTTCCGGTAAAAACCAGCCACTGCTGCAACCCGCTGCCACCCTGCGTTCTACGGTAGCACAGCTCAAATACCTGAAGGCTGGTGATACAGTAGGGTACAACCGCAGGGGAAAAATCGACCGCGATACCACTATCGCCACCGTGCGTATAGGTTACGCCGACGGTTATTCACGGCGTCTCGGCTACGGCGCGGGAAAGATGTTTATCAATGGCTATCTCGCACCCGTAATCGGAACCGTCAGCATGGACATGACCATGGTGGATGTCACCGATATCCCACATATCAGGGAAGGGGATGACGTCATTATTTTTGGAAAGGAACTACCCGTGCAACAGGTTGCCGCATGGGCAGGCACCATACCGTATGAAATCATGACGGGAATTTCCCAGCGCGTACAACGCGTATATTATGAGGAATGATCCCTTGCGTTTTCCCTGCATACTGTTTCCGTAAATCCCTCATTATTTCTCCCAAACAATTCTTTGTCAGCACACAATGCCGGAGCGTTTGAATAACACGTGTAACCATCGGCGGATAGCCCATGGAGTAAACACTTAGCGTATTAAGAAATCTCCAGCGATTCCACTTATGATTTCTTCGTAGCGGGGGAGAGTACTATATCTACAAAAAGTCTGGCTGAAATCCTATTGTCCTGCATTGGCGCTTCCCGTAGTTTAGCATCCTGATCCGACCCCTTGAAAAATGACTTAAATCCAATTATGAAAAAAACTTTACCCGTTCTTTTTTTATTGCGTTTAAGGATGCATGCCCTGGCGATGCTGCTGCTGTTTACAGCATTGCTGGCGGTTACTTCAACGCATGCGCAGACGGTCACTACCGGTAAGAGTTATATCAATATCACGCGACCCGGTGGTGGCACCTTCCTTCCGGGAGACATCCTTGAAATCCGCGCCACTATTGCCGTTACGGGTGGCAGCAACAGCAATACAACCCGTCTGAATTCGGTGCGGTACAACGATACCATCAATACGGCGAAACTGGACTATGTACCCGGATCGCTGAAGATGATTTCGAATGAAGGCCGCACACAGTTTACCTACACCGACAACGCAGATGCTGATTCCGCAAATGTGAATGCCGTTAATGGCATGCTCCGTTTCAACATTGGCGATGGCGCCAGTGCCGCTGATGTAAGTGTGCAGGGTGAAGCGACCACGAATGCCGGCCGTTTATGGGGAGGAAACTATTTCCGTCCATCTTTTTATGGCAATACCTGTATCCGTGTGTATGCGTACCGCGTTCAGATAAAAACGGCGGCATCTGCGGTAGCTGTGGACACCACTGTGATCCTGCGGGCGGGCAATTTCCGCTACCGCATGGGTAGCGGCGGCACTGACCTGCTATCCAACTTTACACCCTACCAGATGCGGATCACGCCGGACTATGGGCTTTGTAATAATGCCATTGGTACCAATGCTATCCTTGGGGAAATGGGCGGCACATTTGGTTTTGGTCTCACGCAGAACCGTGCCGGGGGAAGTGCCTTTGTGCCGCCACCATACAGTTATCTTCCATTTGCTTCGGGTACACCCAATGATAACTTCTACGGACTTGCCAACCGCACGAGTGCCAATGGAAGTTCGAACCCCAATGCTGCAATGCCCGGACCTGCAAGGGTGTTCAACGTGTGGGATATTATCGGCGACCATACAGGTGCCGCCAATCCGCTTGCAGGTAACCCACCCACCAACACCGGTTATGCGGTTATTATCAATGCGAGTTATGAAACCAACCGGGCGTTTACACAAACCATTTCCAATCTCTGCGAGGAGACGTATTATGAGTTCTCCGCCTGGTTCAGGAATATCTGCCGTCGCTGCGGTTGTGATTCAACCGGAAAAGGTGCCGGTAGTGCAGGGTTTGTACCCGCGCCCGGAAATGATTCATCGGGTGTGCGACCCAACCTGACTTTCCAGATCGATGGACAGGATTGTTATACTACCGGTAACCTCGCGTATACCGGACAATGGATAAAGAAGGGTTTTATATTCCGGACACGACCGGGTCAGACTTCCTTCACCGTAACTATCCGCAACAATGCACCGGGTGGCGGGGGTAACGACTGGGCCATCGATGATATCGGTGTGGCCACCTGTATGCCGAGCATGCAGTATTCCCCTTCACTCACCCCATCGGTCTGCCGTGGTAATGCGCTGACGATTACCGACACCGTACGTTCATTTTTCAACAACTATACCTATCACCGCTGGCAGCGGAGTACCGATGGCGGGAGCAACTGGTTTGATATCGGATCGATCCTCGGACCGGTGAGCACCATCTTCAACGGATTGTTTTACCAGTACACGGCAAGCTATACGGTACCACCGGCACAGACCACTACCGCCAATTCCAATGACAAGTACCGGTTGCTGGTGGGGACCTCCCTCCTGAACCTGCTCAACCTGGGCTGCCGTTCCACCGATGCCACCAATGCAGTCACCCTGAACGTGGTTACCTGCGATCCTGTGCTGGATGTGGAAGTGGTACATCTAAGCGGGGCACTGGTATCGGGCAAAACGCAACTGAAATGGACCGTGCAGGGAGTGGACCCTACAGCAATATTCCATGTTGAAAAAAGCATGGATGGCAGTTCCTTTGGCGAGATCGGGACGGTGGGGGCTGTTTCGGTGAACGGGCGTTATGCGTTTACCGATCCCGTTTCCCTGCAGGGCCGTGCCTGGTACCGTTTACGGACGGGCAGTGGTTCCGGATCAAAATCCTATACCAGGGTGCTGGCGATATCGGATGCTTCCAGGGAACTGGGTTTCGCAACGGTCGTGAATCCATTCAGCCATTCGCTCGCATTTGATATCGTGGCGCCGCGGCGTGCGGGCCTTGATGTGACGCTGCTTGATGCATCCGGACGTCCCGTGCGGTCCGGCGTATTCGAAGTGCAGGAGGGGGCGAACCAGCTCTCGTTTACCAGCACCGGGGCACTGGTGCCGGGTATGTATATCCTCCGGGTTGAACTGGACGGTAAAATGATTTTCAGGAAAGTGATGAAACAGTAACCATTACATGATTGTATCGATACGAAAAAGGTCCCCGTTGATTCGGGGACCTTTTTAATGAATTGCCAGGTTCAATAAAATCAGAGCACTTCGGGATTATCACTGATGCCCTTATTGACTTCGCTGGTTTGGACCGGCACGGTATCGACTTCCCTGCGGAAGAATTTTTTCTGGAAAATAAAAAGTGTGATCACACCGGTAGAGATCGCTGCATCGGCGATATTGAAGATCGGTCCGAAGAACTGGAAGCGGTCACCGCCAATCCACGGCACCCAGGTGGGCCAGGTGGAATCAATAAATTCAAAATGTAACATGTCCACCACACGGCCGTGCAGGAAACCTGCATAACCCTGTTCGGGGAAAATTTTTGCAACGTATCCACCCGGTCCGCTGCCGCTCTCTTCGAAGATCATCCCGTAAAACATGGAATCGATCAGGTTGCCTAATGCACCGGCATAGATCAGTGAGGCGCAGATGATAAAACCACGGTGGTATTTCTGTTTGACGATGCGTCCGAGATACCAAGTACCAAAGATCACCGCCGCAAGACGGAAAAGGGTCAGTGCCATTTTACCCCATTCGCCACCGAACTCCCAGCCCCATGCCATGCCTTTGTTTTCGATAAAGTAAAGTTCGAACCATTTAAAGCCAAGGGGATGTGCAACAGGACCAAAAGGATAATTGGTCTTGATCCAGATTTTGAGGGCCTGGTCAATGATGATGATCAGGGCGATAAAAATGACTACTTTTCTAAGCTTCACTTAGTGGTTTTTAAGCCGCAAATATAGGCCAAAAGACGGCAGAATGCTTTGGTACGGGCCGGGGCGTGGAGGGGCTGGCTGGAGGCAATGGATTGGCCCAAACGGAAAAAGTCTCCCGGGGGGAGACTGAATGATTTGAAACATATGGCTGCCGGTACTTAGCTTTTCAGGAAAGGGTGACGCTGTTTTTGTTCGCTTTCCAGACGTGGGTAAGGATCTACCATCGGGAACACCCTTGCCTTGCTTGCTGAACGGCTCTGGCCTTCGAGCAATGCCTGCAGGTACGGGGTCAGGTTAGGCTTGCGGTTGGAAACGGTTTCTTCCGGAATTGCTTTCAGCGGGTAGGCTGATGCGGCGAAGAAAGATAACGGTTGGTTACGTTGCATAAGTCGGATTTTGTACGGATAATAGATTTAAAGGGGTAAGATAATGTCCTGTTCCGGGATATGGAAGTGATCGTGACAAAAAAAGGGCGAAATCATCGATTCCGCCCCGTTTTTAACGTGTTTTTACGAGTTCAGAGCTTGCCGACCATCTCTCCGGGCTTAACCCACTGGTCAAATTCAGATGGTGACACATAACCAAGTTTCACCGCCATTTCCTTGAGGGTGGTGCCTTCCTTGTGTGCTTTCTGCGCGATCTCTGCCGCCTTGTAGTAGCCGATTTTTGTATTGAGGGAAGTCACCAGCATGAGTGAATTCTGTACGTGTTTGTTGATATTGGCTTCGATCGGTTCGATACCAGCCGCACATTTGTCGTTGAAACTTACACAACCGTCTGCAATCAGTCTTGCACTGTGCAGGAAGTTGTAGATCATGACGGGTTTGAACACATTGAGTTCAAAATGCCCGCTGGCACCACCGATACTGATCGCCACATCATTCCCCATTACCTGGGCGGCGATCATGGTAAGCGCTTCACACTGGGTCGGGTTGACCTTGCCGGGCATGATGGATGAACCTGGTTCGTTGTCCGGGATAAAGAGTTCGCCGATCCCGCTGCGTGGTCCGGATGAAAGCATACGGATATCGTTTGCGATTTTCATGAGGCTGACCGCAACGGTTTTGAGTGCACCATGTGCTTCCACGATTGCATCATGTGCAGCGAGTGCTTCGAATTTATTTTCCGCCGTAACAAAAGGCAGTTTAGTCAGTTTCGCGATATGTTTTGCCACATTCACGGCATAGTTGGGAGGGGTATTGATACCGGTACCAACGGCAGTTCCGCCCAGGGCAAGTTCACTGAGATGGGCGAGTGAATTATTGATTGCACGCAGGCCATGGTCAAGCTGTGATACATAACCGCTGAATTCCTGGCCTACGGTAAGGGGTGTGGCATCCATGAAGTGGGTCCTTCCGATCTTCACCACCTTCATGTATTTTTTGCTTTTTTTAGCGAGTGTATCGCGGAGTTTTTTTATCCCCGGGATCGTTTTCTCAACGAGGATCTGGTAAGCCGCGATATGCATCGCCGTAGGAAAGGTGTCATTGGACGACTGTGATTTATTTACATCATCATTGGGGTGCAGGAATTTTTCCTTGTCGCTCAGTTTACCACCTTTGAGCACATGGCCACGGTAGGCCACCACTTCATTGACGTTCATGTTGCTTTGTGTACCGCTGCCTGTCTGCCATACCACCAATGGAAACTGGTCATCCAGTTCGCCCCGCAGGATTTCATCACAGGCTTTGCCGATCAGCGCCGATTTGTTTTTTGCCAGTACACCCGCTTCCTGGTTGGTGATGGCTGCGGCCTTCTTCAGGTACGCGAATGCACGGATGATCTCCTTTGGCATTTTGTTGATATCCGTTGCAATCTGGAAGTTGTCGATACTGCGTTGGGTCTGTGCGCCGAAATAAGCTTTGGCAGGCACTTTCACTTCACCCATGGTATCTTTTTCTATACGATAATCCATATAGTGTATGTTTTTAGGTGCCGCAAATTTACACAAATACCGGATTGGGGTGACCGGAACCGGCTTAACTTTAGGGATAACCCAAAAACGATTGAAATGCCCTTATCTGCACTTGCCAGCGATGTTGACCCGAACCAGCCCCCGGGCAAATCATTGCCATCCGGCCAGGCAGTCCGGTTGACCCTTTTCATAGTGGCAGTCCTGCTGTTTTCAATGGCCTCACCGGCGCAGTCGTACCGCTCGATGACAAAGCTGGTGGAGGAAAATTTCAAACTTGCATCGGAGCAGTACCGGATCATGATGGCCAATACCCCCGACAGCGTCATGCCGCGGAATTTCAATCCAAAGGAAAATAAGTTTGTCACCAGCAAGACCAGCTGGTGGACCAGTGGTTTTTATCCCGGTTCACTTTTTTATATCGCGCAGGCCAGGCAGGACTCCGTACTGTTCAACGAAGGCATCAGCAGGTTGAAAATCCTTGAGAAGGAAAAGTTCCACAGCAGCGACCATGATCTTGGTTTTATGATCTTCAACAGTTTTGGAAATGCCTACCGGATCACCCGTAACCCGGAATATGCGGAAGTGGTGATGACTGCTGCACAGACCCTCACCAGGCGCTACCGTCCGTCAATCAATTCGATCCAGTCATGGGATTCCAACCAGCACTACCGCAGCCCGGTGATTATCGACAACATGATGAATCTTGAAATGTTGTGCTGGGCAGCCGATGAAATCCGTGAACCTAAATTAAAGATCATAGCGATTGACCATACCGAAACCGCGATCAGGAACCACTACCGGCCTGACTTCAGCTCATACCATGTGGTGGACTACAACCTGCAGACGGGTCAAATCGTAAGCCGCAAGTCAGCGCAGGGTTACTCGGAAAGTTCTGCATGGGCCCGCGGACAGTCATGGGGACTTTATGGGTTTACCACGATGTACCGTTTTACCAGGGAACCCCGTTACCTCGAACAGGCAAAGGGGATTGCAAAATTTATATTAAACCATCCCCGCCTGCCAAAAGATAAAATTCCATACTGGGATTTTGATGCACCTGATATCCCGGATACTTACCGGGATGTGTCTGCGGCATCGATACTTGCATCCGGACTGCTCGAATTGTCGTTGTATGTAGACCAGGACCTGAGGAATGAATATGTATCCGCGGTTGCCCGGATACTGACCAATCTTTCCACCGATAAGTACCGGAGCAAAAAAGGGGAGAACGGGGGATTTATCCTGAAACACAGCGTGGGAGCGGTTCCGTACAACTCCGAAGTGGATGTATCGCTGACTTATGCTGATTACTATTTCCTTGAAGCATTGTCCCGATTCTGGAAATGGTATCTCACCGATGTTACAAATTACAATTTCCCCATGCCTGCCGGCATGACCAAGGAGCAGACCTTGCAGATGGTCAGCAGGTACAGCGGGTCGGCAAGGGCAAGGCAGGTCAGGAAAGGCGAATGGATTCCGCTGGACGATTCAGCCTGGGGCATACCATTACTCCAGCTGGCAAAATTCAGCGACCCGAAAACGATGCCCGTCTCTTTTCCAAAAAGGCAGTAACACCTTCTTTCATTTCATCGGTACCAAAACCTTCACCGAACAAACGGATCTCTTCGGCATAACCACCGGATGAAGTGGCAGCATTGATTGCCCTGATTGACCGCGCAACAGCCTGCGGGCCTTTTTGGGTAATGGTGAGCAGGATTTCGGTTGCTTTGGTGAGCAGTGCTTCGGGTGCTGTTACATGATTCACCAATCCGATACGATGCGCTTCTGTTGCATCGATCATATTACCGCTCAGGATGAGTTCCATAGCCCGACCTTTACCAACCAGCTGGGTGAGTCGCTGCGTACCACCGTAACCCGGTATTAGTCCGAGGTTGACTTCGGGCTGGCCAAATTTTGCATTGGCTGATGCGATGCGGAAATGGCAGCTCATGGCGAGCTCGCAGCCACCGCCGAGTGCAAAACCATTGACGGCGGCAACGATTGGTTTGGGTGAATGTTCAATTTTATCAAACACCAGGTCCTGTCCTTTTTCTGCCAGCTCGGCCCCTCCGCCTGCATCCAGCGACAGGAATTCGGAAATATCTGCACCGGCAACAAAAGCTTTTGGCCCGGCCCCGGTAAGGATAGCGGCATGGATGGAGTCGTTTGTATACAGGTCCGAGAGCACTTCGCCCAGTTCGCTGATCACTGTTTTGTTGAGCGCATTCAGTTTGTCGGGCCGGTTTACCGTGATCGTGAGGATTCCGTTTTCCAGTGAAGTGAGCAGGCTGTTGTACATATTCGCTGTTTGGGTATGATTGAAATAGTGGTCCGGTAAAATCAGAAACTGCGGTTGGAGCTGACCCAGTCGCGGATATAACCTGCGATATCGGCAGTGGCCGCACCGGGAGCAAATAATTTTCCGACACCGAGTGCCTGCAGGGCAAGCATATCCTCTTCGGGGATGATGCCACCGCCGGTAAGCAGTACATCATCCATTTTCTTTTCTTTCATCAGGTTGATGATCCGCGGAAACACGGTCATATGGGCACCCGAGAGGATGCTCACACCGATGGCATCCACGTCTTCCTGTAATGCGGCATTCACCACCATTTCCGGTGTCTGGCGAAGCCCTGTATAGATCACTTCCATACCTGCATCACGCATGGCGGTGGCAATAACTTTTGCGCCGCGATCATGGCCATCGAGGCCGACTTTCGCAACAAGGATCCTGACCGGTCTTTTCATATAGCAAGTTTAGTGCATTCTGGCAAAGGAGCGGACACCGCTTCATCATTCCCCGAAAGCCTTCAGCGCGGTTCTGATGCGGCTGATGGTTTCGGATTTACCGATGATTGCGGCGATATCGAATACCGGGGGCCCAAACTTCCCGCCAACCAGCATGATGCGGAAAGGCAGTTGCAGTTCACCCGGTTTGATATTCTGCAAGGCAGCTGTTTTTTTGAATGCCTCTTCGATAAATGCGCTCTGGAAATCGGGCGTGGCATCCAGTTCCTCCACAAACACCTGGAAAAACTTTTCTTTATCGGTATTCCATTTCGGTTTCACCGCAGCCAGGTCCCAGCTGATAGGTGCGCGGAAAAAGAAGGACACCTGCGGGATAAAATCCGGAAGCAGGGTAGCCCGGTCTTTCACCGATGCTATTGCCTGTGTAGCCAAACTGTTATCGGTGACTGTCACACCTTCTTTTTCAAGGAGCGGTAAAACCAGGGTAACGAGTGTTTCGTTGTCTGTTTTTTTTATCCATTCGTGGTTGAACCAGCGTGCTTTTTCGTAATCGAATTTTGCGCCTGCGCTGTGTACGCGGTCCATGCTGAAGACGGCGCTGAGTTCTTCGAGGGTGAACAGTTCTTTTTCTGTTCCGTCATTCCATCCGAGTAAAGCCAGCAGATTGATAAATGCTTCCGGCAGGAATCCTTTTTCACGGAATCCTTCGGTGAGCTCGCCTGTTTTTGCGTCCGTCCAGTTCATCGCGAAAACGGGGAATCCGTATTTTGCACCATCCCTTTTGCTGAGTTTCCCATTGGGTCCCAGGATGAGCGGAAGGTGTGCCCATTGTGGCATTGCATCAAGACCGAACAGGTATTTCCAGAGCAGCACATGGACGGGTGCCGATGGCAGCCATTCTTCCCCGCGGAAGGCATGGGTAATACCCATCAGCTGGTCATCCACCACCACCGCAAGGTGATAGGTCGGCATACCATCGGCCTTCAGCAGGACTTTATCATCCACGAGTCCTGTTTCAAAGTTCACTTCACCGCGGATCATATCGGTGAAACCAATGGTTTCGTTTTCCGGCATTTTTATCCGGATAACGTACCGCGTCCCTTCATCGAGCAGGCGTTGTGTTGTTTTTGCATCGAGGCTGGTGGAGTTCCGCATGGCGGCACGCACCCGGTGGTCATATTGTGGTGAGGGATTGGTATCGCTGCGGTATTGCTGCCGCATGGTTTCCAGTTCCTCCGGTGTATCAAATGCATAGTAGGCATGTCCCTCACGTACCAGTTGTTCCGCATATTGCTGGTAGATGCTGGCTGCTTTTCGTTCGCTCTGGCGATAAGGACCCACGGCACCGGGTTTCGCCGGGCTTTCATCCGGTTCCAGACCCAGCCACTGCAGGCATTCCATAATGTACTCCTCTGCACCCGCCACATAACGTGTCTGGTCGGTGTCTTCAATCCGGAGGATGAATTCACCACCGTTCTTTTTTGCAAACAGGTAATTGTATAAAACCGTGCGGATACCTCCCAGATGGAGACCGCCGGTTGGGCTGGGAGCGAAGCGCACACGAACGTTACTCATATGCAGCAAAGATAAAAGGGAACGTTTGTTATCCTGAGAATGGCGGGCGTTATCTTTGTGGCGATGAAAAACTATTTTATCAAAACACCCTGGTGGCTCAAGAAAGTTTATCCGAATTATACCTGGGATATCCCTGCAAAGGAAAAAATAGTTTACCTGAGCTTTGATGACGGTCCCCATGAGGTGGCTACCCCATTTGTGCTGGACGAACTCAAGAAAGCCGGCGCTACCGCCACTTTTTTCTGTATCGGGAAAAATGTAGTGGCCCAACCGGCGATCTATCGCCGGATCCTTGATGAAGGCCATTCCGTGGGCAACCATACCCACAACCATCTCAACGGATGGAAGACCAGCAACAGGATTTACCTGAATGATGTGGCCGAAGCGGGTAAATATATCGACAGCGATCTGTTCCGTCCGCCATATGGAAGGATCAGCCGCTTCCAGGCCTCTGCCCTTGCGAATGCACTGAAGAAACCATCCGTGAAAGTGGTAATGTGGGATGTGCTGAGTGCCGATTTTGATACTACGCTGAGTGGGGAGGACTGCCTGAAGAATGTGGTGCTTAACATTAAGCCTGGTTCGATTGTTATTATGCACGATAGCCAGAAAGCATGGGAGCGACTGGAATACCTGTTACCCAGGTTAATGGTTTACCTCACCGGGCAGGGATACAAAATAAAAAAGTTGTGAATTTGTTGATCAGGGTCAATACGGGTAGAATTGGTGCGGTCTTAGGTGGAAGAAGTAAAGTGTTGAAAATCAGTCAAAAATTTAGGGCCTGGGTAGAAACCCTGGCCCGTTTTTAATCCGTACCCTATGAAAACTGGACTAAAGGTATAATTTTTTTTCATTTAGCCAAACTAATTTAAAACTCTTTGGGCCCTGATTTCGTAGCCAGATGCGGGTTTCAGGAAAATGGACAGACTATGATATTGATCGATACCCATTCACATGTATATTCTACGGACTTCGGTGAAGGACGCCAGGAAATGCTCGCCCGCGCTGCTGAAGCCGGCGTAAAAACAATCCTGATGCCGGCGATCGACCGGTCTACCCATGGCTTAATGCTTGATACCGAGAAGGATAACCCGGGTCTGTGCCTTAGTATGATTGGCCTGCATCCCTGTTCGGTGCGCGAGGATTTCGAGGATGAGCTGGACGCAATCGAGCAATACCTTGACCAGCGGGCCTTTCACGGGATCGGGGAAACGGGTCTTGATTTTTACTGGGACCTCAGCTTCACCGGGCAGCAATACATTGCCTTTAAAAAGCAGGCTGACTGGGCAATCGCGTTTAAAAAGCCCCTGGTCATCCACTCCCGCAATTCTACCGATGAAAGCATTGAAGTGGTACGTGAAAAACAAAACGGTGGGCTCACCGGCGTGTTCCATTGTTTTTCCGGTACGGTGGAGCAGGCGCGTCAGGTAATTGATCTCGGTTTCTATCTCGGGATCGGTGGGGTGCTGACTTTTAAAAACAGCGGGCTGGATAAGGTGGTGAAAGAACTGGGTACTGACCGGCTGGTGCTGGAGACCGATGCACCCTATCTCGCACCAACGCCTTATCGCGGTAAACAGAATGAACCGGCTTACCTGCCGCTGATTGCACAGAAACTCGCGGATATTTTTGAACAGCCCATTGAAACGATTGCGGAAAAAACGACCGCCAATGCAAAGGAATTGTTTGGACTGTAGGGTTTTGTCTTCCGGAAAAAACAAATTAAACCTCAAAATTTATTCGCCCGGCAAGCGAGTAAACCTTATTTTTGCTGCCCGAAAAGGAGACGTGTCCGAGTGGTTGAAGGAGCACGCCTGGAAAGTGTGTATACGGGAAACTGTATCGCGAGTTCGAATCTCGCCGTCTCCGCACCTCGTCGCCGCAGCAAAACTGCGGCGATTTTTTTGCCCCGCATTTTACCAGCGAAGCAATACATCCGCCACTGCCGGATGGACCTGGGTCTTCAGTAATCCGGCGAGTCCTGCATCATCCAGTTTTTCCCTTTGTGTTTTTAGCGCCAGCCAGAGTTTCCTTACCGTTTCGATACCCCCGGCTTCATAAATCTTCCCGGCAGCCATATGCCAGCGGCACTGGTACCAGCCATAGTTCTGCGGGAATTCCGGTCCCATCCTGCCATAATTCGTTTCCAGTTCGGCCAGCGTGGTAAATGCCAGTGTAGCCGTGTCCGTTGTAGACACCACCATTTCCGGAAAGACCTTCAGGGCCGGCAACAATGCTGGTTCTTTTTCGGCGATATAAGTGTGAAGTAAAATGTTTGGAAACAGTTCCCCCATCCATCTCCGTTGCATCAGCAGTCCGCCCTGGTTGTGATAAGCATGACCCAGTTCATGGATGGCGAGCAGGTCGAAGAATGCTTCCATATTGATTTGCCCGTCCTTGTCCGTGTAGGTCTCCCGGATTCTGCGTGCCTCTGCCTCCGGGATCTTATCCAGTGCCGGCACCATACTTTTCCAGTAGTCGTTATTTTCCGCTGCTACCACCAGCGTTTTGTTGCTGGTATAATGTGGCATTCCGTAAAATGGGAAGTTTGTATAAAGTGGCCAGTCGGCCGGCGAGAGTACCAGTAATGTAACGGTGGGTGTGAATCGGATCTCCCTGGTGTAAAACGCCATTACACTGTCGAGTTGCCGGGCCATCCGCGTTGCTTTTTTTTCGCATCCGTGACTGTAGTACGCGGTCGCCTGGTGTCCGTCCAGTTTGTGCAGGCTGTCATACGACTGCGAATACAAACAATTAGCCAGCAACAGCAAACCTGACAGGAGCAAGTATCGGGGGAACAATAATAATCGGGGCATCTTTTTTCATCAAATCTATCCCGTAACTACCCCTGGTTCATAGTACAAAATCGACATTCTGCGAATGCATGTCTTTCTGCATCCGGAGTGGGGTGCCGGACAGTTGCCCTTCAATCACCGACGGATTCACACCCGCAAAGGTTTTGAAATCCCGGATCATGTGCATCTGGTCAAAATATCCCGACTCATGGGCAATCTGCAGCCAGCTGTGTTGCGGTGAGGTTTCGCGAAGCCGGTATGCTTTTGAAAATTTCAGGATACGGGCATAGGTTTTCGGGTTCATCCCAATGCGTTCCTTGCATTTGCGTTCAAACTGTTTCAGGCTCAGGCAGGCAAGTGAAGCGGTCTGTTCCACCGTCATCAGGCCGTCGCTGAATAACATGCCGCGGATGGCAGCATCGAAGGGCAGCACCTGGCGGAACCGGTGGATCCTTCGCAGCAGGAATGACTCGACCAGTATCTTGCCTGCAGCAAGTGATGGCACATCCTGCAGCTGATGTAGGAGGGAACGCATCTCTTCATCAAACAGATCCACCGCGTCATAACCGCCATCTGCCAGTTCAGCCATCGGGATGCCCAGGATCCGGTACAGGGCACCGGGCAGGAAATCAACGCGGATAGAACGGAGCTGGCGATGCACTTTTACATGCACCATCGAGAGTTGCGGACCTGTGACCACTACCATCGGTTGTTTGTCAAACAGCGAACTGCCGGGCCTGCCCATGGACACGGGATCATTGCAGTAAAAAATCAGTGACTGGAAAGGGGATGGGGGATAAGGATTCACCACCTCCATGACCGAATCGGGCAGCGTGGCATCAATGGTCAGGTAGTTCATGACAAACTCCCGCAGTACCGGATCCGGATGATAAATGCGTACCTGCACGAAGCTGGATTGGGCTTTAATTTAAATCGATGTTCAGACAACGAACTTTATTTATTGATCTTTGTCATATGTGTACGGAAGTGATTCGACCCCGCTTCCGGTCACAAAAAGGAAGTTATGAAGAAAATAGGTTTTTTATCGTTCGGGCACTGGGCAAATCATCCCGGATACAAGGCACGTACCGCCAGCGATACTCTATTGCAGTCCATCGACCTGGCAGTCGCAGCCGAACAGATCGGCCTCGATGGTGCGTATTTCCGGGTGCATCATTTTGCCGCCCAGCTGGCTTCGCCGTTTCCGCTGCTGTCTGCCATCGGGGCAAAGACAAGCAAGATTGAAATCGGGACAGGTGTGATCGATATGCGGTATGAGAATCCTATGTACATGGTCGAAGATGCCGGTGCGGCCGACCTGATTTCAGGTGGCAGGCTGCAGCTTGGTGTGAGCCGCGGTTCGCCCGAACAGGTGATCGATGGCTGGAAACATTTTGGTTACGAGCCAGCTGCGGGTGAAAATGACGCGGATATGGGACGGCGGAAAACACTGGAGTTCCTTGACAAGCTGGAAGGCCGTGGATTTGCCACACCCAATCCCAATCCCATGTTCCCCAATCCTCCCGGGTTGTTGCGTCTTGAGCCACATTCACCCGGCCTGCGTGACAGGATCTGGTGGGGTGCTGCTTCCAATGCCACAGCAGTATGGGCTGCTGAAAGAGGAATGCATCTGCAGAGCTCTACATTGAAATTTGATGAGAGCGGTAAACCCTTCCATATCCAGCAGGCCGAACAGATCAGGCTCTACCGGGATGCATGGAAAAAGGCCGGGCATACCCGTGAAGCGAGGGTTTCGGTCAGCCGTTCTATTTTTGCAATCGTTAACGACATGGACCGCGCCTATTTTGGGAGGGAAGGCCGCCAGTCGGATAGCCTTGGGTATATTGAGCCGGACAAACGCGCAATCTTTGGAAGGGGCTATGCAGCCGAACCCGACCAGCTGATCAGGGAGCTGGCAGAAGATGAAGCAATCAAAGAGGCGGATACGGTATTGCTGACCATTCCCAACACACTTGGGGTGGACTATAACGTACATGTGATTTCGTCGATCCTGGAACATGTTGCCCCGGGACTGGGCTGGCGGTAACCATCGCCGGCTTGGTTCGCCAGGCAGCTATTTCCCATCGTACGCGGCCTGTAAGGCAGCAATATCGAGCTTTTTCATTTCCAGCATGGCACCCATTGCACGCTCGGTTTTTTCTGTCGGCCCACCGGCAAACCACTGGCTCATCATGGATGGCACTACCTGCCAGGACAGGCCAAACCTGTCTTTCAGCCACCCACATACCTGCGCCTGTTTGTCACCGCCATCGGAGAGTTTTTCCCAGTAATAATCAATTTCTTCCTGCGTATCACAATTGATTACAAACGAAACCGCTTCACTGAATTTGAAAATGGGGCCTCCGTTGAGTGCGATGAAATCATGTCCGTCAAGCGTGAACTCAACGGTCATCACCGTGCCCTCTTTTTGTTTGTGCTGTTCGTAACCCACTTTGCCATACCTGGCGACAGCACCGAGCTTTGAATTTTTGAAAACAGATACATAATAGTTTGCTGCCTCCTCTGCCTGGTTATCAAACCAGAGGTTGGAGCTTATTTTCTGCGTTGTTGCCATCACTGTTGACTTTTATTAAATGATCAGATTAACCAGTAAAGGGCTCCAATATCTGTGCCTGCCCGCAGCCCTTTTTTCCCTACTGATTCCTTAGCTTTAATCAAACAGTTCCGCAAAATGATCAGGCCTGAACGGGAAATATTCTACCCTGCGAGTGCAAAGGAATGGCGCAAATGGCTGAAAGAAAACCATCAGTCGAAGCAGTCGGTCCTGCTACTCTGTTATAAAAAAGGAACAGGCACCCCATCGGTTGAATGGACCCATGTAGTGGATGAAGCGCTCTGTTTCGGGTGGATTGACAGTACCAGGAAATCCATCGGGGATGGGAAATTCCTGCAACTGATCACCAGGCGCAAGCCACAAAGCCACTGGTCAAAAATCAACAAGGATAAGGTGGAACGACTGATTGCAGGAAAGAAAATGGCGAAGGCTGGTCTGGAGAGTATCCGGATTGCAAAAGAAAATGGTTCATGGAATAAACTGGATCAGGTAGAGTCGCTTGTCATCCCAAAAGAACTTGCCAGTGCATTCAGGGCCCACCCCGGTTCACGTAAATATTTTAACGGTCTCAGTAAGTCAGTGAAGAAAATGATCCTGCATTGGGTACATAGTGCCCGACGTATTGAAACGAAACTGAAAAGGGCGGAAGAAACCGCATCACTCGCAGCTGTGGGTGAAAGGCCAAAACAATTCCGGTAATATCCGGCTGGTATGCTTGCCAGACGGCCAACATTTCCTCCTTGCGTGTTTATGAAATATAAAGCAGGAATGCTATTGCACCCCTGCTTTATCGTATCATCAGCTATTCCAGGCGGCTGTAAATTCATTTTTCACAAAATCCGCAAACTTCCTTTTTCCCGTTGGCTTGAAATTGTTGGCGCGGTAGTACTTGTTCAGGACGCCGTCACGTAATGCCTGACCCATTTCCACATAGGTGGCAGCTGTTGGTGCAGGTATACCGGCCCCTTTCATTCCTTCGAGCGACTGGTCATCGGTGAACTCCACCCAGGGCAATCCGGGTTTACCAGTGGCAGCTGCTATCAGCGGAACGATATCACTGATCAGTTTTTCTTCACTGATCGCGTACCGGACCGACTTGCCGGAGAAACTTCCCAGCAGTTCCTCTGCAATTGCATCTGCGATATCAGCGGGATGCACCATGATCATCTCAGTAGTAGCCGGATAGTTGGCGCCAATGACATTATTGTGTTTTACCAGCGGGATATCATTAAAGAAGTTCACATAAAAGAATCCGGCGCGCACATGTTTCACATCCACGCCTTCCAGCTGGTTGAGAATGTTTTCCACCCGGTGAAGTCCCGCAATAGGACCCGTACCTGCCGGCACATCCGCCCCGATACTGCTGAGGTTCACAATCTTTTTCACACCTGCCGCTTTGATTCCGGTGGCATAACCTTTGCCGGTTGCTTCAATGAAGTCCGGCATATTGGCTGCCCCATAGTTGGGAGGCACCATCGTATACACTGCGTCCGCCCCGGTAAACGTGTTTGTAAGGAAGGATACATCTTCGAGTGAGCCGATGGCGGCTTTTGCCCCGGCTTCTTCAATTTCGACGGTTTTGCCGGCCGAACGGCTGATCACTGTAACATCATGACCGGCTTTCACAAGCAAGGCTACGAGTGGGCGGCTGATATTACCTAATGAACCTGTAATAATAAATTTCATAACTGTATTTGTTTGTTGGAACACAAAGGTATCTTTGTACTTACTTTTATACAAGTACTTACCCCAAAGTATGTATACCTATGGCAAAAGTTAAAGAGAACTCAACTCGCAGTATCAACAAGCTGGCCCAGCTCCAGTGCCCGGTTACCTATGTAATGGATCGGATCGGTGGCCACTGGAAACCGATCATCCTGTACCAGCTCATGGAAGGTCCGAAGCGATACAGCGAACTCAAACGTGCGATACCGTCCATTACCGAGAAAGTGCTGATCCAGCACCTGAAGCAGTTACAGGAAGATGAGCTGGTGATCCGGAAGGCTAAAAATGTGGTACCACCATTTGTGGAGTACAGCCTCGGCAGCTCCGGTCTTACCATGAAGCCGCTTCTCCACCAGATGGCGCTGTGGGCGGTCACTGACAACCAGCAACGGCGGGGCAGGAAAAAGGTTGTACCGAAACAGCCAGAGGCTGCATAGTCCGCAGCGGTTATACGGGAACCGGCCAGCTTCACCGGCAGGTAATTCCAACGCTGATTTGTGTTAACTTCCCGGAAATAAAAAATCTTGGGAAAACCGGTAGCTGAACTCACAAGGACGCTGAACGCGACCATGCTCTGGGGACTGGGCGTGGGTTATGTTATCTCGGGGATGTATTTCGGGTGGAACCTGGGTCTTCCAAAAGGAGGTACCCTGGGGCTGGGCATCGCGACCATCTTCATCATCATCATGTATCTCTGCTTTACGTTCAGTTATACTGAACTGGCCTGCAGTATCCCGAAAGCGGGTGGCGTATTCGATTATGCCAGCAGGGCATTTGGACGGAATGTGGGTTTCCTCGCGGGTATGGCGCAGAATATTGAATTCATCTTTGCACCACCCGCAATCGCCATCGCGATCGGCACCTATTTCAACCTCTTTTTTCCGCAGGTCCCGATCCCCGCGATCGCCATTATTGCCTATCTCCTGTTTACCGGTCTCAATATCTATGGGGTGAAGGCAGCGGCAACTTTTGAATTGTTTGTTACCATTCTCGCGGTGGGTGAACTCCTGCTTTTTGCCGGGGTGAGTTACCCTTCTTTCCACTGGGAGAATCTCACGCATAACGCACTGCCAAATGGCTGGCAGGGAATACTCGCATCCATTCCTTTTGCCATCTGGTTTTTCCTTGGCATCGAAGGCGTGGCCAATGTGGCGGAAGAAACAATCAATCCCCAGCGTACCATTATCCGCGGTTTCGGATTTGCGATCCTGACACTGGTCGTGCTTTGTGTCATCACCTTTACGAGTTCGGTCGGTGTAGGTGGATGGGAAAAAATCGTCTACAACACCGACGGTGCCGAGTCTGATTCGCCACTGCCCCTTGCACTGGGCCAGATCGTGGAAGGTAATAATTTCCTGTACCACCTGCTGGTCAGTATTGGTCTGCTCGGACTGGTAGCTTCCTTCCACGGCATCATCCTCGCTGCGGGCCGGTCCAGTTTTGAATTCGGCCGCGTGAAAATGGCGCCCGCCCTGCTGGGGAAAGTGCATCCGAAATTCAGGACACCCGCCAATGCCCTGCTGGGCAATATGGTGCTGGGCATCATCGCCTTACTTACGGGTAAAACCGGTGATATCATCACGCTTTCCGTATTCGGGGCATTGACGCTGTATATTATTTCTATGTTATCGATCCTGCGGCTCCGGAAGCGCGAACCTGCACTGGCCAGGCCTTTCAAGGTGCCGCTGTACCCGTTTACACCTGTACTGGCGCTGGTCATTGCCGTACTCGCACTCATTGCCATGAGTTATTATAATTTTAATTTAGCATTGATTTATTGCGGCATCCTTTTACTGGCCTTCGGGCTGTTCAGGCTGCTGCCAACAAATAAAACTGTATGAGTACTAAACAGGAGACCATCAAGGCGGTCACGGACCACCCTTCGGGAAAAGTGAAACTCGCGATCACTGATATCGATGGTGTGCTCCGTGGAAAATATATCTCGACCAGGAAATTCCTGTCCGCCGTAGAGAGCCACACCAGTTTCTGCGATGTCATCTTTGGCTGGGATTCCGCCGACACTGCCTATGAAAAGCTGGCCTACACCGGTTGGCATACAGGATATCCTGACTCGCCTGCGCGGCTGGACCTGTCCACTTTCCGGAGTATTCCATGGGAAGGGGACATTCCTTTTTTCCTGGCCGAGCTCACCGACAAACAACAGCAACCTTCTGCGGTTGACCCGCGGCAACTGCTGAAAAAGATTGCTGGTGTGGCAGGCGAAATGGGTTACACGGTCAATGCCTCACAGGAATTCGAATGGTACAACTTCCTTGAAACCCCACAGACCCTGCACAGCAAAAACTTCCGGCAGCTGACGCCACTTACGCCGGGTATGTTTGGTTACTCGCACCTGCGCACTTCCTACAACAGCGATTTTTTTACCGACCTCTTTGACCTGCTGGGGAAATTCGGGATCCCGGTAGAGGGCATCCATACCGAAACAGGCCCGGGTACCTACGAAGCGGCCATCGAATATTCCGGTCTTGTGGAAGCCGGTGACCGGGCAGTGCTGTTTAAAACTGCTGTAAAGGAGATTGCCTACCGCCACGGGATCATCGCCAGTTTCATGGCCAAAATCAATGAGAGCCTTCCGGGTTGCGGAGGACATGTGCACCAGAGTCTCAGCGACAAAAAAGGCAACAACGTTTTCTTTGATGGCAAGGCGGAACATTCCATGAGTGAAACCATGCAGCAGTATGTAGCCGGCCAGTTGTATTGTCTCCCCTATGTGTTGCCGATGTATGCACCCACGATCAATAGTTACAAACGGCTGGTAGAAGGGGCCTGGGCGCCTACCACACTGACCTGGGGACTGGACAACCGCACCGTCGCACTGAGGATCCTCGCGGCATCACCCGCTTCCGCACGGATCGAAAACCGCGTGATCGGTGCCGATGCAAATCCCTATCTCGCCATGGCCGCATCAGTGGCATCGGGTTTATATGGAATCCGCAACAAACTCAGCCTCGGCCAGCCGAGGAGTGTGGGCAACGGTTACCTTGATTTTTCAAACGGACAACTGCCACACACACTCGAACAGGCTGCAGCAAATATGAAGTCATCGCCAATTGCTGCCGAACTTTTTGGTGAGGAATTCACGGCCCATTTTACCGGTACACGGGAATGGGAGTGGAAGCAACACCTGAAAGCGGTGACAGACTGGGAACTCCGACGTTATCTCGAGATCATATAAGATGCCCCGGCATCACACAACGATTACGCCTGCCATATACCTAACCTTTAAAATAACACTACCGTGTCATTCAACCAGGTATATCAGTACAACTTTCCAACCACCATCCGCTTCGGCGCTGGTGTGACCGGCGAACTGCCGGCTTATCTTTTGTCCAGCAAGCTGCGGCGTCCGTTGCTGGTATCAGATCCCAATGTGGTGCAACTGGATTTTTTCCGGAAAATTCTGTCTTCACTCGAAGCGGCGGGTCTTTCCGCTGAAGTGTTCAGCGACATCCATAAAAACCCCGTCAAGTCGGATGTATACAGGGGCACAGAGCTGTATGACAATACCAGCCGGGACTGTATCATCGGGGTCGGTGGTGGTGCAGCCATCGATGTGGCGCGCGCGATCGTGCTTCGGGTTGATCACCGCGAGGATCTTTTTAAATACGATGACCTGATTGGCGGGGATGTATATGTGACCGGAACGGTTCCGCATTTCATCACTATCCCCACCACTGCGGGCACCGGCAGTGAGGTGGGTCGCAGTGCCATTATCGCTGACGATGAAACCCACCAGAAGAAAATCCTTTTTTCCCCAAAACTCCTGGCGAAGATTGTCTTTGCAGATCCCTTGCTGACGATGGACCTGCCTGCACCCATCACCGCCGCAACCGGGATGGATGCACTCACCCATAATATGGAAGCGTTCCTTGTAAACATGTTCCATCCCATGTGTGATGGCATCGCGCTGGAAGGCATTTCACTGATACATCAGTCGCTCAGGGACGCGGTGAAAAAACCAGACCTGGAAAATAAAAGCAAGATGCTGGTTGCGTCACTCATGGGTGCAGTGGCATTCCAGAAAGGCCTGGGAGTAGTGCATTCACTTGCCCATCCGATGTCGAGCCTGCTGGATACCCATCATGGCCTCGCCAACGCGGTGAACATTCCCTATGGCATGGCATTTAATATCCCGGGATCGGAACATAAATTCAAACGCATTGCCGAGGTGCTGGAACTGAATGAAAAAACCGGCGCGGCAGTCGTGGAATACCTGCATGCCCTGAATGCAGCCATCAGTATCCCATCCCGGCTCCGGGATGTTGGCGTAAAAGAGGAACACCTTGATACGCTTGCGGATCTTGCATTGGCTGATTTTGCCCATCCCAATAATCCACGTCCCGTCAGCCGTGCTGATTTCCGGACGCTTTACCAGGAGGCATTATGAGAAAGATAGGAGTGACATTTACCGGGATGGATGAAAACAAACTCGAAGAAAAACAACTGAACTACCTCCGTTGGCTCGAGGGCGCAGGGAGCGGGATGGAGATCGTGACACTGTATCCATCCGCGGGCTTGCCGGAACTGGATGGATTTGCCGGAATACTTTTTTCGGGTGGGGTGGATATACAGCCATCGCTTTATGGAATGCAGGAGGGTTACCCGAATGCACCGGAACTATTTAATAAAACAAGGGATGTTTTTGAAAAACAGCTTTTTGAAAAAACACAGCAACTCGGTTTGCCGGTGCTGGGGGTCTGTCGCGGCATGCAACTGATCAACGCCTTGTCGGGTGGTACACTGACACAGGACCTGGGTATCGCTGGTAACCAGACGCACCGCGCCATACCCGGCGATAAGCAACATTGGGCGAATGTGGAAGAGGGAAGCCAGTTGTCCGCGATCGTGCGCAGCAGCCGGATCAGCATCAACAGCGCACATCACCAGTCGGTAGGGCAGGTGGCCCCGGGTTTTCGGATAGGCGCATTTTCACAAGATGGTGAACCCGAATCACTGGAGCGGATTTCCCCGGAGGGGTTATCGTTCCTGCTCGCTGTGCAGTGGCATCCAGAACGGATGTTCCGTTTCGGGTTACAGGACGAACCGGCATCTGCCGGCATCCGTGACCAGTTTATTAACGCTTCAAAAAAATACAGTGAGAATAATTAATCCAGCAACAGAAGAACTGATCACCGAACTGCCGGATGACAATGCGGCCACACTGGAAATCCTTTACACGCGGCTCCGGAAGGCACAGCCATCGTGGGCGGCAAAAGCATTGCGGGAGCGGATTGAAGTGATCGAACGTTTTGCGGTTTTGCTGAAAGACAATATCAAACAGCTTGCCGGTGTGCTGACCAGCGAAGTAGGCAAACCCCTTCAGCAGTCGCGCAATGAGATCAATGGCGCTATCACACGTATCAACTGGCTCACGGGCAGTGCCGGCAAATGGCTGTCACCGGAACTGGTCAGTGAGACTGCGACGATGGAAGAGCGGATCAGTTACGACCCGCTGGGTGTGATCTGTAATATCTCCGCCTGGAACTACCCATACCTCGTGGGAGTGAATGTGTTCGTGCCAGCCCTGCTGGCAGGGAACGCCGTTTGTTATAAACCTTCCGAGTTTGCCACACTCACGGGACTGGAAATTGAAAAACTGTTGCATGAAGCGGGAGTGGACAGCCATGTTTTCCTGCTGGCAAAAGGGGCGGCGGATACCGGCAGGCTCCTGCTGGATATGCCATTTGACGGATATTATTTTACCGGAAGCTATCGAACGGGGAAATATATTTTTGAAAAAGTGGCCCCGCGTATGATCCCCGTGCAATGTGAACTAGGCGGCAAGGATCCGTTGTATGTGGCGGATGATATTGAAGACGTGCCTGCAGTGGCTGCGGCCACGGCCGATGGTGCGTTTTACAATAACGGGCAGAGCTGCTGTGCGGTTGAAAGGATTTATGTACACGAAAAAATCTATGACCGCTACCTCGATGAATTTGTAAAAGAGGTGAAGTCGTGGAAAACCGGCGATCCGCTGGAAGCGGGTGTATATATCGGTCCGCTGAGCCGAGCTGCCCAGTCCGGTTTTCTTGCCGGCCAGGTAAGCGATGCGGTGGCGAAAGGTGCGAGACTGCTCACTGGCGGTGAAAAGCCTGCGGGAAGGGGATACTATTTCCAGCCTACGGTACTTGCCGATGCCAGCCATGACATGGACCTGATGAAAGAGGAATCGTTCGGACCGGTGATCGGTATCATGAAAGTAAAAGACGATGCCGAAGCGATCGTCCTGATGCAGGATACGGAGTATGGTCTCACGGCCAGTGTGTATAGCAGCAGCCGCGACCGCGCGGAGTCTATTCTCGGGCAGGTTGACAGTGGATCGGGTTACTGGAATTGCTGTGACCGGGTGAGTGCGGCACTGCCATGGAGCGGGCGTGGGCATTCTGGTTTTGGCTCAACACTTTCCTACACCGGCCTGCGGGCATTTACAAAACCAAAAGCATGGCACCTGCGGAAAGGTTAAAAACTGCAGCAGTGGCAACGTGAACCGGATGGAATGAGTTATTAAAAAAAAAGGCCGCCCTCACAGGCGGCCGGGTGGTGTGGCCCTGGATGCTGGCGGTTTATTCGAACAGCATCTTTTTCGTGAACAATGAACCGGTGCCCAGGTTCTTTATTTTAAGGATGTACATTCCTGGCGACATCCTGCTCGTGCGTGGAATCTGAAGGTTGGCGGTCCTTGTTGTTGCCGTTGTCTGTGAAAGGATCAGCTGGCCATTCATGCTTACGAGGCTGATTTCATATGCGCTTTCTGTTTTGCCGGTGATGCTGATTTTCAGCATGTCTTTCACCGGGTTTGGTCCCGCTGTGATCTCGTCCAGTTCCCGCTGGATAGTTACGGCATTGCTGTACGTCACTGCCCCGTCGAGCGCAACAATCTTCAGCCTGTACTGGATGATACCTGAACCGGGGTTCGCATCCGTAAAGGGATAGAGTTTTGTGCCGCCTTTGTTTTCAGCCGTAACGGTTCCGATTTTTTCAAAACTGCTGTTATCCGATTTGCGCTCGACCTGGTATTCCTTTACCGATTTTTCATCCGATACATTCCACTTCAGCTTTACTTTATTGTTTTCGAGACGTCCTTCGAAACCAAGCATCTTAACCGGAAGCACAATACTGCAGGCGCCACGGAGGTGGTAGCTCGACAGCCGCACAAGACAGCCGCTGTTGACCACTGTTTTACAAACATATATGCCGGTGTGGCTGGGGTACAGTGCAGGGATCTGGTAACTCTGCGTGGTGCCGATCAGGGTACTATCGGTCGCGCTTGTTTTTTTGTACCATTCGTAAGTTGCATTCGGGATGGTATCCACTGAAAGGGTGATAGCATTTGACCAGCAGTCGACATTGTTTACCTGGATGGTCAGCTGGCCGAGTGGCAGTACGCTCACATCGTTCAGGGTACCATTGCCGCAGGCATCCACTGCACGCATACGTACGAGTGAGTAGGCCGCAGCGGTATTGATGTTGAATACCGGACTGTTCTGCATCGGTGACACGATGCTCGGACCGGCGGGGTTACTGCCGATGATCTCGTAGGTAAACGGAGCCACGCCATTGCTGGCAACTGCGTTTACGCTGAAGTTGCTGTTGTCACACTGGTAAGCCGCTGAGTTAAGCAGGTTCGGGTAGATATAATTTGATACCACAATCGTATCGTATACCCTGCGTGCGCAGGTAGTGATATTGTATTCGAGGATGTAAGTGGCCGGACCAAGATCGGAGAACGTGTACCTGCGGTGGTTGGCCGAAATCGACTGGTTCAGCGTCGGGCCGATGTTCACCACGCTGCCGTTGCGACGGATAATGGTTGGTGTATACATCCCGATGTTTGAAACGAGTTCGGTGACGATTTCACCCGAACCATTTTCCCATGATGCACTCGGGCATTTGGAGGATACGTTGTTGTTGCGGCTGAAGAGGCTGGTACGTGGTGCCAGGTTCATTACCTGGGTTTGTCCGCAGTCCGTTGTTATTTCAATGGTGTATTCCATTCCGGCAGGCAGTCCCGCAATGTCTGCAAATGTAAAGCTGGCAGAGCTGAACGTCTGGGTGGCAACAACCACATTCATTGGGTTGAGTATTCTTGCAAGGAAGGGTGCCCGGCCACCGCTCACGTTCACCGCGATATTCGTGGTGGTGAAAGTACATGATTCGGCTGCGGTGGCGGTAAATACCAGCGGGTCACCTGCTGCGCTCACATTCCTTTCAAGGTTGGTGGAAGGGCAGGCATCACGGATGATGATCTTGTATGAACCATAAGGGATGTTATGGAAAGTACCGGTGTTGTTGTCGGCGATCGGGTTATTGGCCAGGTCAACCAGGTAGTAATGCGGGTTGATGAGGTTTGCTTCACCGGTTATATCAGCACTGAAGGTTGAACAGTCCTTGTTTGATACGGTAACTGTTGCATTCGCGGTCGGGTTGATGCGGGTTACTGTAAATGTTTTTATCACTGGTGAGGTCGGGCAGCTGCCGCCTGTAGCTGTGGTGGCGATGCGGATCGAATAGGTGCCATAAGGTACGTTGGTGAATGTACCGGTGCTGTTGCATCCCAGCGGGTTGTTTGCAGCATCGAAGAGGCAATATTCAGGAGACGCAATATTGGTTACCGACGGGATGCGTACCGTGAAGTCATCACAACCCCTTGCAGAGATTACAGGATCTGCTGCAGATGGCTGTGGCTGGCCAACGCTGAAGCAGCGCTGGATGGTGGTATCATAACAGGGGGCCTGGGTGGTGATCCGCACGCAGTAGTCACCGAATTCAAGTCCCGGGAAATTACCGTCGCCGTTACAACCGATAAGTGCATTGGTTACGGAATTATAGAGGCAGAACTGCGGGTTTGAAAGATAGGTGCCGGTAATCGATGCATCAAAGCCGGCGCAGGTGATATTATTGGTAGTGACGTTTACAGGAATGGCAGGTCGCGGCTGCGTGGCAGTGAAACAACGTTCGATGGTGGTATCGTAACAAGGCGCATTGGAACGCACGCGGATACAATAGTCGCCGTATGCAAGCCCGGTGAAGGTGCCGTTGCTGCTGTTGGCAACAAAGATCCCGCCGGCGGTATAGATGCTGTAGGTCGGGTTGAAAAAGTTGGTGATGCTGGTCACTGCGGCGGTGAAGGTCGAACAGGTAAGTGCTGTCTGGTTAACAGTTGCTCCCAGTGAGGGACGTGGTGCAGTTACCGTGAAACAACGGGTGATGGTTGTGTCATAACACGCGTCTACCATATCGATACAATATGATCCGTATGGTATGTTGTCAAACCGGCCGTTGTTGTTATTGGCAACGGGAGTCAGACCCTCGCGGAGATAGTACTGCGGGCTGGTCAGGTTGGCCGGGCTGGTTACCTGGGCAGTGAATGTAGCGCAGGCCTGGTTGCTGAGGGTTACATTGCTGCCAAGTGATGGTACCGGGTTGCTCCAGTTGAAGAGCTGGACATTTCCGCAACGGTCACGCACTACAAATTTCAGCGTGCGTAATGGAGTAGCCACGTAATTGAAGCTGCGTGTGCTGTTCCAGGTGGTATCACCCGGTGCATTCACAACCCCGTATGCAAAACCATTGAAGGCGGTACCGGATGCATTTGTATTACCCCTGTTGTCGAGCAGGTCGATGGTCACTGATACGGTGTTACAGTTTATTTTGGTGATCACCCTTGCATTGATACTCCAGCTGTAATCCATCACCGAGATGGAACGTGTCTGGATACCTCCGCAGGAGTCACGCAGTTGTACATAATAATATCCCGGGGGAAGTCCGGAAAAAACACCCGAAACGTTGCTTGTGCCGATTGCCGCAGGTGATGGGGCAACGATGGTGTAGCTGAGTGGTGCCCGGCCGTACTGTTGTCCGGTCACGTTTATGGCCCCGTCCGATCCGCCCGTGCAGCTGACGTCGGTTTTGGTAAGCTGGAAGCGCGGGTCGCTGTAGGAACCTGCCACCACTACATTTTCAAGAACCAGGGTACAACCACTGACCATGTCTTTTGCCTGGACCGTGTAGGTTCCCGGGGGCAGGCCACTGATCTGCGACGTGGATGTAAGGGGGGTGGTGAATGGTTCGAGGATCTTGTAGCTGTATTCCCCGGATCCGCCGGTCACGCTGATGGTGATTGTCCCGGTGGAGGCACATCTTGATTCAGTAGTTGAATAAGTAGCCTGGAGGTTTTCGCAATTCGTCGTCCCTGATTGCGATTGGGAGTTTTGCGCAAACAGCACGAATGCCAGCACAAGGGTAATAACTTGTTTCATTGTTGTTTTTTCTAAGGGTTGGGACTGGTACAAATACTCAGCTAATGTATACGGAAAATACGGTGGGTGCAAGCGCCTACGGGCTTTTACTATAGGGATAAAAAATTAATCAGTTGGTTGACAATTCATTACAGACATTAGAATCTGCTGAAAATACGGTCACCATCCCGTATATGTACACAAAACGTTAAAGAGGGGTCATAAAAAAGCCCTTCGTGAAGGGCTTAAAATCGTATGGGTAAACACTGGTAAATGATACGAATTACCAGTTGTTAGCCTGGTCAGGGTTGTTTCGTTCGGACACATCGGGTGCTTCATTTGTTTCCCAGTCGGGGTCATAGGAAACAAACCAGGAGATCCAAAGGCTGCGGCTGATGCGCATCAGCCAGGGCTGGAGGAAGAGGAGGAAGACGCCGTTGAAGGCAAGCCAGTAGAAGAAGCGGTTATCATCCAGTCCGAGGCCGATAAATACCCACCAGGCCACGAGTGTAGCCACGCTGATGGCCACTGTAAGGGCGTAACTGACATAACTGGTGCCGTAATAAAAACCTACCTCTATCTCGGTGGCCTGGCCACAGACGGGACAAAAGCGATTCATGACCATATTTTTTTTCAGTTTGATGGTCAGCGGGTTGGTAAAGAGTTTCCCTTCACGGCAACGCGGGCAGCGGCATCCGAGTGCTGATGAAAAATATCCCCTGCTTGCTTTTTGTCCGCTCATGCCGGTAATGGTAGTTGGTGAGCTGCAAAGGTCCGCATTATAAGGTTGACTCAAAGGAAAAGTTCCCGGGCAATAATGTATATGCCCATGATCATGACAAACCACCCGAATCCTTTTTTCAGCGAAGCCGGGGGAATGCGTTCGGAAAGTTTGCTGCCGGCAAAAATGCCGATGATGGCCAGTCCGGTGAAGCTCAGAATGAGCATCCAGTCGTAGGTAAATTGTTTCAGGCTGAAGAGAAATCCGAAAAGGGAGTTGATGGCAATCACGAGCAGCGAGGTGCCCACGGCGGTTTTCATAGGTATTTTCAGGAAAAGCACCAGCGTGGGAATGATCAGGAAGCCGCCTCCGGCACCAAGCAGTCCTGTAATCAACCCGATTATGAGTCCGATCAGGATCACCGGCAATGCCCTGGAAGGGGCTGTTTCCGGATGCGTGCCGGTTTCAGGTTCGGGAATCCTCCGGATCATCGAGATGGAGGCACCAAGCATGAGCACGGCGAAAACGATCATCAGGAACATTTCCCGCGACACAGCTTCGTGCCGGATGTAAAACATGGGGGAGGGGATAGCCGGCAGCAGGTAGTGACGGGTCAGGAAGATGGAGAAAATACTGGGGATCCCGAATTCCGACACAGCCCTGAAATCGACCAGGTGTTTTAAGTAGGCGCGGATGCCACCCACGAGGCTGGTTACACCAACGATGAACAGTGAACTGGTTGTGGCCAGGAGCGGGTTCACGGACATCAGGTATACCAGCACAGGCACGGTGAGGATAGAGCCGCCGCTGCCAACCAGTCCGAGTGACACGCCGATAAATACCGAAGCAATGTAACCGAAGATCTCCATGTTATGGTTCAATCACCTTTTCCATTTTTGTACTGCGGCTTCCCTTGACAAGTATAAACGTATCGTTGTACCGTTGTTTACGGTACCAGTCACGGGCGAGCTCAGAGTCGGCAAAGGAATTGTAAGGGTGTTTAATATTTAAAAAATCACCGCCCACCAGCGCCACATCTTTCCACTGGTATTTGCCGATGAGTTCGAGTACCTGCCGGTGTTCATCGAGGCTATGTTCCCCGAGTTCGGCCATTGCTCCCAGCACCAGCACTTTTTCCGGTGCATCCACATTGGAAAAGTTTTCGATGGCGAGTTTCATGCTGCTCGGGTTAGCATTATATGCATCGAGGATTACCTGGTTGGTGCCCGTCTTCACCAGTTGCGAGCGGCTGTTGGATGGTTCGTACTCCTGCAGGGCCTGTTGTATATTTTCTTCCGGTACTTCAAAATATTTACCGATGGTGACTGCTGCCAGGATATTGGGAAGGTTGTATTCGCCTACCAGTTGCGTGCGGATATTGTCCCCGCTGAAACCCGTACTGAATCCCACTTCCAGCAGGGGATCATTTTTCACCACATGACCGGATACATGCGCATCATCCCCGGTTCCGTACTTGATGATGCCGCTGATGCCCTTGCTCAGTTCACGCAGGTAATCATAATCCCAGTTAACGAATGCAATCCCATGCTGCAAGCTGCGGAGATGGGCAAACAGTTCGCCTTTGCCTTTGATCACACCATCCGGTCCGCCGAACCCTTCGAGATGTGCCTTACCCGCGTTGGTGATCAGGCCGTGGGTTGGATTGGCGTACACACAATAGGACTCAATTTCTTTCTGGTGGTTGGCTCCCATTTCCACCACTGCGAACTGCGCATCCGCAGGGATCTTCAGCAGGGTGAGGGGAATGCCGATATGGTTGTTGAGATTGCCTTCGGTGGTGGAGGTGCGGAAACTGGACGAAAGCACCGCATGCACCAGTTCCTTGGTGGTTGTTTTCCCATTGCTTCCGGTAATGGCGATAACGGGGATGTCAAGCCGGGCACGGTGGTAGGCGGCCAGGTCCTGCAGTGCGGTGAGTACATCGGGCACCAGTATGAAACGGTCACCGTGTATGAATTCCGGTTCATCGATTACGGCGTAAGCGGCGCCGGCTTCCAGTGCAGCGGCTGCGAATTTGTTGGCGTTGAATTTATCACCCTTCAGTGCAAAGAAGATATCGCCGGTTTTCAGTTTGCGGGTATCGGTCTGCACCGATGGGTATTTTTTATAAATCTCGTATAACTGTTCAATCTGCATACAACAAAAGTAGGTTAGCGGGAATAAAAAACCCTCCGGAAAAATCCGGAGGGTTGATATTGTCGGGAAGGAACTCTTAGCGTTTTTGTCTTTTTGTCGGGAAGCTCTGGCCAACCTTGCGGCCGTTGCCTTCAGGACTGCCCATGCGATCCATTGCGCAACGGAATCCGAGTGTGCTCAGTGCCTGGTCTTCTTCGAGGAAGCGGCGTGTGCCCGGGCTCAGCCAGTATGCACGGTCGTTCCAGCTACCACCTTTATATACCCTTGATTTATCACTCACGAGTGTGGTTACACCGTAACCGTAAGTCGCCTGTGAGGTAGTATCACCATCAAGATAGTTGATAACGTTACCACGCTGGTAGTTACGACGGTTTTTGCTTTCTGCATCAGTCACATCCACTGTACGGATACGTCCGGTAGTGTCATTGATTTCAGCTTCACCTGCATCGTTTTTATAGATCTTGGTGTATTTGTTACCACGGAACGGAGCGATATCATCCACGTCGAGGGAAGAAAGCGGCCTGTACACATCCTGTACCCACTCGCTTACGTTACCTGCCATGTTGTACACGCCAAAGCCATTCGGCATGAACGTAGTTACTTCAGCGGTGTAGAATGCGCGGTCATTCAGGCCACCAGCCACACCGGCGTTATCACCATTACCACGTTTGAAGTTCGCAAGGAACTGGCCCTGCCAGCTACCATGACGGTTCTCACGAAGGCCATTCACGTTGGAAGACCATGGGTAAATCTGTTTGTTGGAAACCAGTTCCTCACCACGTTTACCTTCTTTTTTGGTTGGACGCGGGTTCTGGTCGATCAGGCCATAAGCAGCATATTCCCACTCAGCTTCGAAAGGCAGGCGGTAATCAGGAAGCAGGAAACCATCTTCCATGGAAACCTTGGTCCTTGCCTGGCCCTGTGCAGTACGGAGGGGGTTGCTCTTCTTGGAAGTAGCACCTTTACCCGGGGCTGCCTGGTAGAGATCAAACAGGTATGACTTGGTTGTAAAGTTATTGCTGCCCTGCTGGCCGTTTACGCTTTGTTTATTGACAAACCCTTTATCGATCAGGATGCCTTCGTTTACACGGTCGCTCCTCCAGAGACAGAAGTCGCTGGCCTGCTTCCAGCTCACACCTACTACAGGGTAGTAGTTGAAGCCCGGATGACGCAGGTAATATTCAACCATCGGTTCGTTGTAGCTCAGCTCGCTACGCCATACCAGCGTATCGGGAAGTGCACCTTCGATGATGGGAACGTTAACGGGATCGGTAGGATCAAATGTTTTCGTCAGCCAGTACAGGTACTCACGGTAGTGTACGTTGGCAACTTCCGTACGATCGATATAGAACGAAGGGACCGATACACGGCGGGGGATGTTATTCCACTCGCCCATAACGTCTTCTTCGGTCTGACCCATCGTAAAGGTACCACCCTCTACAAATACTAGACCCGGGCCTGTAGCCTGGTCTTTTGATTTCGCCACCTGGTAACCACCACGATCTTTATCGTTGTAATTCCAGCCGGTTACATCTGATTTAGCACTTTTCTTCGAAAAAAGGCCCTTGCCTTTACACGAACTGATGAGCACCACACAGGATAATAGGATAATTAAGTTTTTCACGCTTAGTGTTTTTTTCATAAACCGACGAATTGGAACATTTTTAACGGAATAGGACAAAGATTTATTGTAATCGGGGCAAAAAATCGGTTCCGCTGGCAAAGATATACCGCAGGTTTGGTACCGCCTACGGAGAACTACCTATCCGGGCCGGGAAATCAACTACAAACAACTATTTGGTCTTCAGGCACCTGTGTCTGGAAAAAAAACTGTTAACAATACAATAAAGCTTTTGCTATGCCGTTTTTCGAATCTGGAAAAACCCGGACGGTGGTCCGGAAACGAGCCTTCTTGTGTCGATTTCTAACCCAAATTGATACATTTATAATTAAATACACTATCTGATGAATTCAACTGCTTCAAAGCTAACTGCCTGTTTACTAATCATGTCAGGTCTGTCGCCTGCCCTTAAAGCACAGGACCAGCCCATTAATGTTGTCACCACCGCTGTGCCTTTCCTTCGTATTTCCCCTGATGCCCGTGCGGGCGGAATGGGTGAACTCGGGCTGGCCACATCACCAGATGCCGCTTCCGGCTTCTGGAACATGGGTAAAGTCGCTTTTAACCAAAGCAAAGGCGGAATTTCTGCAACTTATACTCCCTGGCTGAAACAACTGGTAAACGATGTTTACCTGCTTTCTGCTTCGGGTTACTACAAACTGGATGAAAACCAAGCAATTACCGGTGGCATCCGCTACTTCAGCCTTGGCAATATCCAGTTTACTGACCAGAACGGCAACCTTACCGGCAACGGTAAACCCCGTGAATTCGGCCTGGATTTCGGTTACTCCCGCAAACTCTCCGAGAAACTCGGTCTGGGTGTGTCCCTCCGGTATATCAACTCTGACCTGGCGTCAGGTGCTGCTTCCGGTGGTAATACCTATAAAGTGGGTAGCACGGTTGCCGGTGATATCGGCCTGTACTACGATGGCAAGTCTGAAGCCGGCGACGGTTTCACCTTTGGTGCTGCCTTATCCAACCTCGGTGGTAAAATTGCCTACACCGATAATGCTGACCAGCGTGATTTCATCCCTGCCAACTTTGGTATCGGTGCCACCTGGAACAAGGCCTTTGATGAGCAGAATAAAATCACTTTCGGTGTGGACCTCAACAAACTGCTGGTTCCTGCACTCGAAAGCAATGATCCTGCAGCCATTGCCGACTACCGCAGCAAAGGTGTAGTAAGCAGCTGGGGCAGTTCATTCAGCGATTTCCCCGGTCAGGCCAACGCCTCGCTTGGTGCTGAGTACTGGTATAACAACCAGTTTGCACTCCGCGCCGGTTATTTCTTTGAAGACAAAAACAAGGGTAACCGTAAATATTTCACAGCGGGTATTGGTCTTAAGTACAACGTATTTGGCCTGAACTTCTCTTACCTGGCTCCTTCAGGTAGCGGAACTACCCGTAACCCGCTTTCAAACACCGTACGTTTTTCTGTACTGTTTGATCTCGATGGTGGCAGCAGTGCCGGCGAATAATAACAAGTCAACTTCCAATAGAAAAGGGCCTGCTTCTGCAGGCCTTTTTTTTGTGATATTTGCGAAAAAGAAATATGGGATACCGCATTGGATCAGGGGTCGATTTTCATCAGCTGGCAGAAGGACGTGATCTCTGGATCGGAGGCGTGAAGATCCCGCACCACAAGGGTTCGCTCGGACACAGTGATGCGGATGTACTGCTGCATGCGATCTGCGATGCTTTACTCGGCGCCGCCAGCCTCGGTGATATCGGCCAGCATTTCCCGGACACAGATAGCACGTATAAAAATATTGACAGCAAGATCCTCCTGGAAAAAACGGTTACACTCGTGCGCGACAAGGGGTACAATATCATCAATATCGATTCCACCCTCTGCCTGCAGGCGCCGAAGATCAAACCCTATGTTCCCGAAATGCAATCAGTGATTGCCCGGATCTGCGGACTCACTACCGAAGATGTGTCGATCAAAGCAACCACCACAGAACTGATGGGTTTTGTTGGCCGGGAAGAGGGACTGGTTGCCTATGCCAGCATCCTGCTGGAGCGTGGGGTTTGATTTCCCGGTGCTTACCCTTAAAGCCAACAATCCCTATATTTGTAAACATGGCTACCATCGAAGTGAAAATCATCAATAACTCGGCGCATCCATTGCCTGAATATGCCACGAAAGGGTCATCCGGTATGGATCTCCGGGCGAATATCGAAGAACCCGTCACCCTGCAATCGCTCCAGCGCACACTCATACCTACCGGACTTTTTATAGAACTTCCGGTTGGATATGAAGCCCAGGTACGGCCGCGGAGTGGTCTTGCGGTGAAACAGGGAATCACCTGCCTGAATACTCCCGGCACGATCGATGCCGATTACAGGGGTGAGATCAAAGTCATACTGATCAATCTTTCCGATGGTCCGCAGGTGTTGTCACCCGGCGACCGGGTGGCACAGATGGTTGTCCAGCAGGTGGAACAGGTCAGCTGGAAGCTGGTACAGGAATTGGAATCCACTGAACGTAACGCCGGCGGTTTTGGCCATACCGGCAAACAGTAAAAAATCAGCTAATGATCCGATCATTGTTCTTTCTCCTGGCCTCCCTCTCCTTGCTTGCTGCCTGCCGCTCCACTAAAAAAATCAATACCGCGATTGTGCGGAAAGACAGCGTTGCGGTGGTGAAGCCACAGCCCGACCAGCCAGCGTTTGATTCGGCGGCATTTATCCGGGAGACTGCTGCAAAACTCAGGGCCAATCGTATTGAGTACACCACGTTTTCTGCCAAGGTGAATGTAGACTACCAGGGTACCGATGGAAAAAAATATGATGTGAATGCCAACCTCCGGATGTACAAAGACAGCGTCATCTGGATTTCGGTGACGGCCGTGTTTGGCATTGAAGGGCTCCGCGCCTACATCACAAAAGATTCGGTGAAACTGATCAACAAACAGGACAAGGTGGTGACGCTGCGCAGTGTGGCCTACCTGCAGGAGATCACAAAACTGCCACTCACACTCACCACACTCCAGGATATCCTGATCGGAAACCCGGTGTTTGTGGACAGCAATATTGTGTCCTTTTCCCGCAACGCGAATACCGTATCACTGCTGAGCATCGGGGAGTTTTTCAAAAACCTGCTTACGCTGAATGCTGAATCGCGGATTGACAACAGCAAGCTGGACGATATTGACAGCAAACGCAGCCGGACCTGCAACCTGAACTACTCGGATTACGAAACCAAGAAGGGCCCTGCCTTCGCGACCAAGCGCCGGATAACGGTTTCAGAGAAAACAAACCTCGATATCAAGCTGGATTTCAAATCATATGAATTTAATGAAACGTTAAGTTTCCCGTTCTCCGTACCGAAAAACTACAAATCCAACTAAGGGCATAATTTATTGGTTTCACCGGCGTTAAAGGATGACCTGCCAAAGCAGGTTCCTGCACCGAAAAACACAAAACAGATGCAAAAACTCCTTGTTACAGTCATCCTGACATTGACGACAGGCTGGGTATTGGCCCAGAACCCGGCAACTGAAAAGGCGGAACTCGAACGCGAACGCCGCGAAATCCAGAATGAACTGAAGGAGATCCAGGGAGTATATAACCAGGTAAAAGGACAGACGAAACAATCCCTGGCGCAGGCCAACATGGCCCGCAGGAAAGTGGAGCTCCAGGAGCGCCTGATCTCCAATACAAATAAAGAGCTTCGGTATATTGATGATGATATTTACCTCAGCAATATAGAAATCTATCGTTTGGAAAAACAGCTTGACACATTGAAGTCGCAGTACGCCCGTACTGTGGTGTATGCATATAAGAACCGCAGCAGCTTCGACTACGTAAACTTTATTTTTTCCGCCAATAGTTTTAATGATGCGCTGCGCCGGGTATCGTACCTGAAAAGTTATCGCCAGTTCCGTGAGAAACAGATTGGCGACATCAGGGCAACTGCACAGGTGATCAAGGAGAAACAACAGGCACAGGTTGGCCGGAAACAACAAAAGAGCAATGCACTGCAGGAGCAGGGCAAACAGCGGAACGAGCTCGCCGAACAGAAAAAAGACAAAGAGCAGGTACTCGCGAGGCTGAAATCACAGGAAAAGGAATTGCAGGGTCAGATCACTAACAAGAAAAAACGTGACCAGTCGCTGAAAAATGCAATCACGGCCATCATACGCCGCGAGATCGAAGCGGCGAAGAAAGAAGAGCAACGTCTTGCAGCGCTGAGGAAAGCCGAAGAAGAAAAAATTAAGGCAGCGAATATTGCAGCGCCCCCGAAACCTGCAACAAACAATAACAGCAGCACAGCAGCTGCCCCGAAAACCACTGCTGCCCCGGAGAAAAAAACCACAGCGAGTTACCTCGAGGTGAATGCAAGCGATGAGCGCCTGGGTAACGACTTTGCCAGCAGCCGCGGGAAACTCCCCTGGCCGGTTGACCGTGCGATTGTAATGATCCCTTTCGGCAAGTATAATATCGGTGACAAGATCACAGGGGTAAACCCCGGACTCACACTGGGTACACCTGCGGGTGCACCGGTAAAGGCGGTATTTGACGGCACTGTTGCCGCGGTATATAATTATGGCGATGGTATGGCTGTGACCATCAAACATGGTAAGTACTACACCACTTATGGTAACCTGAGCAACTGTTCGGTTACGAAAGGGATGGCCGTGAAGACCGGGCAGCTGATCGGGAAGGCCGGCGAGAATGAGGAAGGCAGTGGTGGCCAGATCGACTTCGTACTGATGAATGAGTTGCAGGAAACAAATCCTGCCGGATGGTTGAGAAGGTAAGTTTATCAAACAACATATAAAAAAAGCAATCCGGTCCGGATTGCTTTTTTTTATTGAACCACGGCCCGGCCGCGTTCGAAACATTGTTCGTATAAAGTCTCATACTGCGGGATGATATTCCGGATATCATATTTCAATGCATGTGCCGAGGCACGTTCCTTAAATCCCTTGAGAATGTTGTCATCTTTGAGTATTGCAAGCGACTGGGCCGACATCGAATCGATATCGCCCACGTTTGACATGTATCCGGTCTCGCCATTGATGTTGATTTCCCCGAGACCACCGGCATTAGTTGACACCACAGGCACACCAGCAGCCATTGCTTCGAGGGCGGCGAGGCCAAAGCTTTCGTAATCAGAGGTAAGCAGGAACAGGTCCCCGATGGCCAGAATATCTTCCATCTGTTCCTGTTTGCCCACAAAACGGATATCATCCCCTACGCCGAGTTCACGTGCAAGGTCTTCCGCAGTGGATCGTTCGGGACCATCCCCGACGAACAGTAATTTAGAAGGGATTTCCTTTATGACCTGTGCAAAAATCCGTACCACGTCCTGCACCCTTTTTACTTTTCGGAAATTGGATGCGTGGATCAGGATGCGTTCGCCATTTGGTGCAATCACGCGCCGGAATGCATCGATCGGTTTGCGGCTGAAACGCTCCACATCCACGAAGTTGTAGATAACGGCAATGTCTTTTTCGATCGGGAAACTCTTGAAAGTTTCATCGCGGAGGTTCTGCGACACTGCGGTGATGGCATCACTCTGATTGATGGAAAATGCGACTACCGGAGCATAGGTTTTGTCGCGGCCCACGAGTGTGATATCCGTGCCGTGAAGGGTAGTGACAACGGGAATGGATCGTCCTTCTTTTGCCAGGATCTGTTTCGCCATGTACGCAGCCGATGCGTGCGGGATGGCATAGTGTACGTGAAGCAGGTCGAGGTTATTGCTCTTGATTACATGGACCATGGTGCTGGCAAGGGCCGTCTCATACGGGGGGTAGTCGAACAACGGATAGGTCGGCACCTGAACTTCGTGGTAATATATATTCGGGATAAATCCGGTCAGCCGGACGGGCTGCTGGTAGGTGATAAAATGCACGGAATGGCCCTTCTGCGCGAGCGCCTTGCCCAGTTCGGTAGCCAGGACGCCGCTTCCGCCAAAGGTCGGGTAACAAACAATTCCAATATTCATAAAGGTATATGTCCCGGTAGGGGACGACTAAGTTAACAGTTTTGCGGGAGTAAGGTTGGCAGCCAGTCTTAATTATTTAAGCCTTAACCCATTTACGGAAAGATTCCCTAAATTGATTTCATGAGAAAATACCTTGCGGCCGTTATAGCCCTTTTCCTGTTTAACGGGCTGGAAGCCCAGCAGGATGATTCCCTGTTTATCCGTAAAATATCAACCGAGATCCTCGTTAATAGCAAGGCATACGACCAGCTGCGGGAGCTGACCAAGGGGATTGGTAACCGCCTTGCGGGTTCACCTGGTATGGTAAAGGCGGAAAACTGGGGCAGGGTACAGATGGCTGCTGCAGGGGCGGATAAGGCCTGGCTGCAGGAATGTATGGTGCCGAGGTGGGTGCGGGGTGGAAAGGACCAGCTATTGTATGCGCCAAAAGGATCGAAGCCCCGGAGCCTTGACGTGCTGGCACTTGGGAACTCGATCGGTACCGGGAAAGCCGGTGTAACCGCAGGGGTGATCGAAGTAGGCAGCTACGCCGACCTTGAAGCAAAAAAGGAACAGGTGAGAGGGAAAATCGTTTTTTATAACTACCGGTTCCGCGAGGATTATGTCCGCACATTCGAAGCATACGTGGATGCAGTAAAATATCGGGGTGGCGGACCATCTGCTGGGTCAAAGTATGGGGCGAAGGCCACCATCGTCCGCAGCATGTCGTCAGCAACCGATAACTATCCGCATACCGGCGGAATGGGGTACGATAGCAGCTTTGCGAAAATCCCTGCGGTGGCCATCGGGTTAAAAGACGCCGACTGGCTCAGCCAGCAGCTTGCGAAGGGAGAAGTAACAGTCACCATGAAAACCAACGGACATTTCCTGCCGGATACTGTCGGACATAATGTTATCGGTGAAATAACGGGCTCGGAATTCCCGGACCGGATCATCACAATCGGAGGGCACCTCGACAGCTGGGATCTTGGTGAAGGTGCACATGATGATGGTACCGGTTGTGTGCAGACGATCGAAATACTCCGGAGTTTCAAAGCCCTTGGATTCAAACCAAAACATACGATCCGTTTTGTCTTGTTTGCCAACGAAGAAAATGGCGCACGTGGCGGAAAGAAATACGCAGAGGAAGCAAAGGAAAAGAACGAACAGCATGTATTTGCGCTGGAGAGTGATGGCGGCGGTTTTACTCCAAGGGGCTTTGGATTTACCGTACCTCCGGATGCCTGGACAAAGCTGAATACATGGAAAGCGTTACTGGAACCCTATGGCGGCGGAAGTTTCAGCAATGGCGGCGGCGGCACGGATATCGCGCCACTGAATAAGTTATTGCAGGTGCCGCTGGCCGGGCTTGAACCGGACACGCAACGTTATTTTGATATCCATCACACCAGGAATGATGTGTTTGAAAATGTAAACAAACGTGAACTGCTGCTGGGGGCAGTCAATATGGCGGCATTGGTGTACCTGGTGGATAAATATGGGTTGTAGAAAATGATCGGGACGCCAGGGCACATGTCGCTTATGCCATTTCCGACGCAGCTGATCAGATCCCCGCCAGTTTTGCAATAGCCCCATTCACTTTATCAAACGGGAAAGAATCCATTACCCGCGTCATCTGCGCAGCGATTTCTTTTGTGTTGAGGTTGCCTATGCTCCCTTCATGCGTATGGTTCACGTTGGTATCGTAGGTAAAATTCCCCGCTTCGATTTCCAGTCCGACTTTTTTATAGGCATCACGGAAAGCAGTGCCATCGAGTACAAGTTTATTTACTTCTTCCACACTAAACAGGTATTTGTATTTCTCATCCTGCAGGATATTTTCCTGGATGGAAATATTGGAGAGCATCAGTCCGGCCATCTGCAGGCAATAACGCAACTGGGCAAATGCGGGGAACAGGTGTTCTTTCAGCAATTGCAGGTCGCGATGGTAACCGGATGGCAGGTTGGTGGTCATCATCATGATTTCATTCGGTAATGCGCGGAGGCGGTTGCAATGCGAACGGATCAGCTCAAACACATCCGGGTTTTTTTTATGCGGCATGATGCTGCTGCCTGTGGTCAGTTCCGGCGGGAAACTCACAAACCCGAAGTTCTGGTTGAGGTAGAGGCAGGCATCCATGCTGAGGCGTGCAAGTGTATCGGCGATGTTGGCGATGGACTGTGCAACAATCCGTTCGGCTTTGCCCCGACCCATCTGTGCATATACCACATTGTAATTCAGGTCTTCGAAACCCAGCAGGGAAGTGGTCAGCGTACGGTTGATCGGAAAGGAAGATCCATACCCGGCTGCGGAGCCAAGCGGATTTTTATTCACCACATCATATGCTGCGCGGAGCGTAATCAGGTCGTCAACGAGGCTTTCGGCATAAGCGCCAAACCAGAGTCCAAAGGAGGAAGGCATGGCCAGCTGCAAATGGGTATAACCCGGAAAGAGATGACCTTTATATTTTTCGCTTTGTTCCTGCAGTAAAGTAAAAAAGGGTAATACTGCGTTCGCCGTTTCTTCCAGTTCATGCCGCAGGTATAGTTTTATATCCACCAGTACCTGGTCGTTGCGGCTGCGGGCGCTATGGATTTTTTTACCCGTATCACCCAGTCGTTCGGTCAGCAGCAGTTCCACCTGTGAATGGATATCCTCCACATCATCCTGTAATGTGAAGCCGCCTTCCGCCACCTGTTTGTAGATAGCACGTAATTCCGTCTGAAGTGACAACCACTCATCTTTCGTGAGCAGGCCAACCGATTTCAGCATCTGGGTATGTGCCAGTGATCCCAGCACATCAAACGCTGCAAGGTACTGATCCATTTCCATGCCTTCACCAATTTCGCGGATGTAAATATACTCATCTGCGGTATGGCTGCGGGCGGAATC
This sequence comes from Chitinophagaceae bacterium, assembly GCA_004173355.1. Taxonomy (GTDB): domain Bacteria; phylum Bacteroidota; class Bacteroidia; order Chitinophagales; family Chitinophagaceae; genus JBEVJC01. The sequence goes on along the minus strand of SEAD01000018.1, from coordinate 28,867 downwards.
ACCAGGTCCCATCTTCAGCGAAAGGAATGGCATCAGTGCCTTGTCGGATGTGGTGGGTGAACCATAATGGCTCCGGCCAAGACTGCTCCCGGCTTTTACAACCGGATGATCCAGCGGGATGGAAGTGCTCCGGAGCCGCATGCTACGGGCTTTCACATCGGAGGAAGTATGCTGCCTCACCAATTCAAGGACTTCCTCAAATGTATATAATTCGTTTACCCGGACATCCACTACAAAGTGGCAGGAGTCGGGTACAACATTATGCGCTTTGTTACCGGTTTCGACCACTGTTACATTCATCCTCGACGGGCCAAGCAGGGGTGATACTTCATCAAACGTATAATTCCTGAACCAGTTGATATCATCTATTGCCTTGTATAGCGCATTCTCGCCTTCATTCCGCGCGGCATGGCCGGCACGGCCCTGGCTGATGCAATCCAGCACCATCAGTCCGCGTTCTGCCACGGCCATCTGCAGCAGTGTGGGTTCACCGACAATCGCAAAATCGATCGGTGGCAGTTGTGGCAACAGCAGTTCGATACCACCCGTACCGGAAATCTCTTCTTCCGCTGTTGCGGCAAAAAAGAAGTTGTACCGCAGGTCGGTCCGTTGGTAATAGTGCAGGAATACCGCCAGCAGTGCCACAAGGCAACCGCCGGCATCATTGGAACCAAGACCGTATAATTTCCCGTCTTCCACTATCGGGGAGAAAGGATCCCTGCTGTATTGCGGATTGGGTTTGACGGTATCATGGTGTGAGTTGAGCAGTATGGTAGGTTTTGTGCTGTCGAAATGGAGGTTGCGGGCAGATACGTTATTGCCCAGCCGTTCGACCTGCACACCCCGGGCTTCGAGGAAGGTGCTGAGGATCGCTGCGGTGTCCCGTTCTTCCCTGCTGAAGGAAGGGGTGCTGATCAGGGATGACAGCAATTTTACTGCATCATCCGCCAGCTGGTTGAGTGATGCAGGGGCCAGTGAATCAAAATATGTATCCGTTTTTCCGCTCATAATTTCCGCTTTAACGCGTATGTCGCCTGGCTTACAGGACCTGTTGCTGCCGGGATCCATTCATCAGCAGCTCATCTGTTTTCTTCCAGGGAGATCGTGGTACCTGCCATGCCCTGCACCAGCGCGGGAAGTTCCTCGGCATTGCCAATGATCACTTTCCGCACGCCACTGTTGAGGGCCGTAAAGGCATTGTCCATCTTCGGGATCATGCCTTCAAATATTTTCTTTTCCGACTTCAGTTCCTGGTAGTAAGCAGGGCTGATCCGGGGGATTACAGTATCATCATCATTTGCATCCAGGAGCACCCCTTTTTTCTCAAAGGAATAGATCAGTTCCACATCAAAACTGTCGCTGAGCCCCCTCGCGAGTTCCTGTGCAATGGTATCGGCATTGGTGTTGAGCAACTGTCCCTGCCGGTCGTGGGTCAGGGGTGCAAAAACCAGTGCAAGCCCGAGCTGCAGCAACTGCGTCACCAGTGCGGAATTGACGGCATCCACATCACCTACAAATCCATAGTCCATCGATGCATGCCGGCGTTTGTGCGCAAGGATCACATTCCCATCGGCGCCGGTAAGACCAAGTGCGTTGCAGTTTTTTGACTGCAGGCTGGCCACGATATTCTTGTTGATCTCTCCCGCGTACACCATGGTTACGATCTTCAGTGTTTCTGCGTCGGTGATCCGGCGTCCATCCACCAGTTGCTGCTGCACACCCATCTGTCCGGCGAGCCTGGTAGCCAGTTTGCCACCTCCATGGACGAGGATTTTTTTTCCTTCAACGGATGAAAAATCGCTCAGGAAGCTGTCCAGCTTCGTTTCATTATCGATGATATTACCACCGATCTTGATTATATAAAGTTTATCCATTGGTTTTGAGTATCCGTGAAAGCACCGACTGTGCAGCCCATACGCGGTTGGATGCTTCCTGTGTGACAAGGCTGTTGGGCCCGTCGAGTACTTCGTCGCTCAGTTCCACATTCCTCCTGACGGGCAGGCAATGCATGACCCTGGCATTATTGGTCTGTTCCAGTTTTTTATTGGTCAGCATCCATTTTGGGTCGCTTTCGTAGATCTTGCCATAGTCGGTATAGGTGCTCCAGTTTTTCACATACACGAAATCTGCGTCTTTCAACGCTTCGTCCTGGTTATGTGTGATGGTAGCGCCTGCGGTAAATTCCCCGCTCAATTCATAGTCTTCCGGATGTGTGATCACAAAATCTGCCTTGCCCCATGCATTGACCCATTGGGAAAAACTATTGGCCACACATTGCGGCAATGGTTTCACATGCGGAGCCCAGCTGAGCACAATCTTCGGCTTGCGTCCCACTGGCATATTCTCTTCAATGGTGATGATATCGGTCAGTGACTGGAGGGGATGGAGCGTGGAACTTTCCAGGCTGACTACCGGTATCCCTGCGTATTTGATAAACTGTCTGATATAAAGTTCGCTGTAATCATCTTCCTTGTTTTTCAACGAAGGGAAGGTGCGGATGGCGAGGATATCAAAATACTTCCCGAAAATTGGGGCGGCATCCTTTACATGTTCAACGGTGGAGCCGCTCATGATCGCTTCTTCCTCGAATTCGAGTGCCCAGCCTTCGCTACCTATATTGAATATAATGGCTTCCATACCCAGGTTCTGCGCTGCAATCTGGGTACTCAGGCGTGTGCGCATGCTGGGATTGAGGAACAGGCAGCCAATGCGTTTGTTGGTGCCAAGGGAGTTATCAGTATAAGGGGATGCTTTGTAAAGACGCGCCTGTTTTACGAGGGCATCGATATCATCCACATCATTAACAGAGATAAACTGTTTCACTGGATGTTTGTTTTTATATTATGCTTCCTGTGCTGCTGCCGGGGTTTCTTCGAGCCTCGCCACTTCTTCCTGGATCGCTTCGATCAGGGATTCGGCATCGCGTTTTTTCAGGCCGAGTGATGGCAGGAGTCGGATGACGTTTGGTTTTGCTTCGCCGGTGAAAATTTTCTGTTCCGTCAGCAGGTTTTTCCGGAGGTCCTTCAGTTTTTCGCTCACATCAAACCCGATCATCAGGCCACGGCCGCGGACATTTTTGATACCGGGGATTTTTGCCAGTTCGTCCCGCAGGTATTTGCCGATCATCACTGCATTCCCCATGAGTTTTTCTTCTTCAATGGTTTCGAGTACGGCCAGCGCGGCTGCGCAGGCAAGCGGGTTGCCGCCGAATGTGGTACCCAGCTGGAAGTATTTTGCGGCGATTGCTGGCGTGATGATCAGCCCGGCTACCGGGAAGCCATTGCCCATTCCCTTGGCCATTGTATAGATATCGGCATTGACACCTGCGAAATCGTGGCTGAAAAATTTCCCGCTGCGACCATATCCGCACTGTACTGAATCGGCGATATATACTGCACCATGTTTGTCGCAGAGCGCACGGATCAGTTTGAGAAATGCGTCGCTGGCCACATTGATACCACCCACACCCTGGATCCCTTCGATGATCACGGAAGAAATTTCCGCACCATGTTTTTTAAATTCTGCTTCCAGTGCTGCTTCATCATTGAAGGGCAGGAAGGTTACATTGTCCGTTTCGTTGACGGGTGCGGTGTAGGCTTTATTATCGGTCACGGCTACTGCCAGTGACGTACGGCCATGGAATGCTTTGCTGAATGCAATTATCTTTTTGCGACCGTTGTGGAAGGAGGCCAGTTTGAGTGCGTTTTCATTTGCTTCCGCGCCACTGTTGCAGAGGAACAGCTGGTAGTCTTCTTTCCCGGAAATTTTTCCCAGTTTGGTCGCCAGTTCCTGCTGGATGGGCAGTTTGACTGAATTGGAATAGAACGCCAGTTTTTCCAGCTGGTCTTCCACGCGCTGCACCCAGTGCGGATGTGTATGCCCGATGCTGATCACGGCATGGCCGCCATACAGGTCGAGGTATTGTTCGCCTTTGTCATCCCAAACATAGGATCCTTTGGCTTTTACAATGGTAACATCTTGCAGGGGATAGACATCAAAGAGATTCATACCGGAAGTTTGTGCGTCCTGCGGGGGTATGATAGGTCCCGACAATCCGCGTTGTTTTGGAATACTGTTTTTGCATCAATCGTATGGCAAGCCTGTCCGGGTTATCGCTGCCCGTTATCTTAAAAATAATTTGCTTTCAGCCGCAGTCCGGTCCGCTCGTCGAGACCGGCCAGCAGGTTCATGTTCTGCACTGCCTGTCCGCTCGCGCCTTTCAGCAGGTTATCGATGGCCGAATGCACCACCAGTTTACTCCCGGCTTTCTCCAGCTGGATCACGGCCTTGTTGGTATTGACCACCTGTTTCAGGAATACGGGTTCCCTGCTAACCGCTACAAACGGATGGCCGGAGTAGAATTCATTATAAAGTACGTAAAGTTCTTCCACGCTCAGGTCAGTGGCTACGGTTGAACTGATAAAGATCCCGCGGGTGAAATCACCACGCCAGGGTACAAAGGACAGGTCAACTTCGGAAGATGGTCCGAGTTGCAGCAGCGACTCACCGATTTCGGCAAGGTGCTGGTGCGTCAGGGTTTTGTATGCCTGGATATTATTGGAGCGCCAGCTGAAATGGGAGGAGGCGGACAGTGACTGGCCTGCACCGGTTGATCCGGTAATGCCCGTTGTGTACACGTCCTTCAGGATTTCTGCTTTTGCCAGTGGCAGCAGGCCCAGCTGGATAGCGGTTGCGAAACAACCGGGATTGGCAATATTCTGTGCGGTCCGGATGGCCTCGCGGTTGATTTCGGGTAAACCATACACAAAACTTCGGCTGCCCGCGGTGGACGCAGCCCTGAGCCGGAAATCATTTGCGAGATCGATGATGCGTACGGAATCAGGGAAAGAATTTTCGGCAAGGAATTTCCTGGATTCGCCATGACCTAGACAGAGGAAGAGGAAATCGATCGTTGTGCTGAGTTCCCCGGTGAACCGGAGGTCGGTTTCACCCACCAGGTCCTGGTGCACGGAATGCACCGGCTGGCCCGCGTTACTCCGGCTATGGATAAATGACAGTTCAACATCCGGGTGGTTGACCAGTAAACGGATCAGTTCACCCCCTGTATATCCTGCGCCTCCTATGGTACCAACTTTAAACGCCATAGTTATTGTTCGTTATCAGTTTTCACCAGGTGATACATCATGGTCTGGTTGCCGAAAATCCGGCTGAAACCTTTCACATCATCACCGGTGAAACCTGTATTCATTTCACCATATTTACCAAACTTGCTGTTCATCAGGTCGTATTTGCTTTCGATACCGATCACCTGGAAGCGGTAGGGCTGCAGGTGTACAAACACGTCACCGGTGACGTTGCGCTGGCTGGTTTCGAGGTAAGCCTCGATATCGCGCATCACCGGATCAAGGATTTGCCCTTCATGTAACCAGTTGCCATAGAATGAAGCCAGCTGGTCTTTCCAGTTCAGCTGCCATTTGGTGAGTACATGTTTTTCAAGGGCATGGTGTGCTTTCAGGATCACCATGGGGGCTGCGGCTTCAAATCCCACACGGCCCTTGATACCGATAATCGTATCGCCTACATGGATGTCGCGGCCGATCCCATAAGCACCGGCGATCTGCTGCAGGTACTGGATGGCTTCGGATGGATGGCGGAACGGCTGGTCGTTGATTGCCGTGAGTTGTCCTTTTTCAAAATGAAGTTTTACTTCCTCTGCATCTGTTTTTGTCACCTGTGTCGGCCACGCTTCCTCGGGCAGCAGTCCTTTGGAGGAGAGCGTCTCTCGGCCACCAACGCTGGTGCCCCAGAGACCCTTATTGATCGAGTAGGCTGCTTTGGCAAAATTCATATCCACCTTACGTTCCTGCAGGTAGGCGATCTCCGCTTCACGACTAAGTTTCAGGTCGCGGATCGGGGTGATGATCTCCACGCCCGGGATCATGATATGGAAAATCATATCAAAACGTACCTGGTCATTACCCGCACCAGTACTGCCATGTGCCACCGCATCAGCATTCAGTTCTTCCGCATAGGAAGCGATATGTAATGCCTGGCTGAGCCGCTCGGCAGAAACGCTCAGCGGGTAAGTGTTATTCTTTAATACGTTTCCGTAAATAAGGTATTTGATAATGCTGTCGTAGTAGCTGTGTACGGCATTGACGGTCTTATGGGTTTTTACACCCAGCTGGTAGGCATGGGCTTCCACCGCGCGCAGTTCTTCTTCCGTGAAGCCACCTGTGTTTACGATAATGCTATGCACTTCGTAGCCCAGGTCACCCGCGAGGTATTTCACACAAAATGATGTATCTAATCCCCCGCTGAATCCTAAAACAACTTTTTTTGACATCTGCTAACCTTGTTTAAAAATGGAAAAAGTAATGCAGCAAAGATTTCGGACGGCTGCTGCCACCTTTGGACGGACTGTCTTTTTTGTCCTTGTCCTTTCTCATGAATGGTGCCAGTAATTTCCACTGTTTGAATCGCAGCAGGCGCTCAAACAGCTTGGCATTCTCCTTAAAATATTCCTGTGTTTCCTCTGGTTTGTAATGATCCTTCGGATCGAAAAGCATGGCGGTGCACATACAGTTTTTGCGATCCTTGCCCATCAATATCTCGTAGTTCACACAACTTTTGCAGCCCGCCCAGAAAGCTTCATCCTGGGTCAGCTCGGAGTAGGTGACAGGCTCATAGCCAAGATCGCTGTTGATTTTCATCACGGCCAGCCCGGTAGTAAGTCCGAATATTTTTGAATCGGGGTACTTTTCGCGGGATAGTTTGAAGATGCGTTCCTTGATCGATTTTGCCACGCCGCTTTTGCGGAAATTGGGTGATACGATCAGTCCGCTGTTGGCCACATATTCGCCATGGCTCCATGTTTCGATATAACAGAATCCGACCCAATCGCCTTCTCTGGTGAGCGCAATTACTGCCTTGCCTTCATCGATTTTCTGTTCTATATACTGTGGCGAGCGTTTGGCGATACCGGTGCCCCGGGCTTTGGCCGATGCCTCCATTTCGTCGGTAATGATCGTCGAGTATTTTTTGTCATCGAGGGTAGCCACCCTGACGATGATCTGCTGATTGTCCACTTTGTTAAAGAATTAGAATAACAGGTCCACCATTCCTAAAAACAAATTCCGGGGGGAAATTCACTGACAGGGACCGGGGTGAGGGGTTCGTCCTGTCAGAACTCAGGACGACGTCGCGGCAAACTGGACGTAAAGAGATCATAACCTACAGCATAAACGCCGCTGGTGATGGGTGCATGGAATGCAAATTGCTTGGTATGTGTCAGTATATTGTTCACGTTTACAAAACAATTGTAAATTGAGGTTGTAAAGTTAGACGAATAATTGAATTAGGGGAGAAAAATTTTGTTATAAAATAATGTTATGGAAGGTATAAAACCTGCTAAACGATCAGACTTCTCCGGGATCCGGAAATTTGTACTAACGATTGTACTGGTTGGAGTGCTGGTGCTCGCCGGATTCATCTACTGGAAGTATTACTTCCCTTACACCAGCGATGGGGTAAAATCAGGTTACCTGAATTTTGCAGTAAAGAAGGGGCAGATCTTCAAGACTTATGAAGGCAAGCTGATACAGGAAGGGATCCGCAGTAAGACTGCCGGGGCAATCCAGTCAAACGAGTTTGAATTTTCGGTAAAAGATGAAGCTGTATTTGAAGTGCTGAAACTCAACAGCGGTAAAATCTTCGACCTTCATTACAAGGAATACAATGGTGTGCTGCCATGGCGGGGTAACAGCCGGTATATTGTCGACAGTATTATCAGTATGCGGAATCCGCCGCAGTGAGGATTGGTCAGGCCATCAGCAGGAAGATGGCGGGCCGCTTATGGATATCGGGGATTTCCTTTTTCCATTCAGCCATTGTCCTGGTGCGGATCCATTCGCCGGGGCCGGTAAGGTCGACGGCTACACAGAGGGATGTATTGTCGGCAGCGGTTTTCGCCAGGGTTTCCAGCAACTGGTTGTTACGGTAGGGGGTTTCGATGAAGATCTGCGTGCAGTTGTTTTTCCGGGAATCCTGTTCCAGTTCACGGATGGCTTTTACGCGTAACGCGTTGTCGATCGGCAGGTAACCGGTGAAGCGGAACTGCTGGCCGTTCATGCCACTGGCCATGAGTGCCAGCAGGATGGAACTCGGTCCTACCAGGGGTTTCACCACGGCGCCTGCTTTCTGCGCAGCAGCCACCAGCACCTGCCCGGGATCTGCCACACCGGGGCAACCTGCTTCGCTGATGATACCGATATGAAGGCCCTGTTTCAGTTTCGCGGTGAACTCCTGCACCACTTCCTGTTCGGCTTTATGGATCGTGAACCACTGGTAATCGTCGATCACCATTTCTTTCCACAGTGATTTAAGGAACCGCCTCGCGGTCCGTTCATTTTCCACAAAAAATACCTGGCATTGTTTTACCGCGCCGGTGATATAAGGTGGAATGGTTTCGCGGCCATTCTCGTCGAGTATTGTCGGAATGAGTTGTACCGTTCCCAGTGCCATGTTTATTTTTTTATTTTGTGCACGGTGAGGGTTCCGGCAATGATTGCATAGGCAGGTGCCACGAACACCACCAGGTGGATCAGGTAAAACAGGATGCCATTACCGATTGCGAGGCCCTTGTGGCGGCCGATAAAACTGATGGCATCGGGACGGCTGTAGTTGTTCCGGGCAAAACCATAATCGAGCATGCTGAAGCCGTAGTAATAACATTCCACCAGGATCACAATCAGCGGTACGATCCAGCCAACAACGGGCAGCAGGGAAAGGAAGAGCAGTGCAACCAGGTAGACTGACTGCCAGCCACAGTTGCGCAGGGCCATGAAAATGCCCCGGCGTGCTTCGGTATGCGCCTGTTTCCAGGTGGGCGTTTCATTTTCGTGTCCTTCAATAATGGATTCGGTCTTCCGGCTGAGCATGGCAAAGAGGGGGGAGCCGATAATAAGACAGATATATTTGAAGAAGGAGAAGTAGAACAGGAGGAGTGTGAGCCAGAACATGAGTCCGGAGAGGGTGAACAGGAAACCAAGGAAACTGTTCTGCAATTGCTGGATCCGGTCACTCAGCCCGAGGATATGCGTGATGTATTCGAGCACACCGGTAGCGGACTGCACAAAAAAATACATACCGGTGAGGAAAAGGATGGCATAAACGAGACCGGGTACCAGCACCCATTTCCATAATTTGTGCTGGATAATAAAACGATGGGCTTCTCCCCAGGATTGGACCGTTATGACGATTTCCTTGAGCAAAATCTGATTTTGTGCGGTAAATATAAACATTGATGGGTTTAAAGAAGGCATTTAAAAAATTACCGGCTTCATTTTACCGGCTTGATGCGCTGGAGGTTGCGCGGGCTTTACCTGGTCGCATCCTGGTGACCGACCGGGATGGCATCCGCACATCGGGACGTATAGTGGAAGTGGAAGCATACACAGGTGTCAACGACCGTGCGGCACATTCCTTTGGTGGCAGGCGTACTCCACGCACCGAAGTGATGTATGCAGCAGGAGGCGTTGCCTATGTATACTTATGTTACGGGATCCACCACCTGTTCAATGTGGTGACCGGCCCGGAGGACAACCCGCAGGCCGTGCTGATCCGCGGGATTGAACCACTGGAAGGGATCACTGATATGTTGCTGCGGACCGGCAAAACGAAAGCGGACAGTACCCTCACACGCGGACCGGGAAATGTATCCCGCGCACTCGGCCTGCATACTGCTGATACCCGCACTGCACTGGATGGCGACAGGATGTTCATCATGGATGACGGATTCAGGTATGCGGATCAGCTGCTAGGGGTATCGCCGAGGATCGGTGTAGATTATGCGGGTGAGGATGCACAGCTGCCGTATCGCTTTTACATCAAAGGCAATCCGTATGTCAGTGGAAAGCCAAGATGATTAATGGTTCATGGTGCTGGCATTGATATTGTCTTCCCCGATATCCTCCGTTTTCCGGACGGTACTGAAAGCAATCTCCATTTTTTCCCGGTCAAATTCCTTCTCGTTATTCGCGAGCCAGATGGTTGCCACGCCATTGCCGATGAAGTTGGTTATGGCACGTCCCTCAGACATGAAGCGGTCGATCCCCACCAGCAGTGCGAGACCCTCGATGGGAATTACCCGGATGGTTACGAGTGTGGACGCAAGTACGGCAAACCCGCTCCCGGCCACACCTGCCGCGCCTTTGGAAGTCAGCATAAGAATACCGATGATGCTTGCCACCTGCGAGAGGCTGAGATGCACATCATATACCTGTGCTAGAAAGATCATCGACATGGACAGGTAAATAGTTGTGCCATCCAGGTTGAAGGAATAACCGGTTGGTACCACGAGTCCCACAACGGATTTCGAACAGCCCATCCGTTCCAGTTTTTCCATGAGGTTGGGCAGTGATGATTCGGAAGACGAAGTGCCAAGCACGATGAGCAGTTCCTCGCGGATGTATTTCAGGAAGCGGAATACGCTGACCCTGTACATCCGGAGGATATAATAAAGCACCACGAATATGAATACTGCCATGGTTGCGTACATAGTGCCGAGCAGTTTGAACATCGGCAGGAGTGTATCGATACCATAGGTGCTCACCATGTAGGCCATACCGCCGAAAGCGCCGATGGGTGCCAGCAACATCACAAAATGTAATCCACGGAAAATGACCGTTGATATTTTTTTGAGGGGTTTGATGATCACATCGCGGTTTTTCATGAAACTGAGCACGATGCCACAGACCAGCGCAAGGATCAGCGCCTGCAGGGTGGCATTGTCTTCCAGGAACTTCAGCCAGCTGAAACCATCCCCTTTTGTATAGCGGCTGATATCCCCCTGTTTCACTGCGGAAGTGTCGATGCCATGTCCGGGTTTTACAATAAATGCAATCGCCACACCGGCGAGCAGGGCGAACGTGGTTACCACTTCGAAATAGATAAGGGCCTTCAGTCCAACGCGGCCGACTTTTTTAAGATCGCCCATACTGACGATACCCAGGGTGATGGTAAGGAAAATGATCGGCAGGATAAAGAGTTTGATCACACTGATGAATGTACCCATGAGTACTTCACTCAGCGAAGGTTTGATGGAAAACTCCTGGTTGAGGAAACGGGTTTTGAACTCAGCTGCGAGAATCCGTTGCTGGACAAATTCGGGGAAGTAGTGCCCGGCAACAACACCCAGTGTGATGGCAACCAGTACCCAGAATGTGAGGTTCGTGAATAGTTTCTTCATGGTAGTGCCGAATATAATAAAGATGATCGGAAATGCCCGGGTTTCGCGGGCTGGCCCCTTCAGGAACCCCGTCCGACGCCGGCGCCAAAGCAAAAGACCGTCAATTGACGGTCTTGTATTACGGTTAAAAGCGGGATCAGAATTTGGGACAGTTCAGTCGCTTCATCGAAGGGTCTGAATGTTTGCGGATATAGATCAGCGATAATTCGATACCACCCCTTGAGGCAGATGCTGCTTTGAGGGAGGATGTGTTCACATCATAGGTGGCTCCAAGATGCCATTCGCCGAATTCCAGTCCCATGTAGGGAATCAGGGCATCATTGAAACGGTACCATGTACCGATATACACATTGGTTGGGTTTTCCTCATCATTGTTTACGTTGAGTGAAAACGCACCGCCGAGCATGGTGTTTTTTGCTTTCGCCTGCATGCTATGGTTGGCTGACAGGTGCAGGGCATTGTAGGTACCGACCGGTAGTTTTGCACCAGCCTGGATAGTGGTACGGGCGCTCAGGATAAAATCCCCGCCATCAAAATTTTCCTTCGGGCGGTTGATATGGTACATCGAGGCGCCGAGGTAAAAGCTGTTGTACCCGTTAGTGGTACCATTATACATAAAACCGGCATTCAGGTCGAAGTAATTAATGCTGAACTGGCGGTTGGAGTACGGGTCGAGACTGACATTGGTAAAACCAAATGGTGTAAGCTGGTCCTGGAACTTCAGGTTAGACGTATTAAGCCGTTTACTTACAAATGTGCCCTGGAAACCGGCACCGATGGAATGGTATCCGTTTTCATCAAGCGATTTATGGTAAGCGGTGGAGAGACCGAAATAGGTATTGGTCAGGGCCCCATCACCCGCGCGGTCATTGAATGCGAGGAGACCCACGCCGAACTGGTCATTCTGGGGGATCCGGTTTTTCAGGATACCCATATCAATGGAAACGGTGGAAGTGGTATATGCATTACTGATGGTCGGCCACTGGTTGCGGTAATTGCCCGCAACACGGAACTCGCCGTCGAACTTCCCGGTTTGTGCAGGGTTCAGCGTAAGTGGTGACGCAAAAAACTGCGAGAAGTTGGGATCCTGAGCCGATGCGGAGCCGGCGATGGCAACACAGAACGTCAGGGTGGAAAGGATCTTTTTCATCAAAGCATTTAGTTTTTTCACTGGTCTGGTGTCAACCGGATTGAACGGCACCCGTCTTTAACGTCCGGAACAGCCGGAAATTGCACGGCAGGGTGCTGTCCTGGCCGCGGGTGCCAGCCAAAGTACAACAAAAATCAAGACCCGCAAAAACCGGGATTTGCTGCGTGGAATTACGTTTACATCTGCACTTTCACACCAAAAGCGAGGTCGCCGGCATCACCCAGGCCAGGCACTATATAGCCCTTCGCGGTGATCTCATCGTCGATATCTCCACACCAGATGGTAACGTTCGGTTCGTTCCTGACAACGTATTCTATGCCAACGCTGCAGGCAATGGCCGCTACGATATGGATTTCCTTTGGATGACCCTCTGCCCGGAGGAAGGCGATGGTTTTGACCAGCGAAGCACCGGTCGCCAGCATGGGATCGGAAATGATGATGGTCCGGTTTTCCAGTTCAGGACAGGAGATATAATCGAGACTGATCTCAAAACTGCCGTCCTTGTTGTGTTTGCGGTACGCGGAAATAAAGGCATTATCCGCACGGTCAAAATAATTAAGCAAACCCTGGTGAAGGGGCAATCCGGCACGCAGGATAGTTGCCAGTACCGGCTGCTCCTCGAGCACCTTTGAGGTGGCGATACCCAGGGAGGTCTGTACTTCCCGTTCTTTTGAAGGCAGGATTTTACTGATTTCATAAGCGGCCACTTCGCCGATCCTTTCCAGGTTGCGGCGGAAACGCATCCGGTCGGCCTGGATATCCAGGTCCCTGAGTTCACTGATCCAGTTACTGACCAGGCTGTGCTGTTCGCTTAAGTTGATAATCATAATCGTAATATTTACAGCCGTTAAGGGGAAGGTTGTAATCCTTCGTACTTTTGGCAAATCTAACTAAAATAGGGTTCATGCTTTACAGGGCGATAGGATTAATGAGCGGGAGTTCGCTGGACGGCCTCGATATTGTGTTTGTGGCACTGCAGTCGAGTGGCAGTAAATGGGAGTTTGAAATCATTGCGGCCGATTGTATCCCCTACGATACCTCACTCGCCGGCGAACTGGCCGGTGCGGTAAAAATGAACGCCCTGGATTACCAGCTCCTGCATACCCGGTACGGACACTATCTCGGACAACAGGTTAACCGTTTTATTAATGCACACGGCCTTGATTTTAAGGTTGCGCTGGTTGCGTCGCATGGTCATACCACATTCCATATCCCTTCGGAAAAAATGACTGCCCAGCTGGGGGATGGTGCGGCGATTGCCGCGCAAACGGGATTGCCGGTGGTGAGCGACCTGCGGGCAATGGATATTGCTTTTGGAGGGCAGGGCGCACCGATTGTTCCTATCGGCGAAGAACTGCTGTTCCCTGGCTATCGTTTTTTTCTTAATATCGGCGGCATTGCCAATCTTTCGGCGCGGACAGGCGAGGGATTCAGGGCCTTTGATATCTGCGCGGCCAACCGGGTACTCAATATGCTGGCGCAACAGGGAGGTGATGATTATGATGACAGGGGAAAGATTGCTGCCTCCGGCATTGTAAGCAAACACCTGCTGGCCGATCTTGATGCACTGGATTATTACCGGCAGGCTTCGCCAAAATCACTGGCCAATGACTTCGGCACCCATACAGTTTATCCGCTGATCCGCCAGCATGGACTGGAGCTGAAAGATGCGCTGGCGACCTATGTCGAACATATCGCAAACCAGGTGGAGAAAGCGGTTTGCCCGTTTATCGACGGGACCGCAGACCAGCCGTTTACCGACGGGACCGCGAACCAGCCGTTGACCGAAGGGACCGCATACCAGATGATGGTCACCGGCGGCGGGGCCTTCAACGATTTCCTGATAACAAAAATCCGGGAAAAACTCAACGCCCACAATATTACTGTTGTCATCCCGGATGAACAGGTGGTCCGTTACAAGGAAGCACTGATCATGGCACTGATCGGGGTATTGCGCTGGCGCGAGGAAAGTAATGTGCTCTCCTCGGTGACAGGTGCATCACGCAACAGCGTTGGCGGGGCATTCTGGATGGGACAGGAGGGGTAGGCTCAGAGACCCAGTACCGCTTTGAGTTTGCCATATCCGCCGCGGCTGACCGGTACTTTATGGCCCGACCGCAGTATGGCCACATGGTTATCCTTTTCATACGGATCGATGCGGGTGATCTGCTGGATGTTTACAATATAACTCCGGTGTGCGCGTACAAACTGCTGCTGGTCCAGCGCCTGTTCGAAATGGCTCATGGTCTTGTTCTTCAGGAAATATCCTTCCGAAGTATGGATCTTCACGTAATCATCTGCGGCTTCGAGGTAATAAATATCATGTACGGGGATGATCTTGATCTTGCTGCCGTTTTTCACCACCACCCGCTGGTTCTGCGACGGGGAAAGTGACGCCGTTTCCAGCAGTTCATCCGTTTTTGGGGTCTGCTGCCTCGCATGTTGTTCTTTCCATTTGCTGATCGCCTTGTCAAAGCGGTCCTGGTTAAACGGTTTCAGCAGGTAATCGATCGCATGGGCTTCAAATGCCTTGATTGCATATTCATCAAACGCCGTGGTAAAAATCACTGCGGGCGGATTGTCCACCAGCTCCAGCATTTCAAAGCCATTGATTTTTGGCATCTGGATATCAAGAAATACCAGTGAAGGCTGGTGTTGCTGGATCGCTTTCAGTCCTTCGAAGCCATCACCACACTCCGTTACCAGTTCAAGATCGGGATACTGTTCAAGGTATTCCTTCACAATACTCCTGGCAAGTGGTTCATCGTCTATGATCAGTACTTTATTCATCTCCCGTGTTTGTTGGTAGTTTATATTATCCCAGGCGATAGCCGGCGGGCAGGTCCGGGATACGGACCGTTGTTGTAAAAATATTGTTTTTTGCCTCGGTGCTGAGCAAGTCATTCCTGGCAAACAGCAGGTCGAGGCGGCGTTGCACCGATTTCAGGCCGAAACCCGTACCCTGCCTGGGTGTGGAGGTTTCCGGATCATAAGGATTGCATACCGAAATTACCAGCTGGTTGTCCTGGCGGGATGTGGTGATACGGATAACCGTGTCGCCAATGGTATCATACAGCCCGAATTTGATGGCATTTTCCACGATCGGCTGGAGCAGCAGTGCGGGCAGACGCATATCAAGCGATGCTTCCTCCGATTCGATGAGGGTATCGAGCCGGTTACCGAACCGCACTTTTTCGATATCGAGGTACAGTTGCAGGTAGGCCATTTCCTCGCGGAGCGTCACCCACTGGGTTTCCTCTTTTTTAATAGTCCCCCTCAGGAAGTCCGACAACTGCTGTACCATCTTGCGCGCTTCCTGCGGCCGCGACCCGATCAGGGCATTGATAGAGTTGAGGCTGTTGAACAGGAAATGCGGTTGCAGTTGCTGGCGGAGTTTGAACAGCTCTGCTTCCCTGGCAAGTCTTTCCGCATCGGTTTTGCGTTCCTCCGACTTCTGTTGTTCCTGCCAGTTGTACCAGATAATGGCGATCATGGTCAGTATACCCATCACGAGGAAACCGATACTGCCGCGGATTACCAGCGAACGTCGCAGGAACATCGGGTATTCGGTTGCATCAATCGCGCTGCCAAGGATCCATTTGCAGAGCACCACCCAGAGGATGGTCAGCAGGATACACATGCAGAACACATTCGTGTACTGGTTGAAGGAAGGCACATAATAACGGATCGTGTTCATCACCAGCAGGCAGGCAAGCAGCAACAGGATATTGCTGATCAGGCTGTCCCGGATTGCGTCTTCCAGCGGCATCTGGAACCAGTACAGCAGGGCTGCATGGTCGGCCATCAGCAGCAGCCAGCTGATGCTGAAAATCACAGTGAACCGTCTTACGGAAAACAGGGATGCAGGCATATCAGGCCAGTTTCAGCAACTGGTGCGTATGGGTGAAATAAATATTTTCTGCTTTCTGGTGCACGGTCTGGATATATGCTTCAGCACTGTCACGCTCTTCGATGCGTGAGTAAAGTTCGGCCCCGTCGATCAGTTCACTGATCTGGTACAGTTCACATACATTGACAAACTGCCAGCGTACGAGTTGTTCCTTCTGGTTATAAAATGTGTCTTCCTCCCGCCGGCCAAGATCCTGTGATTTCAGGAAGGCTTCTTCCTTTGAATCACCGGATACCAGCCGGAGCTGTTCATCAAACTGCGGGGAATGACTGCCCTCACCGCAGATGATCTGGAAAACAAGTTTGGAGAGATACCAATTCATAAAAGACAGTTGTAGGTTTCAGGAAAAATGGTTTTGATTCCTCCCGGTGGCTGGTTGGTCAGTAGCTTTTTATTTCCATACCGCCGAACACCATGGTTCCTTTCAGTATGAGCGTCTTCTTGGGTCCATCGTTGAGCACGGGCATTTTGCGGCGATCGGATATGCCTCCGAATATGGTCACTGCTTCGGACTGTATGGCCCAGTTGGAGGGTATGATCAGGGTGGCGCCGCCAAATATGGCTGTTACCTCAAGTACAGCGGGCATGGTCATATCGGCCTGGGTGAGATCCACTTCACATCCCCCGAAAATATTGACGAGTTCGCCGCCGCGGAATGATTTGGAAAGGATGATCTTTTTGTTCCCGCTGAAGATGCAGGTGCTGTCTACATAGTCATCCGTTGTCCGCAGGGGATTATCTTCCAGCTGCTGGCTGAGCTGTGCATCCGAACCGGCTTCTCCCGTGGCAGGAAAAACCACCGGCCGTTTTTTTTTGGGACGGAGGATAAACACAAGTCCGACCACAATCAGCACTACCGGCCAGATATGCTTACGCAAATCACCGAGCATTACATAGTCATTCACCAGGAAGGCACCACCAACGATGATCGGGATGAACCAGCCACCGTCACTGAATTTTTTCTTGATACCGGTAAAAAGACCGATTGCGATGAGCAGCATCTGCCAGCTGAATAACCATTTCGGCACAGGGGCCCCGAAACTTTTTGCCAGGGCGATACCACCAATCACCAGTATAAAGAGACCGGTCCACAGGTGGCTGTTGCCCTGGTCGTGGTGCCAGTTGTTCATCCACTGTTCCCGCCTCTGTTGTCTGCTATCGTTCATGGTGTTTGTTATTTTCAGTAAAACTAGGGCAGGGAAGGGCTTGCGCCAACTGGTCGTAGCCCATTCAACCGGAATTCTCGGTGAACGGGGGAATGGAAGGGGTCAGCGGGGATTTGATTATCTTCCCGGCCCAAAAAATAACACAGATGACCCGATACGTATTACCCGTGCTGCTTCTAGGTTTCGTTGCTGCAAATGCCCAGGCCCAGGCTGAAAAAAAATGGGATGTGAGCAATCCCGGCGGGCCATCCAAGACTGTTTCTTTTACTGTGAATGAAGGCACCTGGATGAACCTCGACCTTTCACCCGATGGCAGTACGATCCTCTTCGACCTGCTGGGGGATATTTACAGCATCCCTGCGGGAGGTGGCGAGGCAAAACTGCTTCGCGGAGGCAGGGCCTTTGAAGTACAGCCTCGCTTCAGCCCCGATGGCAAACAGATCCTCTATACCTCCGATGCAGGGGGTGGCGACAATATCTGGGTGATGGAAAGCGATGGCAGCAAACCAAGACAGGTAACAAAAGAGAATTTCCGTTTGCTGAATAACGCGGCCTGGTCACCGGACGGGCAATACATTGTGGCCCGCAAACATTTTACTTCCACCCGCTCGCTGGGTGCCGGTGAAATGTGGATGTACCATACGAGTGGCGGGGGCGGACTGCAGCTCACCACCCGCAAGAATGACCAGCAGGATGTGAACGAACCGGTGCTGAGTCCCGATGGGCAGTACCTCTACTTCAGCGAGGACATGTATCCCGGTGGTTTCTTCCAGTACAACAAGGACCCGAACAACCAGATTTTTATTATCCGCAGGCTCGACCGTAATACCGGCAAAATCGATAACGTGACCGGTGGTCCGGGTGGCGCGGTACGTCCGCAGCTTTCACGTGATGGCAAACTGCTTTCATTTGTGAAACGGGTGCGTACACAGACTGTCCTGTTTATCCGTGATCTTGAAACCGGTGAGGAATGGCCGGTATACGACAAACTCAGCAAGGACCAGCAGGAATCATGGAGTGTGTTCGGACTCTATCCGGGTTATGCATGGA
Organism: Chitinophagaceae bacterium; assembly: GCA_004173355.1. Classification (GTDB taxonomy): domain Bacteria; phylum Bacteroidota; class Bacteroidia; order Chitinophagales; family Chitinophagaceae; genus JBEVJC01. The sequence goes on along the minus strand of SEAD01000018.1, from coordinate 10,382 downwards.
CACCCGACAACAAAGGCATCATCATCTGGAGCCAGGGTAAAATCAACCGTATTGATATTAACCGCGTCAACCAGTCAACAGAAATTCCCTTTACCTGTAACGTCAGCCAGCAGGTCACGGATGTGGTGCGCTTCACGCAGGACTTCGGACAGGATGAATTCACGGTGAATGTGATCCGCCAGGCCGTGACATCCCCGGACCGGAAGACACTCGTCTTTAATGCACTCGGCTCGATCTGGAAAAAAGAACTGCCCTCCGGCAACCCGGTGCGAATCACCAGCGACAAAAACTATCCATTTACCAACTTCGAAAGCGAACCGGCTTTTTCACCTGACGGTAAATGGATGATCTATACCACCTGGAATGACTCAGCGTCCGGTGCCATTTACAAGGTAAATACATCGGGGGCCGCCAAACCTGTAAAGGTCAGCCAGAAACCAGGGATCTATCGCCAGCCTGCGTTTTCGCCTGACGGCAAATCCATTATCTTCCGGATGGAAGGCGGCAGTGATGCACTGGGTGAAGCACATACGGCCCAACCGGGGATTTATACCATGCCGGTTGCAGGGGGCAGTGCAACTTTTGTACGCGCGGGTGGCGACGAGCCACATTTCAATGCAGCCGGCGACCGGATTTATTACCAGACGGGTGGCGGACTGAATCACGGTTACGCAAGCTGCAAGCCGGATGGCAGTGATGAACGCACGCACCTGAAGAGCACTTATGGCAGCCAGTTCACCGTGTCACCGGATGAAAAATGGGTGGCGTTTATTGACCTCCATAAAGTGTATATAGCAGCTTTCCCGAAAACGGGTAAAACGATCGATATCGGCAGCAGCACGGCCGATTTCCCCGTCAAAGTGGTATCGCGTGACGCAGGATTCAACCTTCACTGGAGCAGCGATAACCAGCAATTATTTTATACCCAGGGTGACCAGTATTATACCATCAGGCTGCAGGATCGTTTCGGGTTTATAGCCAATACACCTGATTCGTTATTCAAGGTGCCTGAAACAGGCACCACGATCGGCCTTAAGGCAAAAACAGATAAACCCGGTGGCGTTATCGTTTTCACCAACGCACGTATTGTAACCATGAAAGGGGATGAGGTGATTGAAGGCGGCACACTGGTGGTGGAGAATAATATTATCAGGGCAGTAGGTGCTGCGGGCTCGGTGACGATCCCGGCAGGGGCACAAACAATCGACTGCAAGGGGCAAACCATCATTCCCGGTTTTATTGATGCACACGCACATGGCGGGCATTTCCGCGGTGGGGTATTGCCACAGAAGCACTGGCCTTATTTTGCCAACCTGGCGTATGGTGTTACTACCATGCACGATCCATCGGCAAACAGCGAAACGGTTTTTGCCCAGGCTGAAATGGTACGGGCGGGACTGATCACCGGTCCGCGGGTATTTTCCACCGGTACTATCCTCTATGGCGCGGATGGCGATTTCAAGGCGGTGATCAATTCACTGGATGATGCCAGGAGTGCATTACGCCGCACCAAAGCCTTTGGTGCCTTCTCCGTAAAAAGTTATAACCAGCCCCGCCGTGAACAGCGGCAGATGGTTATTGAAGCAGCAAGGGAATTAAAGATGGAAGTAGTACCCGAGGGCGGATCAACTTTTTTTACCAATATCAGCATGGTGCTTGACGGACACACTACGGTAGAACATAACCTGCCGGTGGTATCGGTGAACGATGATGTGATCCAGTTATGGAAAAATGCCGGCACGGCTTATACACCCACCCTGATCGTGAGTTATGGTGCAGTGAGTGGCGAGTACTACTGGTACCAGCATACCAATGTGTGGGAAAAGGAACGCCTGCTGCGCTTTACACCCCGCAGTGTGATTGATACGCGCAGCCGTCACCGCACCATGCTGCCGGAAGAAGAGTATGAAAACGGTCATTTCCTGGTGGCAAAAACAGCCAAACGCCTTGCTGATGCCGGTGTGCTGGTCAATATGGGTGCACACGGACAGATCCAGGGCATTGGTGCGCATTGGGAAATCTGGATGATGTCGCAGGGGGGCATGACTCCATTGCAGGCTTTACGTACAGCCACCATCAATCCCGCCAAAACCCTGGGCCTGGATACACAGATCGGCAGTCTTGAAGTGGGTAAGTTCGCCGACCTGCTGGTCCTGGATCAGAACCCGCTGGAAAATATCCGGAATACCGAATCAATCCGTTACACGATGGTCAACGGCCGGCTCTATGATTCGGAAACCATGGATGAAAAAGGCAACGTATCAAAAACACGTGGCCGCTTCTACTGGGAACTCACGAAAAACGCAACGAGTTTCCCCTGGCATGACCAGGCAGGGGCAGATGCGGAAACCTGCAGCTGCGGGCAGCATTAATCCAGCAGCTGAAACCTGTCGCCGTCAAACAAACCAAGATCGCTGAGTTTGAGATGGGGAATGACCAGCAAAGCCATAAACGACAAAGTCATAAATGGGGAGCCGAGACGGCTTCCCATTTCTTTTGAGAGCCTGTCGATAGAGGTGTAGGCTGCTGCCACATCCGGTCCGGGTGCATTACTCATGAGTCCGGCCACGGGTAAGGCCACAATCTCTTCGCGGTCGCCATACACCGCACTTACGCCACCGGTTGCCTCAATCACCAGGTTCACCGCGCGGCAGAGACTGCCATCATCTGCTCCCACTGCCACGATATTGTGGCTGTCATGTGCAACTGACGAAGCCAGTGCACCAGCCTGCAATCCGAAGTTGCGGATAAAGGCCACTGCAACAGCAGAGGGTTTGTAGCGGTTCACCACAATAATTTTCAACACATCTGCAGCGGTGTTGCTGACCAGTTCCCTTCCGTTGGTATGCAGCAGGTCGCTCACCGCCTGGGACCCCCGGGTGGTTATGAGTTGTCCATCGAGTGCTTCTATCACGGGTATGGTATCCGTATCCGGCACAAGGAAAGTAATATGTGAAGGATGGATGGGCTGGCAGTCAAACTGGTTGATGGTGCCGGCGGGTGTGGTGCTGATCAGCGACCGGCCATTGGCCGCCACTTTTTCCCCATTGATCCAGGTCTCCCGTACCCTGAATCCGGTGAGATCATCCACCAAAATAAAATCGGCAGGATCACCGGTCCGTAACAGTCCTACATCCAGCTTGTAATGCAGCACCGGATTGATACAGGCAGCACGGATGATGCTGTAAACATTTATGCCCCTGGCCGCGGCCCTTGCGCAGAGCTGGTCGATATGCCCGAGCAGCAGGCTGTCCGGGTGTTTGTCATCACTGCAGAACATGATATGATCTTCATGATCAGCCAGCAGCCCGATCAGTGCATCAAAGTTCCTTGCCGCACTTCCTTCACGGATCAGGATTTTCATACCACGGTCCAGTTTGTCGAGTGCCTCTTCCGCCGTAAAACATTCATGATCGGTGCTGATACCGGCATCGATATAAGTTTGTGCATCGAGGCCACGAAGCCCGGGTGCATGACCGTCTACCGGTTTTCCCAGGGCATGTGCAGCAGCAATTTTTTCCATTACCTCCGGATCCCTGAAAAGCACACCCGGGAAGTTCATCATTTCGCTGAGGTATTTTATTTCAGGGCGGGCCAGCAGGCTGGCCACCTGTTTTGCATCGAGGGTGGCGCCGGCCGTTTCAAATGTCGTTGCAGGTACACAGCTCGGGGCACCGAAATTGAATTTGAATGGAACGGTCCTGCCATTTTCGATCATGAACTCCACCCCTGCAGGTCCGCACACATTTGCGATCTCATGCGGGTCACTCACGGTTGCCACGGTACCGTGTACCACCGCCATTTTTGCAAACTCCGATGGCACCAGCATGGAACTTTCAATATGCACATGGCTGTCGGTAAAGCCCGGAAGGATATAAGGAAGCACTGTATCACCGGTGCTGGTCAGTTCAGTGATCTGGCTGATGCGTCCGTTGCTGATGGTGATTTCCGCGGGGTAGGTCCGGCGTGCGAAAGCATCAGCCAGCCTGGCTTTGATTGAGATTGTCGGCATGTTGTAAACTTAATTCATTCACTGTAAAACGGACTCGCCAAAGGTGAAAATACCCGGACTGGTCCGGGGAAAAGCCGGGGTGTTCCACCGGGCGCGGCGTGTGATCACGAAGTAAAACCTGAAAATGCGTGTTTTTGAATGCTTCCTGGCACGCTTTGGCAGTGCTTTTGCCCTGAGGGTTCTAAATCCAGCTTATGATGAAAACCTTTGTAATCAATGTAGCCATGATCCTTGCATACTATTGCCTGGTATTGGTTTTCGGATGATCATTCGTCCAGCAGGTCGGGTCGTCTTTGTCTCGTGCGTTCCAGTGCCTGGTCGTGCCTCCACTCGTCAATTTTGCGGTGGTCGCCGCTCATGAGTACGGATGGTACGGTCCATCCCCTGTATTCCACCGGTCTGGTGTACACGGGTGGTGCCAGCAGGTTGTCCTGGAAGGAATCAAAGAGTGCAGATGTCTCGTCGCCCAGCACGCCGGGCAGCAGGCGTCCGATGCTGTCCACGAGTACGGCTGCGGCCAGTTCGCCACCGCTCAGCACATAGTCGCCGATGGAAATTTCCATGGTGACAAAGTGTTCACGGATGCGTTCATCAATCCCTTTATAATGGCCACAGATGAGCAGCAGCCTGCCTTTCAGCGAGAGGCTGTTGGAGGTCTGCTGGTTGAGTGTTTTGCCGTCCGGTGTCAGGAAGATGATTTCGTCGTATGGCGCTTCGGCTGAAAGTTCTTCAATGGCTTTGACAAGTGGTTCACACATCATCACCATTCCCGCGCCACCGCCAAACTGGTAATCATCCACCATCCCGTATTCATTCACCGCCCATTTGCGCAGCTGGTGCACGCGGATGTTCAGCAGGTTTTTCTGCTGCGCCCTTTTCATGATGCTATGTTCGAAGGGACTGTTGAGCAGGTCAGGCTGTACAGTCAGGATATCAATAACCATTGGTAAAAAAATTATTACGGGATGCAGCTGATATTGACGCTCCGCACGGATGAGTTGGATTGGGCATCATCAGCGATCACGCGTATTTTATAATTCCTGCCTGCGGTAAGCAGGTAAGGCTGGTCGTAGTTGTAGGATGCGGCGGCCGGATGGATGTGTACATGCAGGTATTCCTCGCCGGTATCAAGACTGGAAATTTCAATATGGATCTCCTTGATGTACCGGTTGTCGGTAACGCTGCCGGTGATATTGATGGTTTGTGCACCGGTAAATACCTGCCCGTCCGACAGCGAGGTAAGTGTGACCACGGGGTTCTCCCTGTCCGCATCGGCATCGCTGCTTTTTGTACAGCCCGCTGCGAGGCAGGTCATCACCGCCAGCACCAGGATATGTATGGTGGTTGTTTTTTTCATTCCATGAACCCATCGAGGTCGCGTCGTTCTTTTTTGGTCGGCCTTCCGATTTTGCTCTGGCGTTTTCCGGTGTGGAAACTTGCTGACTGGAACTGGATCCGTTCCACTTCTTCCTCCGGGGTGATATCATCGTAGTGCTGGATGGCTTCCGGGAAGGCCACCCTTTTTTCCAGCAACCCGGTTACCTTGATACGCCAGCGTTTGGCTTCGGTTTTTACTTCGTATTCATCACCCAGCACAACCGCCCTGGATGGCTTTGCCTGGCTGCCATCATGTTTTACCTTTCCCGAATCGCAGGCATCTGCTGCCTGCGAACGGGTTTTAAAAAGCCGTATGGCCCAGAGATATTTGTCCAGCCGCAATTTCTCTTTCATGCACCTTCCTTTTATGGTACGGCGAAGTAAGCTTCACCGGTTATTCCGCGAAGAACTTATGGAAATAGGGGATTGTTTCGATGCCCTTGTAATAGTTCTCCAGATTGTATTTTTCATTCGGGCTATGCAGGTTATCGTTGTCGAGGCCAAAGCCCATGAACACGATTTTGATGCCCAGTTCCTTTTCGAGTATTGAACAGATCGGGATACTGCCACCGCCGCGAACGGGGATGGGTGCCTTGCCAAACGTCTGTTCCACTGCTTTCGCTGCCGAGAGGTAACCCTTGCTGTCGATTGGTGTCATGTAGGGTTCGCCGCCATGGTGCAGTTCTGCCTCCACGGTGACGGATGCCGGTGCAATTGACTTGAAGTACTCCAGCAGTTTTTCCGTGATTTTGTCGGATGACTGGTTGGGTACCAGGCGTGCGGAAATTTTTGCGTATGCCTTTGATGGCAACACCGTTTTGGCGCCTTCGCCGGTATAACCGCCCCAGATCCCGTTGACCTCAAGTGTCGGGCGGATGCCGGTACGTTCGTAGGTGGTATATCCTTTTTCACCCCAGAGTTCCTTCACGCCGAGTTCGTCGGAGTATTCCTTTTCATCATAGGGTGCTTTATTCAGCAACTCGCGTTCTTCCTTTGTGGCCACGGCTACATCATCATAAAAACCGGGGATGGTGATATGGTTGTTTTCATCATGGCAGGATGCGATCATTTTTGCGAGGATGGTGATCGGGTTGGCCACTGCACCGCCATAGGTTCCGCTGTGCAGGTCACGGTTGGCACCGGTTACTTCCACCTGGATATAACTCAGTCCGCGTACACCGGTATCCAGTGAAGGGTTTTCCATGCTCAGCATCGAGCTGTCGCTGATCAGGATCACATCGGCTTTGAGCAGTTCTTTATTTTCAGCCACGAATTTGCCGAGGTTGGGGGAACCGATTTCCTCTTCGCCTTCAATCAGGAATTTGATATTGGTTGTCATGCTGTTGGTTTTCACCAGCACTTCCAGTGCTTTCACATGCATGTAGAACTGTCCCTTGTCATCTGCGGAACCACGGGCGAATACCTTACCGTCTTTTATGACGGGTTCAAACGGGCCGCTGTGCCAGAGTTCGAGTGGTTCGGCAGGTTGTACATCATAGTGTCCGTATACCAATACGGTGGGTTTGGAAGGATCGGTGATTTTTTCACCATACACTACAGGGTAGCCATCGGTGGCCATTACTTCGGCTTTATCACACCCTGAATCGAGCAGGCTTTTCCGTACTGCTTCGGCACATTTCACCATATCGCCCTTGTGCTCTGATTTCGCGCTGATGGAGGGGATGCGCAGCAGGTCGAGCATTTCATTGAGGAAGCGGTCCTTATTTTTTTCCTGATAATCTTTCCAGGTTTGCATAGCCGTCATTTTGAGTGTTGGGAAAATGCGAAGATACCTTTTGTTTTTTCTTTTTGGAGAAAGTGACCAGCACCACACCCGACACAATTACCGTGAGTGCGATCACCTGCTGGCCGGATATGGTTTCCCCGGCAATAAGCCAGCCGAGGAATACGGCCACTACCGGATTCACATAGGCATAGGTGCCCACGATGGCCGGTGAGCGGACCGACAGGAGCCAGAAGTAAGCGATATATCCGATCAGTGAACCGATAAATATCAGGTAGAGCAGGGCAAACAGGGAGTCGCGGGTGACCTGGCTGATTGTGAAATGATGGTGTTCGCCATACAGGAAACCTGCCGACAGCGAGACCAGTCCCGCCCCGATCATCTGGATGGAGGCTTTCATCAGCGTGCTGCCACTGAGGACCGCGTATTTGGAATAGAGTGAACCGATAGCCCAGCACATGGTACCGGCCAGCAGGATGAATACGCTCCAGATTTTCATGGGATCGCCGGAGAAGTCGAGGGAGTTTTTATCTGCAAAAAGGGTGAGTACGCCGATGAACCCGATCAGCAGCCCGGCCACGATCCATTTGTTGGAAAAGTTGGCCACCCACTGGCGTTTGTCGAGCAGGATAAACCAGATCGGGACCGTGGCCACAACGATGGCCGCGAATCCGCTGCTGATGTATTGCTCCACGAATGCCACTGCGCCGGTGCCGAAGAAGAGCGTCATCACACCGGTAAGGGCGATACGTGCGCTGTCTTTTGGTGGCGGCACGGAATGTTTTTTCACCCTGGCATAAATGAAAAGGATGATACCCGCTGTTGTGAACCGGATGCCACCCATGAGGAAGGGCGGGATATCGCGGATGGCAATCAGCACCGCAATAAATGTAGAACCCCAGATCAGGTAGATGGCTGCGAATGCTGCAATGATAAGGCTTTGCCGCGGCGGGTGCTGAGGGGTATTCATTGTTTAATGGTCTTTGTTACCGGCAGGTATGCCCGGTCATTCTTCTTTTTCTTTTTTGATGCTCACGGCTTTGGTTACTGATTTTACACCAAAGCGTTCCTTGATTTCATCCATGGCTTTATAGAGATTCAGTTTTTCCACCTTGTTTCCAAACAGGCTCATCTGCATGGTGAAGGGGATGAACTGTGAAAGCCGGACGCCCAGGAGCCGCACGGGGCGGCCTTTCTGCCAGACTTTATTAAACAGGTCCTTGACTTTTGCGTTGAGTACATCATCAAGTGCGGTATAATCGATGGTTTCCTGCCGCGATACGGTTTCAAAATCCCCGTACCTCACTTTCACTGTGAGGCATCCCGCCAGTTTTTCGTCTTCCCGCAGGGAGAAGGCGGTTTTCTCTGTGAGGCGCACGAGTTCCTGGTGGAGGAAGGCAGTATCGGTAGAGTTTTCGTGGAACGTGTTTTCGTGGCTGATGCTTTTCTGTTCCCAGTCCGTAGCGATCTCCGTGCTGCCACGTCCGTGTGCTTTGTGCCAGAGGTCGTGCCCCCATTTGCCGGCATACCGTTCCATGAGTTCGATCGGTGTGCGCGCGATATCCTCGATGGTATAGATGCCAAAATTTTTCAGTGACTGTTCGGTCTGTTTGCCTACCCCGTTTATTTTTTCAATACCCATGGGCCAGAGGAAATCGGTTTCACGTCCATGCAGCACCTGCAGGAATCCATTTGGTTTGGCTTCGTTCGTGGCCATTTTGGCGATGAAGCGGGCAGAGGCGAGACCGCAGGAAATGGGCAGTCCGGTTTCCTTTGTGATCAGTGTGCGCAGGTCTTTGGCATACTGCGTCACACCAAAGAATTTATCCATGCCGCTGAGATCGATATAAAATTCATCGATGGATGCCTTTTCAAACAGTGGGACTTTGGATGCGATGATATCGGTGACCCAGCGCGAGTATTTGCTGTATTCGCCCCGGCTGCTGTTGGTGATGATGGCCTGCGGGCAAAGCTGTTTTGCTTTTTTCATCGGCATGGCCGAATGGATACCGAATTTCCGGGCCTCGTAACTGCATGCCGCCACCACTCCGCGTTCGTAGCCACCCACCAGTACGGGTTTGCCTTTCAGCGAGGGGTTGTTGATGATTTCAACCGATACAAAAAAGGAGTCGAGATCAAAGTGGGCGATATGTTTCAGTTGTTCATCCAAGGTATATTTCCAGGAGGCCGTCGGGTAGTACGGTCACTACTTTTTTCTTTTTATGATCCACTTTTTCGAGTGTTTCCTCATGCAGGGGAATCAGCACTTCGCGGCCTGTTACTTCGATACGACAAAGTACCTGGTGTGGTTGTTCGATGATCTCAAGTATTTCGCCGAGTTCATCTTTCCCGTTGAAGATCGTATAACCCAGGAGGCTTACGGGTGCTGATTTTGCGGCCATTTTCTTAAACTCCGCTTCGGGGATCCAGAGTTCTTTACGGACCAGCCTCATGGTGGATTCCTTTGTGTCCACCCCTTCCAGTTTGATATAGGTTTCTTCCTCTGATTTTATCCTGGTTTCTTCGATAAACCAGGGCAGGAAGGAGTTGGTTTTTTCTTCGGTGAAAACGGCCTGCAGGCCTTTGAGCGATGATTTTTTGCCCAGGTAATGGGTCAGGATCATTTCCCCTTTCAGTCCGAATGAAGCCGCAAGTTTTCCGAGTCTGTAGTATTCCATTTCATGAAAGAATAAAAAAGGCCACTATCGCAGATAGTGGCCTTGAAAAAAAGAGTTTAAGGACGATTTATCCCTGGTCACCACCTTCGCTCTGCTGAGGGCGTGATTCCGGCCTGCGACCCATCGGACGACGGCTGCGCTTCTGGCGGTAAGCATCTTCCTGGCGTTTTTTGATCTGCGCTTCATGTTCTGCGCTCCACTTCGTGAATTTCTCCATGGCAGTAGCATCATCAAAAAGACCAAGTCCGACACCGCGGAGAAGGTGTTTCAGGTATAATACACCTTTGAAGCTCAGGATGCGACGAACCGTATCGGTTGGTGTAGCACCTTTGCTCAGCCACTCGAGGGCTTTCTGGCGATCCAGCTGGATGGTAGCAGGAACGGTCAGGGGGTTGTAAGTACCTAATTTCTGGATGAATTTACCGTCACGTGGAGCACGTGCGTCGGCGATAACGATGAAGTAGAAAGGTCTTTTTTTAGACCCGTGACGTTGAAGTCGGATTTTTGCTGACATTAAATAGAAATTTAACAGCGTTAAACAATAGTTGTTAGTTCCGGTCGATACCGGAAG
>SEAD01000127.1 GCA_004173355.1 Chitinophagaceae bacterium | reverse complement strand
CAGTATGACCTGCGTGTCGGTCCAGCTGCTGACGAGATCGCTGGTGGAACTGACAATGTAGGGAGTGCCGCCGGCACCGTCGTCTGCGTCATCAAATGCCACGCGGGCCGAACCACCCGGGCTGCCAAAACCGGTGCCGTTGATGGTCAGGGTATTGTTTGCTGCATCGGAAAACTTACCGGCAATTACAGTGGCCGGTGAAAAGCTGCTGATGGCAGGGGCCATGACTTTCCCCGCAACGGCTGACCGGTAAGCTGAAAGGCGGAACGAAGGATCCACCTGCACCGAACTGCGACCGCTGATTTTTTCAAGATCCGGATAGAGCGCCGATTCGATATCCCTCGACTGCTCGAAGGGGGCGGAGGCCCTGCCCGTCGCCAGGTCGTATTTCAGGAAACCCTGCGCGCTGGCATAAATGTCCATGATCACCCGGCCGCTGCCGGCAGACCGGAGGCCCGAAGGATTGGGGCGGCAGAAAAACACACCCGTCTGGCCCTTTTCGAGGGTAAGCAGCTCACTCGCCGTAATAAAAAAGTTTTCCACCTGGCCGCCAATCGTCATCACTTCCACGGACCCGCGGTCTGCCTGCCCTTTGAATACCCTCGAAGGACGCACCTGGTGCACCGTATAGATCATGGTATGGGAATCATTCCAGTAAGAAAGCGATGACTCTACCGTACCCTCAAAAATCAGGGAAGCGGCAGCGGACTTTTCCGACAGGGGAACTTTATACATGGCCTGTGACCAGGTATTGACTGCATGGCAGGTAACCAGCAGGAGCAGGAGGGCGGTTTTTTTCATAGCACGGTAGTGGATCGGCGTCAAGATAATACCGATTTCACAAAAACGGAAATATGGACAAATTGCCATAAAAATGCTCCCGGACTGACCTGTAACGGCGGAAGGACTGACAGGAACTGAAATTTTTTCCGGCTTTGTTCAGGTGGCATATTATTCGTGTAGCTTTGCCGTCCTGAATTTCAAAGCCGGTCATCCGGCCTGGACAATCAAATTCACCAACAAAAAACTTATACAATTATGGCAAGTTCAAAGAGCGCTGCACAAAAAGTCAATGTTACCCCCCTCCATGACAGGGTAATCATCAAGGCTGCGGCTGCTGAGGAGAAATCCGCCGGCGGAATCATCATCCCCGATACGGCTAAAGAAAAGCCCCAGCGTGGTATCGTAGTGGCTGCGGGTCCTGGTAAAAAAGACGAACCCGTAACCGTAAAAAGCGGCGACACTGTTTTATATGGCAAATATGCCGGTACTGAAATCCAGATCGAAGGGCAGGAATACCTGATCATGCGTGAATCAGATATCCTCGCTATCGTTTAATTGTTCCCAAGTACCGCATTACAATCATTACCTGATTTATTTAAATACAAAGTATCATGGCAAAACAGATCTTCTTCGATATTGAAGCAAGAAATAAAATGAAACGTGGTGTTGACATCCTGTCAAACGCGGTTAAGGTAACCCTCGGTCCTAAAGGCCGCAACGTGGTTATCGAAAAGAAATTCGGTGCACCGGCAGTAACCAAGGATGGTGTGACCGTGGCCAAGGAAATTGAGCTGGAAGACCCGATCGAGAATATGGGTGCACAGATGGTAAAGGAAGTAGCCAGCAAAACCGCGGATATCGCCGGTGATGGTACCACTACCGCTACCGTACTTGCACAGAGCATCATTTCCGAAGGACTGAAAATGGTTGCCGCAGGAGCAAACCCGATGGACCTGAAACGTGGTATCGACAAAGCGGTGACGCTGGTTGTTGAGAACCTCCGCTCACAGAGCCAGACTGTTGGAAGCGATGCGAAAAAGATCCAGCAGGTAGCTACCATCTCTGCGAACAACGACGAAACAATCGGTAAGCTGATTGCAGAAGCGTTTGCAAAAGTTGGTAAGGAAGGTGTCATCACCGTTGAAGAAGCAAAAGGCACCGATACCACAGTGGATGTGGTGGAAGGTATGCAGTTTGACCGCGGATACATCTCCCCGTATTTCGTTACAAACAGCGAGAAAATGGAAGCTGAACTCCAGAATCCATACATCCTGATTTACGATAAAAAAATCTCTGCGATGAAGGACATCCTTCATATCCTGGAGAAAGTGGCACAAAGTGGCCGCCCGCTGGTGATCATCGCTGAAGACCTCGAAGGTGAAGCGCTGGCAACCCTCGTGGTGAACAAACTGCGTGGTACTATCAAAGTGGCTGCTGTAAAAGCTCCTGGCTTTGGTGACCGTCGTAAGGAAATGCTCAACGATATCGCGATCCTGACCGCAGGTACCGTGATCAGCGAAGAGCTCGGATTCAAACTGGAAGATGCTGACCTCACCAAACTCGGCCAGGCTTCTTCAGTAACGATCGATAAAGACAACACTACTGTGGTAGGTGGCAAAGGACAGAAGAAAGATATCACTGCACGGGTTAACCAGATCAAGGCGCAGGTTGAAAATACCACGTCTGATTATGACAGGGAAAAACTGCAGGAGCGCCTGGCCAAACTTGCAGGCGGTGTAGCCGTACTGTATGTAGGTGCTGCCACTGAAGTGGAAATGAAAGAGAAAAAAGACCGTGTGGATGATGCACTTCATGCAACCCGCGCTGCGGTTGAAGAAGGTATCGTACCTGGTGGTGGTGTTGCTTACATCCGCGCTATCGAAAGCCTCGATGCAAAAGTCCGTGGCCAGATCGCAGACGAGCAGACCGGTATGCAGATTGTACGCCGTGCACTGGAAGAACCAATGCGCACCCTGACTTCAAATGCAGGTATCGACGGTTCTATCGTGGTACAGCGTATCAAGGAAGGCAAGGCTGATTTCGGTTTCAATGCCCGCACTGAAGTATACGAAAACCTCTTCAAGGCTGGTGTAATCGATCCAACCAAGGTGAGCCGTGTAGCCCTTGAGAATGCTGCGTCAATCGCCGGTATGCTCCTGACTACCGAGTGTGTTATCGCTGACAAACCTAAAAAGGAAGAAGCCCCTCATTCACATGGCGCACCGGATATGGGTGGCATGGGTTACTAAGGGTTTTCCCGACCATACAAATCATCCCGTCCCGGCCCAGGCCAGGGGCGGGATTTTTTTTGCCTGCCTTCGAAATATCAATACATTTAGTACCTATTCAACAAACAGCTAATTGTGGTTATGAGAAAAATCTACCCTTTGATCCTGTCCGCCCTCATGGCGGGCTATAGCACTTCCGCCCAGCTTACCAGTCCCTGGACCCGGGTGCAGGAATCTGCTGCCAGCCAGGATCTTTTTACCGGCCGTACCCGTCCGGCTGCATACCAGCTCTATCGTCTCGAGGAATCCGGATTCCGTAACAGGATGGCAGGTGCCCCGTCGGAAAAAACAACCAGCGTATCGCGGTCCGGATTTACGGTTTCATTTCCCTATACCGATGGCCGCATTGAAGAGTTCCGTGTGGTGGATGCCCCGGTGATGAACCCGGTGCTGGCTGCAAAATTCCCGGGGATCAATTCCTATTCGGGTCGCAGTATCAAAGACCCTTCGGTGACCATCCGTTTTGACGTGACCCCGCAGGGTGTGCACGGCATGATCCTGTCCCCTGATAACGAAACCGTGTATATCGATCCGGCAGGTCCACGCTCCGGTAAATTGTATAGGGTCGTTTCCCGCAGGGACCTCGATGAAAAAAGCCTGTTCCGCTGTGAGACGCCTGAAGGGCTGACGGCCACATCTGCGAACACTGCCGGTAAAGCTGGCAGTGCCGACGATGGAAAACTCCGCACCTATAAACTGGCCCTCTGTGCATCACTGAGTTTCTCCACCTTTTTCCTTGATGGAACCGAGACTACCGACGCCCAGAAAAAAGCCAAAGTCATTGCGGCGCAGGTTACCCAGATCACCCGCGCCAATGCCATTTTTGAGCGCGACTTTGCACTCCGTCTGGAACTGGTGGCCAACAATGACCTCGTGATCTCGGTCAGCTCGGCCGACAATCCGTGGGCAAGCGGAAACCTCAACACCATCACCCAGAATATCTGCGATACACGCATCGGTGATGGCAATTATGATATCGGTCACGTGGTGAACCGCGCATCCGACAATGGCAATGCCGGTTTTATCGGTTGCGTGTGTGTCAGCGGCCGCAAAGGCAGCGCCTTTACATCCTATACCGCACTGGCACAGACTGAATATTTTGTAGTGGACTACCTCGTGCATGAAATGGGTCACCAGCTTGGTGCGAACCATACCTTTTCTTTTTCCTACGAAAACACCCTTGCCCAGACCGAACCAGGATCAGGATCAACCATCATGGGCTATGCCGGTATCACCAATTCGAATGTACAGGAACACAGCGACGATTATTTCAATGCCATCAGTATCCAGCAGGTCACCGACTATATCAAAACCGGTAATGGCAGTTTCTGCCCTGTAGAGACCAATACCGGTAATACCGCACCAGTGACTGACGCAGGTGCAGACTATGTCATCCCGCATTCCACGCCGTTTACACTCACGGGCAGTGCTACCGATGCAAACAACGATAACCTGACGTATACCTGGGAACAGAACACCCGCGCGACTGCGTCTACACCTGCCTTCCCGACTACTTCATCCACCGGTTCCCTGTTCCGTTCATTCAGGCCTTCCACTAACCCGGTCCGCACATTCCCCGCGCTGGCCCATATCCTGGATGGCACCAACACCGATACATGGGAACGCCTCCCGTCAGTCGGCCGCACACTCACTTTCCGCCTGACCACGCGCGATAACCGCGCAGGTGGCGCGGCCAATAGTTTTGATGAAGCCAGCGTGCAGTTCCACAGTGCCACTGGTCCATTCCGCGTGACAACGGCCAATATCGCCGTGACTATGGAAGAATTGTCCACCCAGACCATCACCTGGAATGTCGCAGGCAGTGATGCGGCACCCGTAAGCTGCGCACAGGTCAACATCTTGCTCTCGCGTGACGGGGGACAGACCTTCCCGGTTACACTCGCAGCAGCCACACCCAACGACGGCAGCCAGCTGATCACTATTCCATCAGGACTCAGCAACACCGCCCGCATCAAAATCGAGTCAGTGGGCAATATCTTCTTTGATATCAATGATGTCAACTTCCAGATTATCGTGCCTGCCTGCGCGCCACTGATCACTACCCAGCCGGCATCGTCCACTCTCTGTATCGGTTCTGCCGCCACGTTCTCTGTGGCCGCAACCGGAGCGCCGCTGACCTATCTATGGCAGGTGAGCACCGACGGCACCAGTTATGCAAACGCACCGGGAGCAAATTCATCCAGCACATACAGCATTTCAAATATCCAGCCTTCGCTCAGTGGCAACCGGTACCGCGTTACCATTACCGGCGGATGCACCCCGAATGCCGTATCGGGTGCGGCCACCCTTACCGTGGTCAGCCCACCGGTAATCAGCGCGGCAGGTAACCCAACCGCCAAAGTAATCTGCGAAACCGGCAATGTCAGCTTTACAGCTGCCGCTTCCGGTACGGCTACGGTTATCTATAAATGGCAGGTCAGTACCAATGGCACTACCTATACCGACCTGGCCGATGGCGGTGTTTACAGCGGTACGGGCACCAGCACACTTACCCTGACCAATGTGACAAATTCACTGAATGGAAACCTGTACCGCATCGCAGCTTCCAATGCTACCTGTAACACACCGGTGTTCAGTACCGGTGCAGCCCTTACGGTAAATGCAAGACCTACAGTGGACCTGAGTGCAGCACCACTGACGGTATTGCTGCCAGGCCAAAGTACCACACTGACGGCCGCAATCAACCCTGCTCCAACGGGCTTTGATATTACCTGGTTCCGCGATGACCAGTTGCTGCCGGGGGTAAATGGTATTACCTACCTGGTAGACTCGGTGTCAACAGGCAATTACCTGGTCCGGATCGTCAACCAGGTGACCGGTTGCAACAACCAGTCGGCCCCGCTGGCAATTACCACCACCCCGAGCACCCGCCTGTTTATTTTCCCGAACCCGAGCACGGGACAGTTTACCGTGTCTTATTATAACTCAGCGGGGACGGCCGGCAGGCAGACCATCACCATCTTCGATTCGAAAGGTTTGCAGGTGTACAATGGCGTGCTCAGTATCGCCGGTCCTTACACGCTGAGCAATATCAATCTCTCCGGCAAGGGCAGGGGCGTGTACTACATCGTGATCGGTGACACCAATGGTAAAAAACTCAGCGAGTCCAAAGTGCTAATACACTAGACCCGCAGCAGCTGATAGGAAATCCCTTCCGCACAACCCGCGGAAGGGATTTTTTTTGCGGCGGACTCTTGCTTCCGCCATTGGTTCCCTGCCCGTAAATCCTTACCTTTGCGGCCTCAATCCAGCAAAAAATGATCAGTGTAAAAGACCTCAAGCTCGCCTATGGCAAGCGGGTATTGTTCGAGGATGTAAATGTCAACTTCACCAAAGGCAACTGTTATGGTGTGATCGGCGCCAATGGTGCAGGGAAAAGTACGTTCCTGAAAATCCTGAGTGGCGAAATCGAACCCAATAAGGGAACGGTGGTGATCACCCCGGGTGAAAGGATGGCCATCTTGAAACAGAACCAGTTTGAGTTTGATGAGCAGACCGTACTGAACACGGTGATGATGGGACACAGCACCCTCTGGAAGGTCATGAAGGAACGCGAAGCGATTTATGCGCTGGAGGATTTTACGGAAGAAGATGGTATGCGTGCGGGCGAACTGGAAGGTGAGTTTGGTGAGATGGGTGGTTATACGGCCGACAGTGATGCGGCTACTTTCCTGAGTGAACTGGGTGTTGGTGAAGAATACCACCAGCAGCTGATGAAGGATATCCCATCCATTCTCAAACTGCGGGTACTGCTGGCGCAGGCGCTTTTCGGCAATCCGGATATCCTGCTGCTGGATGAACCGACCAATGGTCTCGATATTGAAACGATCGGCTGGCTGGAAAACTTCCTCGCCGATTATGAAAATGTGGTACTGGTAGTCAGCCACGACCGTCACTTCCTCGATGCGGTATGTACGCATGTTGCGGATGTGGACCGCCAGAAAGTAAAAGTCTTTACGGGTAACTATACATTCTGGTACGAGTCATCACAGCTGATGGCACGCCAGGTAAATGACAAGAATAAAAAGACCGAGGAAAAACGCCAGGCCCTGATCGACTTCATCGCTCGGTTCAGTGCCAACGCCTCCAAGAGTAAACAGGCAACTTCCCGGAAAAAAGCGCTCGAGAAACTTACGATTGACGAGATCGAACCCAGCTACCGCAAATATCCCGGAATCATTTTCCAGCCGCTGCGTGAAGTCGGCAACCAGATCCTCAACGTGGAGAAACTGGCCAAGTCCGTGGATGGCCGTGTGCTGTTCAGGGATGCGAGTTTCACGGTCAACAAGGGAGACAAGATCGCAATCCTCAGCCGTGACCCGCTGGCAGTAACCACTTTCTTTAATATCATTACCGGCAATGCAGTAGCCGACAGCGGCAAATTTGAGTGGGGCACAACCGTTACCCATGCCTACCTGCCACAGGAAAACAATGAATATTTCAGCAGCGGACTCAACCTGATGGACTGGCTGCGCCAATATGTACCACCACATGTTACTGATGTGGATGAACCATTCCTTCGCGGTTTCCTCGGCAAGATGCTGTTCAGCGGTGAAGATGTACTGAAGAAAACAAACGTGCTGAGTGGTGGTGAAAAAGTACGCTGCATGCTCAGCCGCATGATGCTGCAGAATCCCAATGTGATCCTGCTCGACCAGCCGACCAACCACCTTGACCTCGAAAGTATCCAGAGCTTCAACGAACAATCGACCGAATACAAGGGTATTGTGCTGCTCACCAGCCATGACCATACATTCATGCAGACAGTGGCCAACCGCATCATCGAACTGACCCCGAAAGGCATCATCGACCGTCTCATGACCTTTGATGAATACCTGGCAGACGACCGTGTGAAAACACTGAAGGAAGAGATGTACAAAAGCTGATTAACTTCGCTGCAAACAGGGCGATATGGCAACAGCGATAGTTACAGGTATTTCAGGCAATCTCGGTAAGGCAACAGCCGACAAACTACTGGCATCCGGTTATAAAGTAGCCGGTAGTTATAGCAGCAAACGCCCCGTGCCCTATGATGGAACGCCCGGCTGCAGCCTGTTCCAGGCCGATCTCACCGACGAAAAATCGGCTCTCGGTTTTGTGACTGATGCATCGGCCACGCTCGGATACATCGATGTGGCGGTGCTTACGGTTGGCGGTTTCGCCATGGCTGACCTCGCCGCTGCAGATACCGCCGCGGTGGAAAAAATGCTTCTCCTGAATTTTTACACTGCTTATAATGTAGCCCGCCCGGTGTTTGACATCATGAAAAAACAGGGAAGGGGCCGCATCTTCCTGGTAGGCTCCCTTGCCGGTGAAACACCTTCGGGCAACCGGTATGCCATTCCCTATGCCCTTGCCAAATCCCTGGTAGGTGAACTTGCATCCATCCTCAACGCAGAAGCAGGTGATAAACCGATCGTAACATCACTGGTGATCCCGTCCACCATTGATACCATGGACAACCGCCGTTCGATGCCGGATGCAGATACCAGTACCTGGGTAAGCCCCGAAACCATCGCTGAAGTCATTGAATGGTATGCCTCCCCCGCAGCCGCCCGCCTGCGCCAGCCGGTGATCAATATTACGGGGAAATCTGTGTAGAGATTCTTCCATATCCTGCACCCCGGTTTTTATTTAACCGCGTGATTATGGCGGGTTCCCTGCCTGCGACCCATAAAGCCCCGGGATTCCGGCATGTCTGGCAGGCCATTTGCAAAACATGTTTAAAATAAACTCTATGAACCTGAAACGCCTGGCAATCGGCTCCCTGTCGATCCTGCTTGCCTCTTCGGGCCTGATGGCCCAGAAATCATCCGCGATCCTGCGTGGTGGTGTCAACTTTGCAAATATTTCGAATGCCAACGATGGTAGTACCAGTGATTCAAAAATGCTTACCAGCTGGCAGGCCGGTATCATTGGTGATCTGGCCCTCACTGAATTCCTTGCGATCCAGCCGGGTCTGCTGTATTCTTCAAAAGGAGTGAAGACCGAAGCAAGCAGTGGAGGCCTTAACCAGAAACTTACCTTCAACCCGCAGTATATCGAGGTGCCGGTAAACCTGGTTTTCAAAACCCCGACAGGTAATGCAAAATTCTTTGTTGGCGCCGGTCCGTATGCAGCCATTGGTGTGGCGGGCAAATTCAAAGGTGAAGGTGTATTCGATTTTTCCAACAAGATTGAATATTCTGATGATGATCCGCTGACCGCTGAAGAAGAAGGTGCTGGTGCATTCCGCGTCAAACGCTTTGACTATGGTCTCAACGGGCTGATCGGTATTGAAGCAAGCAGCGTGGTAATCACTGCCAACTACGGGCTCGGGCTTGCAAAAATCCAGTCGGGTACTGACAACAACGACAACGATAACAACAAACATCGTGTGTTCAGTTTAACACTTGGCTTCCGTCTCTGATCTATAATTGACATTGTGATCAAACGCCCCTTAACCGGGGCGTTTTTTTTGGCCTATCTTGCGCCTTCTTACTAAATAAAAACGGATGCGCTTCATCAGATGGATCTCAATCCTTGCGGCCCCCCTGCTCGTGGCTGCCTGCTTTATGGAATGGATAGTGGTGGAAGGAAGGGGCATTGTTATCACCGGTGTCGACAGCGGCAGTATGGGTCTTGGTAAACCTGGATACATGCACATCGTGCTCACTGCTTTTTTCCTCGTATTCAGTTTTATCCCGCGGCTCTGGGCCAAACGATGGAACCTTGCCGTGGTGGCACTGAACATCGGATGGGGATTACGCAACTATTTCCTCATTGCCATCTGCCGCGGGGGCGAATGCCCTGAAGTAAAGCCGGGCCTGTGGATAGTGCTGGCCTGCTCATTGCTGATGCTGTTCGGATCATTTTTCCCGGATGTACGGATGGACCAGCCTGCCCGCAAACCGGGGGACTGATCAGACCTGCTTGCCGTTTTCGAGTCGCAGGAAATGATCCACACCCGCCGGTATGTCGGCCTCGTAATGGCTGATATAAACCAGTGCCGCACCTGTTCCCGCACAGACATCCGTGATGGTTTGTTTCACCCGGGCCGACTGCTCATCATCCAGTCCCTGGCAGGGTTCATCGAGCACAAGTAACGGCGGTTGTTTGACCAGTGCCCTTGCCAGCAGTACAAAACGCTGCTGGCCCAGCGGGAGCTGGAACAACGGACGCCCGGCAATCCCCGCCAGCCCCAGGAGGTCCAGTACCTCCATCACCCTTGACTGCTGTGCGGCATCTGTCTGCCTGAACAAACCGATGGTGTCAAACAGTCCCGAAGCCACCACTTCAGCCGCGGTATTGCCGCGGTCAAAGGAGAGATGTAATTCCGGTGATACATAACCGATCCTCTTTTTGATTTCCCAGATCGTTTCCCCGGTGCCGCGTCTTTTATCAAACAGCCAGATCCGGTTGGAATAAGCCTGTGGGTTATCACCTGTAATCAGGCTCAGCAATGTGGATTTACCCGCACCATTCGGTCCGCTCACACTCCATAACTCGCCTTTACGTACCTGCCAGTTGATGTCCTGTAACACGCGTTTGTCACCATAAGCCACCGATACCTTCTCCATCCGGATCAGCGCGTCCGGCACGTCTTCGTGCCGGATCGTTTTCCATTGCTGTTGTCCTGCTGTCACCACCTTTACTGGTGGTGGCGTATATCCTTCCCTCGGCCCTTTGTACAGCACGGCTCCCTTCTCCAGCACCAGCAGGTGTGTAACCGATCCGGGCAATTCACCCAGCCGCCCGGCTACGATCACCAGTACCCCGGATTCGCGGATGCTGCTGATCATCTGGTCCAGGGTGCTCCTGCCTGCCAGGTCCAGACCGGTAAAAGGCGAGTCGAGGATCATTACGGCCGGATGGCCGCCCATGGCCAGCGCCAGCTGCAGTCGTTTGTTTTCCCCGTTGGATAACTGGATCAGGGGCTTGCCAAGCATCGATGCGAGGCCCCATTTTTCCAGCAACGCATCCGGTGGCGTGTCTCCGGCTGCGGACCCGAGGTACTGCCCAACGGTCTGGCTGTCCTCCGAATCAAAGGAATTGTATCGCTGCTGGTAATAAAAACTGTCGGTATTGGAGAGATTGCGGAACTGGTGCTGCTGTTCGATCAGCAGGATGCCGGGATTATCACCGAAGGAGTCAGGCAGGTCATAGGAAATCCGGCCCTGGACAAACTGCTGCCCCGCGAGTGCCCGCGCGAGACTCGTCTTGCCGCTCCCGGACGGCCCGGTGATTGCCCAGGTTTCCCCCTCGTGCACGGAGAATCCCACATGATCCAGCACTACTTCCCCCGCCAGTTTCTGGCTGACACCCGTCACGTCCAGCACGCGTTTATCTTTCCCCGCTAAATCACTCATTTTTAATGCGATTGAACTGCAAAATTAAGGAGCGGAAGGCGCCGGATTCACGTTTTCTTTTTTCCACAAACGTGAATAACTATGAATCCGGCCAGAGGGGGCCGAATCGGTATATTTGCCAACCCTGCCCTGTAGGCTGATTGGCAGGGATTTCACTCATAACCCGTTACCATGGCGAAAGAAAAAGGGACGAATGTTTTTGAATATACGGAGGACAGTATCAAGTCGCTGGACTGGAAGGAGCATATCCGCCTGCGGCCAGGTATGTACATCGGTAAACTGGGCGACGGATCCTCACCGGACGATGGCATTTATGTACTCGTAAAAGAGGTGCTGGACAACTGTATCGATGAATTCACGATGGGATATGGTAAAACGGTTGAACTGACCATAGACCAGAAGCAGGTCACCATCCGTGACTACGGCCGCGGGATCCCGCTGGGTAAAGTGGTGGATGTGGTCAGCAAGATCAATACCGGTGCCAAATACGATAGCAAGGCCTTCCAGAAATCGGTTGGTCTCAACGGCGTTGGTACCAAGGCAGTGAATGCCCTGAGCAATTACTTCAAGGTAACCGCCGTGCGTGAAGGCCGCGAAAAAACAGCGGAATTTGCCAGGGGTGTGCTGGTGACTGAATACAAGGAAACCAAATCTGCGGAAGACAACGGGACACTGGTCATCTTCACACCTGATGACACCGTATTCCGCAACTATAAATTCCATCCGGAATTCCTGGAAAACCAGGTCTGGAATTACTGTTTCCTCAACGCTGGACTGAAAATACTGTTCAACGGGAAATCCTATGTCAGTAAAAACGGATTGCTCGACCTGCTGCAACGCAAGACCAATGCAGATGAGATCCGTTACCCGATCATCCACCTCAGCGGGGATGATATCGAACTGGCCATTACCCATAACAACGATTACGGCGAGGATATCTACAGCTTTGTGAACGGGCAGCATACCACCCAGGGTGGTACCCACCAGCAGGCATTCCGCGAGGCCTATGTAAAAACGATCCGCGAATTTTTCAAAAAAGACTACGACGCATCCGATATCCGTACGGGTATCGTGGCGGCAGTATCCGTGCGGGTGGTTGAACCCGTGTTTGAGTCACAGACAAAAACCAAACTCGGTTCGATCAATGTAGATCCCGACGGACAAAGCATGAAGCAGTTTTTCAACGACTTCATTTCGAAAGCGCTGGA
>SEAD01000017.1 GCA_004173355.1 Chitinophagaceae bacterium | reverse complement strand
GTGTAACTGCATTTTCTCCCTGCCTCTGCCTCCGCCTCTCCTTCGTAGTTCATTGATATAGTTGCCGGTTTAACAGCCGCAACGCGTTTTGTATCTGCTTTTTTTTATAAAAAACACCGCATTTATGAAACTATCAGAATTTATCGGATTGAGTGATGACCAGAAAAGAGCCACAGTGTTGACCCAGGGTATAGCCGTTGCCAGACGCCGGCTCCCGGATCGTTTAGCTTTCCTTTACCAGTTTCCCGATTACTACGTCGAAACATTTTACACCGAACGGAATCCTGAATTCCAGGAGTACCGTGTGTTTAATGATACACGGCACCTGAGTCCTTATCTCGAAAATATTTCGATCGAACATCTGTTGAAGTGAAATGCAACGGTGTTATTCGGGTTGAAAATTTTCGATCACCCGCTTTAATTCAACAATCCTTTTCCTCCAAAGGAAAAAGAGCAGGGATAGTTGTATCGCAAATACAAGGACCAGGCCCGCAAGCAGCCAGTACTTATAATTTGTGAACCGGATAACCGATGTAAAAAATACCAGCAGGCAGGCTGCGGCAACAACACGGAACAGTATCGACAGCGTTGCAAAGACCCGGATTTTTTTCAAACGGGTGAGGAGCGAGTGCCTGATGCTGTCTCCGTCCAGGCGCATCCCGGCCAGCAGGTAACCATTGATATTATTTGCAATGGTGAAAAGCACAGCAACCACCAGTAGCACATTTATATAAAAAGGTTTACGGTCGCCGTCAAAGAAATCGTAGTAGACAAACAGGAACACGATGAATGCAAGCAGTTCAATTACCAATTGTTTCCGGATGGTGCGCAACACGGGTGCTCCCCCTTTATTCCATACTGCCTTCACATCTTTTTTGTTCTCCTGGTCAGGGCTGATCCCTTCCCATGCTGTTTTTAAAAAATCGTCATTCATTGTTTTAATTTTAGTTGTTGCTGGATTTTCTTTTTTATCCGGTTCAGCCTGACACCTACATTGGATTCGCTGATCCCGGTGATTTCTGCAATCTCCTGGTAACTGAGTGCTTCCAGGTGAAGGGTAATAATTGCCTTGTCTGCATCATTCAGCGTCTTCAGGACCTGTAACAGGAGTTCGCCCTGTTCGCTGGGTTCGGTCGGGAGTTCCAGCCTTTCGGGTAATACCGGGGTATAAATTATCTCCGGTCTTTTTTTCCGGAACACTGCAATTGCCGTGGTAAGGGAAACCCTGTACAGCCATGTACTGAACGCTGACCTGCTTTCAAATGACGGGGCGGACTTCCATAGCTGGTAGACAATTTCCTGGAACAGGTCCTCCCGCTCCTCCCTTGAATCGCGGTGGACCCTGCATATCTTATGTATAATCCCCTGGTGCTGGCTGATAAGCTCCAGAAATTGCTTTTCATCCATAGGTCAGGTTTATTCTGGTGTGACGCATAATTGTGTTTTCTGGTTAGTTGCGGAAACCGGCCGAAACTTACACTTTGGCTGATTTCTTTCACGATGGTGTTTATCCGGGAAAAACTTCGTAAAGTTGGTGAATGTTTTTCCAGTTCAACCGGTACAGTTCGATCCTGCTTATATTTTTTGTACACGCGCTGGTGTACGCTTTCCTGCTGTTCAGGAAGGGAGCGGTAAACGAAAGCAGGTCGGATAAGTGGCTGGCGGTGTTCCTGCTCCTCTGTGTGCTGTACATCAGTCCGTGGATGCTTGGGTTTGCAGGCTGGTATGATACCCAACCCTATCGTGATCTTCTTTTTTATATACCATTCCAGCAATTGTATTTTATTGGACCAGTCATCTTTTTTTATATCCAGGCTTTACTAAACCCGGCATTCCGGTTTACCCGGAAATCACTGGTGCACCTGGTGCCGGGACTTGTATACCTCGCCTGGTCCCTGGCGGTGGTTATTACCGATCAGGTTGTGCTGGACGATTATTACTTCCTTGCAGAAGGAGAGGACCCGGATTTTGAAACATGGTACCAGCTGACGGGCGTTGCGTCTATGCTCTGTTACCTCGTAGCTTCCCTCCGTTATTACCAGCTGTTCCGTACATTCATCGTGCAGGTCACCAGCAATGCAGACAATTTTGTATTCCGCTGGATCCGCAATTTCCTGCTGGCATTCCTTGTCATGCTGGTGATACGCATTGTATTTTTTGTCGCCGGATTTTTTACAGACCTGGATTACTGGTCCACCTGGTGGTACTATCTCGTATTCGCAATTATTTTTTACTACATCGCCATTACCGGATATGCCAATTCCATCGAGTCAGGTATTTCGTTCGCTACGCGGCTGGTTCATTACAAGCCCGTTTTCCTGCTGAATGTTCCCGATACCGGGTCCGAAGGGGAAGCTGCGCCACCCGATACCGGTCTGGTACCTCGTTTGCCCGATCTGCTCATCGGATTTGAAACCGGCACACCCGCATCTGCCCAGGTAGCGCCGGCTACTGCTGAACTGAAAGGACGTATCGCTGATCTGCTGGCAGGAGAGCAGGTTTTCCGGAATCCGGAGTTGTCCCTGGCTGTCCTGGCCCGCAAACTGAATTCAAATATCTCCATGGTGTCAAAAGCCGTGAACCAGGGTTTCGGGATGAACTTCAACGACCTGGTCAACAAACACCGGATCGATGCCGTCATCGCTGCACTCGACGCCGGTGGACACAAGACCCAGACCCTTCTTGGCATCGCCTATGATGCCGGGTTTAATTCAAAAGCGACTTTCAACCGCGCATTTAAAAAAGCCACCGGGAAGTCGCCAAAGGATTACCTCGCCGGCGCGGCCTGAACATTTTCCCATAGTCTCAAAAAAGTATCCACTTAAAAAAACATGATCTGAGTCGTCGGGATTGGTCCCGGATCATGAATTGCAGCGACCCGTCAAGCCGGTTGCGCCAATTTTGAGGGATAACCATTTGTATGAGACATCATTCCTGCCTGCTGCTCCTGTCATTCCAATTCTCAACCGCTTTCGCCCGGCATCCCGCTTCAACGATTGGTACCAATGCGGATTGGTCCGGCAAAGCCGCCAGCGATACCATTCCCGCCAGTGATACCACGCCGCCCGCTAAACCTGTCAATGCCAGGGATACTGCGGATTTCAACAGGGAAAAAAACTTATCGGAAGTGATCATCAGCACACGTAAACCCGCGATCGAAATGGCGCTGGACAAGCTGGTGCTGAATGTATCCGGTGACCTGGCCAATGCCGGGGGCAACCTGCTGGAGATTATCCAGAAGGCGCCCGGTGTGGCAGTGAGCAACGAGGAAACGATCAATATGTCCGGTAAATCGGGCGTGACCATCCTGGTGGATGGCCGGCCGGTGCAGCTGGCGGGGAAAGACCTGGTCAATTACCTGCGTTCAATACCCGCCGCGCAGGTCGACCGGATCGAGATCATCAGTAATCCTTCTGCCAGGTATGATGCACAGGGTAATGCCGGGATCATCAATATCCGGATGAAACGTGTCACTGTCCAGGGTTTCAATGGAAGTCTCGGAGCCGGCTGGACCCAGAGTGTGCATTCGCGGCAAAACCTGACCGGCCTGTTCAATATCCGGAATGGCAGGTGGAACTTCAATCTTGCAGGTGGTGCAGGCAGGGCCCATCAGTTCACCAACGGGAATATCACCCGGAAGGTGGGCAGCCAGTCCGATCCGAAAATTTTTACCAACAATACCACCGACCAGGATGGCTCGGAAAGTTACAATGCACAGGTCTCGGCTGACTGGTTTGTTTCTGCCAGACATAGTTTCGGAGCAATCGCAAAAATCAATCACTACCGGAATCCGATGTTTACCCCGGGAGTGACACTGATCGGCAGTGCCGGGCAGACCGATTCATCACTGCAGACCATCAATGATAACCTCACGGGGAATGACCGGTTCAATTATAATCTCAATTATAAATACGAGGATACATTGGGCACCGTGCTCAATATTGATGCGGACAATATTTTTTTCCGGAATAACAATTCTTCCCTTGTCAGTACCAACCTGCTGGATGCAGGCGGCAGCAAATATGGTTTTACGGCAAACGACCAGCGGGTGCGTACCCGGATCAATGTCTATTCAATAAAGGCAGACTATTCCACAAAAATCAAAAACCCCGGAATTTCGGTTGAAAGCGGCATCAAATGGAACTCCACCCGCACCGTCAATGACCTCGCTGCCTCCCTGTTCCGCGATAACCAGATGGTCACCGATACGGGCCGGTCCAATAATTTCCATTACCGGGAAACCATGCTGGCTGCGTACTTCAGCGCCTCGTTCAGTATCGGCAAATGGGAATACCAGGCTGGCCTGCGTGGGGAACATACCACGATACGCGGCAGGAGTGTTGACCTGGATAACAATCGCCTCAACTATCCCGACAGCTCGTATTTCAATCTTTTCCCAACGGTATTTATAAGGTACCGGATCAGCGACAATAAATCGGTTGGACTGAGTTACAGCAGGCGGTTAAACCGGCCAACCTACCAGGACCTGAACCCGTTCCAGTACATATTTGACAACTACACCAGGGAGTCGGGCAATCCATACCTGCAACCTGAATTCAGCCAGCGGGTGGAACTAACAGTGGCACCGGGATCATCCTTTACTATCACGGCCGGTGTGAGCAGGACCACCAACCTTATGGAAAGTATCAGCACACAGTCAGGTGATATCACTACGGAATCGGATTACAATATCGGAACGGCAAACCAGCTCTATGCCAACCTCAGTTATAACCGGCAGTTATTTTCCTGGTGGAATATATACGCCAACCTCTCCCCGTTTTTCCGGAAGTATGATGCAGCCGTGACGGCCGGCAGGATTGATATTTCCACCACCGGTATGGGCTGGTATGCCAGCAATACTTTCACAACGGGCAGGGACTGGAAATTCCAGCTAAGCTCCTGGGGTAACCTCGCAACACGGGATGGTATTTATAACACCAGTGCGCTGGGTAGTGTGGACCTGGGTATCGGCAAAACGCTGGCGAAAAAGAAACTGACGATCCAGCTTTCGGGGCTGGACCTGTTCAATACCCAGCGCTGGCGCCAGAAAGTGGATTTCGCGGATGTACGGTTCGTCTACCTGCGCAAGTGGGAGAGCAGGGCATTCCGGATCCAGCTGTCCTGGAAATTCGGGAAAACATCCTACCGCCAACGCAACAGGACAACTGCCTCAGCGGAAGAAATGGAACGGATCAAAGAGAAATAAAAAGGGCAATCACTGCGGATCCGCAATGACTGCCCTTAAGGGAAAAACCATTAACCTGAACTATTGTTTCACGAGTTTTTGTGTTACCACTTTATCGGCTGTTTCAATCCTCACGGAATAAACCCCGGCCGGGAATTTCGCGAGATTGATATTGTATGTTTTCACCGAAGGATTTGCATTCAGGATCACCTTGCCTGCCGCGTTGTACACCTGGATGGATTTGATGACGGACGGCGACTGGATACGCGTAACGGACTGCACCGGATTTGGCCATACACTGATATCACCTGCCTGCTCCATCCTTACCAGCCTGACGCCGGTATAACTGCTGTTGCCATCGATGTCTACCTGCCTGATGCGGTAATAATTATTCCCTGCAACAGGTGTGCGGTCAACCTGGCTATAGGTTTTATCCGAAGAGTTGGAACTGCTCACCGGTATGTCAGACAGCTTCACGAAATTCCTTCCGGTCGCACTGTGTTCAACTTCATAGTGACTTACGTTCACTTCGTTGGTGACCTTCCATTGCAGTTGCACCACTTTGTCCTGTCCGATGGCTGTGAAGTCTACCCAGGTAACAGGTAATACAGCTCCCGGATTCAGGAATACGGGCGTAGCGCTGCTTTGTAAAAGATTGCCCGACGCGTCGTACAACCCGCTTTTCAGGATCCCGCCACATCCGTCTGCTTTCAATATATCATCCACATACCATCCATCCACCGAACTGCTTTCATCGGAGATCGACCGGAACCGGAGCTGCACCGGGGTGGAACCCAGTGAACTGAGGTCGACCACCACCTTTTCAAAGAAACTGTTGGTGCCGGAGAACCCGGGGCGACCGGTACCATTTATCAGGCCCGCGGGGTATTTGCCGGTGACAAAGAAAGGCGCTGCGTCCAGCCAGGTGCTGCCATTGACTGAATACTCCACCACGCCTCCGTCGTACTGGGTTTCTGTATTGTAATAATGCCAGAAGGAGAATATATTCAGGTTGCTGCCTGCTGCTGGTGTAAGCAGTGGTGAGGTCAATGTATACTGGGCGGTAAATTCATCGGAATGGCTGTACCATGAATTGGCCGGACTTTTTGAAAATGCGGTACTGCTCACCCAGCCGGTGGGGCTGTTTGATACAAGGTTACCCGTTGTACTGCCATCGCGGTTGTCGTTGATCTGCTCAACCGGGGCACAACCAATAGCAGCTGTTTCCACCCGGAGGGAGAATGTTTTGGTTTCGTTCGCTGCAAAAGAGGTTGCCGGGAAGCTGACCACGTTGCCGCTCACGGTGGCACCTGCCGGTATACTGCTGACAAAGGTCAGTCCGGCCGGCAATGTATCCCTGATTACCTGGTTGGCCAGCGCTGCGCAATCACAGGAAACGGTATGCCTGATCGTGGGCTGGGCAGATAACGGAAACTGTAACACATTATTGGCGCCAACCATCCGGAGACCGGTAGGCACATCATAGGCTGCGGTCTGGTCGGCAGTGTTGTTTGATGATCCCTGTCTTGCGCTGTATCCCATGCCCCTTCGGGCAAATGCATTCCAGATCGCACACTTGTGTTCGTAATTATAGAGTATGGAATCTGCGCGAAGGATTGCATCGCGGGAATCGAGGAAGCCCGGACTGCATGGCTGCAGTTTCAGCGCCGTCATCACGAGGTTCATCGCAATGGTATTGCCCCGTGCGCTGGCTGCATTATAGATGTCGGGTTCAATCAGGTTTGTCTGCTGGATGATATTCCAGGTCATGTCCCAGACCGCGGAGCACCAGATTTCCCCGATGGCATGTACCTGCTGGTTGCTCACCATACTCGCGTAGGTCAGCGGGTTCACACCCATGTTGGTGGAATAAGGATAACGCCGGATACCGGGACCATTGCTGGCCTGGTCCAGTGCATAGTTGCCGATTGTACGTGGATTGGCACCAGCGGTTAACGGGGTATTGGCCCAGTCAGTGGTGGTCATGAGCGCGAGGTAATCGCTCCAGCCTTCACCCGCCTGCTCTACGTTAAAGAGGCAGCTTCCGGTTGACGGACCGCCAGTGAGGCGGGTCGATACACCATGGCCAAATTCATGTACGATAATGCTGTTATCGAAGTCGCCGTCTTTACGGATGCCTTCATTCATATAGACGGTGACGGGTATGCCCTGGCTGGTATAGGAAATGATTGTGTTGGCAAAGGTGTTGGTGACGGCAAGCACAGGGATAACCACGGTGGGATCATCACCACTCATACCCACGAGGAAGGAATGGTAAATCAATACCCCGATGGCACCTGCATTCTGCGCATTTTTAATTTTCTGGAGATAGGTACTGCATCCTGCTGCGGTAATCAGGACTATTTTACCAGCGATCCTTGCCGGATCACGTGAGGCAAGGCAGCCATTGATATAGGGTGCTACGGAATCATACTGCACCACCTGGCCGGATAACGGGCCGACTTCCACCAGTTTGTTGGGCGAGCCGAAACTATTCTGCAATGCGGCCACGTTGGTCATGCTTACAGGGGCCGTCATGTTTAATGTCAGTGGTCCGCTCCACAGGTACATCTGCATACGGCCGACACTGCCATCCGCACCCGTTCCGAAATTGGCATTATTGTATCCGGCATTATCCTGGGCGTTGGCCATTACATAATCATTCTGTATACCACCCCTTCCGATATTGTCGGCCTGGAAATTCCCTGCCTGCTCCGTAAATCCATACTGGTAGGTGATATCATGGGAGAGATTGGTCCAGTAAAACAGGTTGGTCAGTGCGGCTTTTTTAGAACTCCCATCCAGGCTGGGCTGCAGTGTGGGCTGGAACACATTCTGGAAACTGAGGGATGGCGCAGCGGTAGTGGAAGTGTCGGGCCAGTTATTGGTCGGGTTGGGGTTGTTATCATTGGCCCGGTCGAGAAATGCGAAAACGTTATTGCCCCGTGTAACAGTATAGTTGTTTGTACCATCGAAATGCCAGCCATGTGTGGTGGCATTATTGCCCGCACCTGCGAGCGACCAGGGATTGGTGCTGTTTACAAATCCCGAGGCCAGGGGACTTTCAAATGGAAACGGGACCACCCGGTAGGTGGCACTGGTCACATTCGGCGGGGCCTCGCCGGTTGGAGGCTGCGGGGCAGGATACCCACCAGGTATAGCATGATTGGGTGTTTCAGCAGATGGCGGTAAGGAATTATCATGGTCGTGTCCATCAGCCTGGTGTTCGTATACCGTCTGGTTGTCTTTTTCCACAAACTCACCGCTGGATGCATCAATGCGAACGTTCCACCAGTCATCAGATCCCTCCACATCGATGTTTACATTCCAGACCAGCCGGACCGATTTTTTGTCGGCAGACGGAAGGTAAACAAGGGTGGTGACGATATCGGTTTTTGCAATGCCGGAGCGGCTGACCTTATATGACTTTGTTTTTGAGAAATTGTCTTCCGTGGTGGCAAAATCACCGCGGTCCCTGAGTTTCAGATGTGTCACGGCTGCGCGAACCGCATCCACCGGGGTCCTGGATGCAGTTGCCGTGCGGATCTTTCCTTTGAGGTCCGGTACAAAATCACCTGAATGGGAAACCAGCACGCCATGTTTCATCGCTATCGACACAATGGAATTATGCACCCTGATGCCCTGGTAACCCTGCTGCACATACAGGTAGGTGATACCTGTAACGGCATCTGTATAGAGGTCGTTGATGATCGCATCGGGGATATCGCTTTTCTTCAAACCTGCGGCAGAAGCGCTTTTCTCCAGCAGCTGCCGGTTTTCGCGGATCTCATTCGGCGGGTTTTTGACGGACTGTGCTTGCAGCACGGTGCAGGCACAACACAACAAAACGATTGCTGTGAAGCAGTGCAGGTAAGTTCTGGAAAACATAAAAACTCAGGCGGTTGGTGAATGGAATTTGAACGGAGCTTAACAAGGGAGTGGATAGTCGCTGTATTAAATATAGATTAGAACCGATTTCCGGCAAGGAAAAACCATCAGGCATTTAAAAAAATACCACAAATCAGGTAGGGTTTGGGGGAAACGGTTATATATAACCAGGGCTTTTTGCGGGGGAAGAGCCCGCTATCAGTAACAATCCATCAGGATCCGGTTGCGCGACTGGTAATAACTCACATCGCGGTTGTTCGTATTCTTGAACACTTCGTCCAGTTTTTCCAGTACATCTTTCTGCATGGCCAGTGAACCGCAGATCATGATCACTGCGCCCCTTGCCATTTCGCTGGCAAAAAGTGTGCTATCGCGGGATACCAGGTCGTTTACATATTGCCGTTCCCCTTCCCTTGAATAAGCAAGGTGCAGGGAACCGAGTTGTTTGTTGCTGATTGCTTCATTCACGCCTTCGCTGTACAGGTCAAAGGAGGCCGATGCCCGGAAACCCGCATACAGGTGGCAATTGATCCTTTTCCTGTTACCATTGATCATACCAAGGAAGGGCGCAATACCGGTACCGTTGCAGATCATGAATACCGCCGGTGCCCTTTTGGGGAAATGGAAATGCGGGTTGGGATCGATGGCCGCACGGATTACCTGTGAGCTTTCCAGGCTATAGAGAAAACCCGAACCAAGGCCATGTTTGTGCAGCTTTATACTCAGCTGGATATTGCCATCTACTTTTGCCATGGAGTACAACCGTTCCCGGTGATCAGCTGCCGGGTAGATTACCAGCAGGTCACCGGAGGTGAATTTCGATTTCCGGTTTGGACGGAGGGTCAGCAAAAATGATCCTTCCTCATCGGTTACTGCTGTCCTGCTGATCACCGACAACTCGTGTTGTTTTTTAGGTTTGACCGCCACCAGGTTGGCCGGGATCTCCAGTGGCACCCCGATGGTCTGCGAAAGCAGGTTTACCCAATGCCCAAATTCGGAGGGAGATTTATCATTTACCGTATGCACCTCGAGTAATGGTACAGCCCATTCCTGCAGTGAGATTTCCTGGTTCACCTGGTAGGCAAATTTGCAGAAGTCGGGGTACGATTTTGACCCGAAGCCAAGCACCGAAAATTTCACCGGTTGTGCCTGTGGGGTTTGCTGCAACAGTTTGATAAAGCGGGTTGCACTGGAAGGGGGATCACCCAGTCCGTAGGTGGCCGTCATTACAATCAGTTGCTCCGCTTTCGGAAAAAGGGAGTAATTGTTCAGTTCGGTCAGGAAGGTCTTTTTACCCTGCCTGACCAGCTGCTGGTACAGCGCTTTGGCAAAACGTTTCGTGGTGCCGTTTTCCGATCCCACGAGGATAATATAATTGCAGTCCTCTTGTTTGTATTTGTTCCGCGTACGGCCGGCAATACGTTTCAGGGTGATTGCAAAACCGGAGTAGATAAAGAAAAGGATATTGGCTGCTGCGAGGGCCAGGATGATTGCCCAGACTCGGTTGGTGCGGCCGGTGTGCAGGTCGAGACTGAGTTCGGTCATAAGAACCGGGATTGGGTACGCGACTTCACCCAGGATTTCGCCAGTGACCTGGTTGACGGATAATTCGCGGTCCTGCAATTTGAATGTATAATAATCCTCCACGTCTTCCGAAAACGGAAACTCGATCATCCGTACATCAGAGAGTTTTGTGTTTCTGAAAAGTTCAAATTGGCTCGCGTCTTTCGACTGCTCATCCCGGATCTTGTCCAGGTCTACGTTCACAGATACTTTGTGATCAGGTATAATCTTGAACCGGACAAGGGAGAGATAAGTACCCGTCAGTGCGATCAGCAATACCGGGATCAGCAGCAGGCGGCCGAGCTGGGCATGGTAGTACTGGTAAAAATTCTCCTTTATGATTCGGGCGAAAAACCGGCGGATGCCCCGCTGCCGCTGGATGAGGAGTGCAATACCGGAAATCGTGATCAGCAGCAGCAGGAAAGAGGTGAGACCAACAAAAAAACGGCCCGGTTCCTTTAAGAAGAGTGAGCGGTGGAAGGAAGTGACCCACTGGAAAAATTCGGATTGCTTTTCAGGGATGCCGAGTGTTTTTCCCGTGCGGGGGTCTGCATATACGGTCACCGGTTCGCCCGTGGTATCGATGCCGTCTACGGTGACAAACTGGTTTACATCGACAGTAATGCTGGTAATCTCTTCAAAGTTTTTTTTGAGTACAGGGATAGATTCGGCTACGGTGATGCTGTTGAAGTCATCCACCTTGTAAGGCTGCGCCTTTGTTGTCACGGGTTCGAACGCGAGGATGATCCCGGTCACGGATGCGAGGATGAGCATTAAAAAAGAAGATAAAGCCAGTACGAGGTGGCTGTATCTCCAGACAGATATAGTCATGGGTGAATCTAAATATTACCTGGTCACGCCCCCTTCCCGGGGAGCTGGCAAATTTGCCTCAAAATTGCGACAACCCTTTCCGCATTCAGGAAATTTGGGTTTTGAATAGGGAAACAGGGGTTGTTGCGTGTATTCCGCCCCGGAAAGCCCCGGATTCAAATCCCGGATGGTCATTTTCAAACCGGCGTTGGCGGGTTCGGGGATTTGTCCTCTATTTGTCTGCATATGAAACCACTGCTGCTCACCGGATTTTTATGGTTGATTGCGATTACCTGTTGTTCGCAGGTGGTGGCAGTGGATTCGGTACATCCCTGGTTTGCGGGGAAAGAACTGGATGGAGACCTGATCCGGACACGGTTTGACGATTTTGAACCTGCATTCCCCACGCGGAAGCCAACGGGGAAATACAACAACATCATACTATCGATGTTTCACTCAAAGAAGTTGTATATCCACAGCGGTCTGGGGTTGAAAGAAAAACTCCCGGAAATGGATTCCTTTAACCTGCACCTTGATCCCAAAGCAGGATATGCTATCCAGGGAAATGGACCTTCCGTCCTGTCTGCTGTTTCCCTTTTCGACTCCCTGCCCATGCTGGTTACCGCATATGGAATCAACCCGGACAACAAAGGACTATTCCGTTTCCGGGTATTGCTGAATCAACGGCAGGTGCTGGTGCCCTGGACTGAGCCCCGGTTTTTCAGTCCGATCATGACTTACTACCGGTATAATGCAGATGGTTCAGAACAAACCCAGATGGCTTACCTGGGCAGCTTCGCAGCGCCACCCGGTAACAGCATAACCGTTGAAGTAAAAAACCAGCAGGTGCCCGATACGGTCTACCGCATTTCCGCGGTTTGGATCAAACGGGCACCACAGGTGATAGGGACATTCAGCAATGAAAACCTGCAACACCTGTTTGAAATTTATAAATTCCAATGGAAGCACGACTTTACTGCATTCTCCCAATCGACCTATTACGGGGATATCGAACTGAAACCCATCGACAGCCTCCTCAACACCGACAGCATTTTTGCACACAACCGCAACAGCCTGTTTTTTTATCTCAGGGACAAACTGGCTGCTGCTGACGATATTGAATACAACCTCATCAGGGACAACGACAGTTTAGGATGGCAGGTAAACAAACTCGATCCGAGTGTGCTCTGGCTGCAGGACCTGGCTCCCGGGAAGTACCGCCTGCTGATGCGTTACAGCTTCCAGCGACAGACGACCAGCAGTTTTTCATTCACCATCCTGCCCGCCTGGTACCAGGCAACCTGGGCAAAGATCGTAGCAGGAGGGCTGGCCCTGCTGGTGATCCTCGCAACCGCACTCCTTGTGACCAACCGGCGACAGAAGGCCCGCCTGCGGCGGCAGCAACTGGACCAGGACCTGCAGAAGGCAGAGATGCAATCCATCCGCTCGCAGTTCAATCCGCATTTTGTATTCAACGCACTCTCGTCCATCCAGGGCCTGGTGACCCGGAACGACCTGCCGGGTGCACATAAATACCTCGGGGATTTCAGCACACTGTTGCGGAACTCATTAAAGGAAAGTGAAAAAGAATATACCAGCCTGTCCACCGATATCCGGATGATGGACAATTACCTGAAGCTGGAACAACTTCGTTTTGGCTTTGCCTTTACCATTGTTGTGGACAAACGCATCAATCCCGACGCGACTGAAGTACCGGTGCTGCTGTTGCAGCCGGTTATTGAAAATGCAATCAAACATGGCATCTCCGGGATGTATGATAAAGGAAACCTCATTATTGAGTACACAAAGGATAAGGAAGACCTTGTGATCCTCGTCCGGGATAATGGGGTTGGTTTTGAGCCGGATGACCATTCAAAGGGTCACGGTCTCCGGCTCACTGCGAAACGGGTGGATCTTATTAACAGGACCATGACGGGACAGCCGGTCAGCTGGGAAATCAGGACTGCGGAAGGTCCGACAGAAGTTGTATTCATTTTAAAAAAATGGCTAGCATGATCCGTGCGGTGATTATAGATGATGAACTGAATAATATTGCCAACCTCCGTGGATTGCTGCAGCAGTATTGCCCGGCGGTGCAGGTTACCGGCACCGCCCTGAACGGGCAGGAGGGCGCATTGCTGATCCGCGAACAGCGACCGCAACTGGTGTTCCTTGATATCCAGATGCCCGGCCAGGGCGGGTTTGAGATGCTTCGTGGACTCCAGGACCATAGCTTCGAAATTATCCTGGTGACCGCCTTTGACAGTTACGGGATCCAGGCCATTCGTTTTTCCGCATTGGATTACCTGCTGAAGCCGCTTGATATCGCGGAGCTGACCAGCGCAGTAGCCAAAGCAGAAAAGCGCATCCGCGAAAAACAAAAAAACCTGGAACTGGAAAACCTGCTCACAATGATCAGCAACCGGGAGGAAAAATCCGGACATCGCCTCGCCCTGCCCACATTGAAGGAAACAAGGTTTGTCCATCCGCGGGATATTGTCCGTTGCGAATCATCTAATGCCTACACCAGTTTTTTCCTGCGCAGCGGCGAAAAGATCGTCGTGTCCCGTCCGATTTTTGAGTACGATGAACTGCTGGCCGATTTTGATTTTATCCGCTGCCACCAGTCGCACCTGGTCAACATCCATTTTATAAAGAGCTGGTTAAAAAATGACGGGGACTTCCTGGTACTGCAGGATGGTTTCCAGGTGCCCGTGTCACGTAACAAAAAAGAAGCGGTCAGCCAGCGGCTGAATCATTTAAAATAAACCATTGACAATATGAAAGTTTTTATCCTTGGTATAACCCTGGTTGTATCAATGGCCGCATCCGGCCAGAACCTTACTATCACACCCTTCCCGGTGGAAGATGACCGGACAGATGAATACCTTGCCAGCCACAAACCGGCAACCCTCCGGATAAAGGTGGCCAATAATAAACGTCCACCGGGCAGCGTGCGGATCCGGTACACGATCGTGCATCCCGGCGCGGAAACACAGGAGACCGACAATACCAGTCTGGATATGGATAACCAGGCACTCATTGTACTGAAAGAAAACCTTCCGTACCAGCAGGTCTGGGTGAATGTGGACAGCCTTTATTACGGAGGCCTGCTTGTCAACAGCGACCTCACGATCGATCTCGATGCAGCGCTTATCCGGAAAGAACTCTTCCTGGAAGGTGAAGGGTTACAACTTACCGGGGTGGACGCCGGCCTGAATAAACAGCTTGCGAAAAACCTGATGTATAAAAGGGAAGCTCGACAGGAACTGGATGGCATTATCCCGGATATCAGTATCCGGTCTGCCAATGGCCAGCTTAGTGCCGAAAGTTTCCTGAAGACTGCTGACTCAGTGTATACATTACTGGAAAAATACGACGCCGAATTTTCCCGGGAATACCCTGGATTTGAATGGGCCATCGGGAATGAACGCGAGTCTGGTTTCCTGCAATGGTTACTGGTTGGTTTTTACAATAAACCATTACCCCCGGCACTCGAAACCAGGATCCGCCAGCACCGGCCTTTTTTTGTATCCAACGAGGGGATAGGGTTTTACCGTAGCCTGAATTCATTCATCGAACGGGTCAACTACCCGGCGTTGAAAACAGCCCAGGAAGCAATTTATAAAAACACCGCAGGCCTTTCGGTTGAAAAGAAACTGGTGCTTGATTCCATAAGCCTGCTTGAGCCAAAATCCGGTGATCCCGAAACCGACCAGCTGCTGAAAGGCCTGCGTGCAAGACGGTACAAACTCTTCCGGCCGGAGCTTGATGAAATCGAATTGCGTCAATCACTCACCGGGATCGGGGCATATGCAAAAGCTGGTCGAGCCGACATCCTGCGACTGCAGGCAATGGAGCGCTGGAAAGACCAGTTTGAATTTGCCTATCCGGTGCTGCTTAAGGATATACATGCAACATGGGCAAAGGCTTTCCTTGACGCAAAGCTCAGCCAGGCGCGGAGGAACCAGCAGGAGGTGGATCAGTTGTTCAGCACCGCATCAGGCAGCGGCGCTCCTGATGGGCATTATATCGGGAAACCGGTTGCAGAATTACCTTTTGATGCACATCTCTACAAACTGGACAGCATCAGCAAAGTGGAGGACTTCCTAACCGCGTTACGATCAAAGTTCAGCGGCAAGGTACTCATCATGGATATCTGGGCCACCTGGTGTGCGCCCTGCCTGGGTGACATACCCAACAGTGTAAAGCTGCATCATGACAACAGTGACCTGCCGATTGAATATGTATATCTCTGCACCAGTTCGGGGTCGGATGAGGCTACGTGGAAAAAACGGATTGTAAACCTGAAAGCGTCCGGTTACCATATTTTCGTAGACGAAGTGATACTGAATTCCCTCCGGAAAAAATTAAATGCCGGGGGTGGGTTTCCGACCTATGTGGTGATCGACCGCGCAGGGAAAGTCAACTCGAAGGCAATCTCTTTCCTGGGTGGCTTTGACAGGCAGCAGCTGAAGGATGCCACGGGATTATAGAAAAAAAGCAGGGTCGTTCGAAACCGAACGACCCTGTTATTAAAACCATCCCTGTTAGTCCTTGTTAGTTGCCTATTTTTTTGATTACCGGTGTGTTGATTTTACGTACCGGTTCGGCCTTGATTTCCGTTGCCGGTTTGAACACCACCGGTGCTTTTTTTGCTACCACCCATGCTGCACGGCGGCCGATATTATTGCTGTTGTACTTGATCCACATATAACCGTCTTCACCCCAATCAGTGCCCCAGGAGTTTTTGATCAGCCAGGCACCCTTGTCGTCATCCCATCCCACGATATCAATGGCGTGGTTGGATACCGGGTCGGCGGTATTGTTGGGAAACTCATAAAATACACCGCTTGCATAATTCTGGAACAATGGCGTCACATACACACTGGCGGCGATTACCCCGTATTTACAAAGTGCGTTTTTGATATTGGCAACGGAGGCAATTTTGTTGATATCATTTGAAGGGTCTACAATACCCCAGTCGGAAGCAAAGTAGTTGGTACCGGGTGTGGTCCCTGCGCATGCATTCTTAGTGCCTCCATCCGGGAGTACGGATTCTTTCTCGAGGTTTTTGTTATTGCCGACCATCCATTCAAATACCAGGTAAGTAAAGCCCCCGTCGATACAATCGCCGCCATTGGAGCAGTTGACCACCTGTTGTTCGGATGCATCGACAAATGATCCGTTTACCCGTTTGTAACTCGACTCAAAAGCTGCGCAGGCCGAGTACGACCAGCAGTTGCCACAGCGCTGGTCCTTGATCGGACTTACATACCCCAATGACCGTGCATCATATGCTTTCTTCGATGCCACGCAGGTGGCGAGGTTTACCTTGGTGATTTCGAGTGCACCTGCAGAGAGTACCCTGCGGGATACCGTTTGTTTGAGCTGGTTCGCCTGGGTGCTGCTGATTTCTTTTTCACCGGTGATCGTTGCCAGTTGCTTGCCGCTTACTTTGGTAAATCCGACTGCGAAATTGTATTTGTTGGTCGAGATCAGTTTCCGTTGGGTTTCCAGCTGCGTCTTCACCAGCGCCGGCGCATTGATTTCGCGCTGGAGGTATTTGGCATTTAATTTTACCGGCACCTGTGCCAGGGATGGGAGGGACATGACAGTGAATCCGAGGGTCAGCATGGCGACCATCAGCCTTGTAGTTGATTTCATTGCAAACTTTTTGATTTGGTTGTTACGTGGGGAATTTAATTGGGATCGATCGTTATGTAGAAGTTCCTGTATTCATTACCGGCCTCCGCCGTTTTTTTCCAGGGTCTTTTGTAAATGAAACGCAGGGTTTGTTTTCCGGGCTTTTTTGCCTGGAACCTGAACCGTTGCAGGTCGGGTTTTGCAGCCGACTCTGTTTTGTCGCTCACTATATCCTGGTTTACCAGTTCAAGGAAAGACGTGTCGAGGGAATCGTTCAGGGTCCAGTTGTAACCGGAGCCGAGGGAACCGCGCAGTGAAATAGTGAACTGGCTATCGACCCTGACACTGACAGTGCTGTCAGTTGCGGCCGCAGCCGTAGTGGCTTTGCTGGCTTCAGGTTGCGCACTGTAGTTCATTTTGCAGGCAATCAGTGTGAGTAACAGTATGAGGTATTTCATTATCGTTAGTTCATACCAAAAGTAGTTGCCTGGATTTTGTCCACCTATACTACGAATAAGGTATTTTTCTGTTTTAATGAGTCAGGGTTTTTTCTTACAGGGATTAGCGGGGGCACCGGCAGCCGGTTTTTTATCATCTGCTGTAAATCCCGCGTTGTTGATCATTTCGAC
Source organism: Chitinophagaceae bacterium (assembly GCA_004173355.1). Lineage (GTDB taxonomy): Bacteria > Bacteroidota > Bacteroidia > Chitinophagales > Chitinophagaceae > JBEVJC01. Next base: position 34,461 of record SEAD01000017.1, on the reverse strand, counting down.
AATGGTCGCATAATTCAGTAAGGCGGACCTGAACCGGATCGAAAGGTCACCCGAGCTGATGTCAACCGATACATCATACACCGCTGGTTGTTTTCGGAGCCTCGCTTCCATTTTTTCCTGACCCTGTTCGCACAGGATATTTGTTTCGATGACCAGTTGTGTGCCTTCGGGTTCCACTGGCAGCGGCGCGACCTCGGTTGCTTCATTGTTCCCGGCTGCTGTGATATCGTTTTCTTTTTCCAGTTTCTTCCGTGCTTTTTTCTCTTTTGTTTTCCGTATCACAGTACCCGGCGCTGCGATAGCACTGTCGATTGCTTCGGATCCTTTCTGGTCGGCCTTCTGGTCCAGCTTCATCCTGGCCTCCTGCTTCTTGCGTTCGAGCAGTTCTTTTACGGTCTGTGCTCCCGTTGTCTGTGCGGCAAAAACAAACAGGAGGATGGCGATGTATTTCATATCCGGGTTTTAAGGTTTGCAGAACGGGATCAGAATTTTTCCCCTTTGAACTCATGCATTACACGGAACCTGCCGGTTACATTCCTGTCCTTGTCCTTTGAATCGGTAGAACCATGTTCCGCAAACGTTTTTACCTTGATTGTACCCGTAAGGATCCGGCCTTTGTCACCCACCGCTTCGCTGGAAGTGATGACTACGGCATCCGGTACCTGCACGGCCATTTCGGGATAGGTGGTATTGAAACTGTTGGTGGTGTAGTTTTTCTCCGGGAAATTCTGGAGTGATACACTGCCCTGCGTGATATCCAGGGCGAAGTCCGGCGAACCCGATGGCGTGCTGGATGGTTTGGACAGGTCGCCCGGGATGGTCAGCACGAGACTTGTTTCCCCATCCTTGCCTGCAAATATTTTCATCACATTTCCTTTGCTGTCGGGCCGGTAGGAAGTCAGCACATCGTCGGCGGGGATGTGGAATTCTTTTCCATCCACACTGAAATCGAAATAAAAATCGCCGGTGGAGGCTGAAGCGGTCTGTGCCGTGTTGTTCTTTCCTGCATTTGCCGGGTCGTTATTGCAGGCGGTCAAAAGGAGACAGATGAACGTGATCGCGGTTAAAAAAGTCCTTTTCATGTTAACGTTTTGTCGGGTTAATTATTTTTTTCGTAACTGTCGGATGCCCACCTGGTGGAGCCTGTACCGGGATAAGACACTGCATAAATTACCAGGTTGCCATCATTCTGCATCACCATATAGGGTTTACTACCCGAAGGGAAAAACAGGTCACCCTTGTTCCCTTTTGCGCGGGCCTTGTTGAGGTTGTCGGTGAACGCATTCCAGATTGGCTTGTTGGTAAAATCGTATAACACCAGGTTTCCGTCTCTCTGGAACACACATGTTTTGGTAGCCTTTCCCGCTGTACCGGCGTTCCACACCGCGTTGAATTTTTTTCCGTTCATTTTATACACTACCAGGTTGCCGTCTTCCTGCCAGATAAAACAATAACGGTTGTCTTCGGAATAATAGCGCTGGCCTTTTGTAAAACTGGTGCCGGCCTTGAAAAAGCCCTGGCGTTTGGCCATCTGTTCTTCAGGGCTTGATCCCGGTACACGGATCCTTGGCGGGCTCTGCGCAAATACCTGTATACTGAGTGTAATGCAGAGAAGGAAAAGCAATTGTTTCATTGATGTGTGTTTTATTGTGGAATAATAATTTGTGTAGTGATGACTTCATTGCCGCATTCGATCCGCAATGTGTATTCCCCTGCGGAAATACCGTCGAGTGTTAGCTCATTCACCGGCAACAGCAGGGGATACGACCTCAGCTGTTCGCCGCCCCTGCCCAGCAGGAAGGCGGTGGATACCCGCGACTGCCGGCTGCTGTTGAGCTTTACGGTGACCGTCTTCCTGACAACTGGTGGTAAAATCGATACGTTTAACATGCAGCCTGCGTTTACTGGTGCAAACTAATGCAGCGGTAAAGGCGATCCGGGAGGGATGAGAAGCCGGCCGGGATTCCTGAGAATCCGGTATGGAAAGCGGGAAAACTGGTAGGGCCACCAGGGGTGTAAATACAGTAGCTGTGCAGTCCGGGGTTTAAAGCGTGGCCAGTTTCTGGAGGAATTCGGTCTTGCGGCGACGGGAAACCTCTACCTGGTCGCCATTGGTGAGGATCACGTATTCCTCGAGCCCGGGTTTGAAATACTCGACATGGCTGAGATTGATAAGATGGCTCTGGTGTACCCGGAAGAAGCCGCTGGGGACAAGGATTTCCTCGTATTCTTTCAGAGTCCGGGCCACCACAATCTTTGGTTTCCCGGTGATATAAAACGTGCAGTAGTTACTGCTGCTTTCCACGCGGATGATATCGGGGATATTGGCCGCGAGCAGTCCGTTGCTGGTAGGGACCAGCAGTTTCTGGTTGGGTTGTTCGGCTTTGGGACTGGCGGCAGGCCGTAGCTGGACCAGGCGCTGGCTCGCCTTGTCGATAGCTTCCCCCAGTTCAGACAGGCTGATGGGTTTAAGCAGGTAATCCACCGCTTCGGTTTTTAATGCCTGTAATGCGTAACGGTCGTGGGCTGTGGTGAAAATCACCGCGAAATCCCTTCTGGCAAATGAATGCATCAGCTGGATACCGGTGATATGTGGCATTTCAACGTCGAGGAAAACAATATGCGGCGAATGCTCCGCGATAAGTTTTGCTGCTTTCCGGCTATCGGTTGTACTGGCTGACACGGTTACGCTGTCAGCAAATTTTGCCTGGAGCATGGCGGTGAGTGTGTCTACGCAATGTTGCTCGTCATCAACGATGATACAGTTAATCATGTTCCTCGATTAGTGGTGGGTTTACCTTGTTCATTACAACCGGAAGCAATATTGTCACGCGTGTGCCTGCTGGTTCACCCGCTATAAAAAGGTCTTCAATGCTGACAGTGGCATTTTTTTTCTGCCCCTGCCGCAGCCACCGGATGCGTTCATCGGAAATATTCATGGCGAGTGACTGGTGGATGCTGCCCTTCCTGGCAGCCGATGCTGCGGCCCTGCCAATGCCATCGTCTTCCACCACGCAACGGATAGATCCGTTCTCCCGGCTGATGTTCACCGATAGTTGACCCCGTCCCTCCTTTGCGCTCAGACCATGCCAGATGGCATTTTCAACATAGGGCTGCAGCAGGAGTGGCGCGATACAGGTTTGTTCCGGGTCCACCTGCTCACTGATGCTGATGCGGTAGTCGAAACCCTGGTTGTTCCGGCGATGTTCCATTTCGATATAGAGTCGCAGTGCATCGAGCTCATCGGACAACGGGATGGCTTCCCGGCGTGAGTTTTCCAGGACCAGCCGGATCAGGCGGGCAAACCGCGTGAGGTATTCGGAAGCATCTTCCCGTTTATTTTCCCAGATATATTTCTGGATGGAATTAAGTGAGTTGAAGATAAAATGCGGATTCATCTGGCTGCGGAGGGCCTTCATTTCAAGTGATGCCTTGGTGCGTTCGAGAATGGTTTTACCACGAAGGTGGCGGATATACAACAGCAGGAGCAGCAGGCCCAGCAGGACCGCTGCTCCGCCAATGTAGATTGTCCGTTTGCGGTTGGCCTCGCGGATCCGGAGATCCTTGATCAGTCCCTCTTTCTGGAGCAGGTTGATCCGTTCTTCTTTTTTATAGGTTTCGTATTCCGTCTGCAGTGCCGAAAAATTTTCCAGTACTTTTTCCGAACGGATGGAATCGTCGATGGCAGTGTACTGCAACTGGTAATGGTAGGCATCCCGGTAATCGCCCATCCGTTCATTCACGATGCTGAGGAAGCGGAGGTTGGTGGACTTATAGGCGGCCTGGTCAAGCCGGGTGGTGATTTTGTATAAATCGAGGAGATGTGCTTCCGCCGCAGGCAGGTTGCCCTGCAGGGTATCGAGTGAAGCATAGATCAGGAGGTTATTCACGAGGTCCTGTCCGGGTTCATGGGTCGAAAAAAATGCGAGGGTTTGTTTCAGTATAGGTTCCGCCAGCCCCGGTTTATTTTCAGCAACATAAATATTCGCTTTGCGAAGTGCAATCGCATTGATCGCCTGTTCGTCATTGCTTTTTGCAGCTAGTTTTTCCGCGCGGGCCAGGAATAACCTGGAAGAATCCAGGATCCCGAGCGAAGAGTAATAATCCGAAACATTGGCATAGGTGATCAGGGCCGCATATTCATCGTTGCCGATGAAGGGAATGGCCTGCAGTGTATAATAAACTGCCTGGCGGTCATTGCCCGTCTGGTTGTATGCCACGCCTGTATTCACAAAAGAGTTGAGCAGCAATGCGGAGTCGCGGAGTTTTGTCGCCTGCGTAATGACGAACCGGAAATACCGGATGGCATCATCGTACCGGCTGATTGCCTGGTAACTCGTGGCGAGGGTATTGGAGACGTTGAGTTTGCTTCTATCCGAGTCCGGCAGCACCGAAATGGATTTCTCCAGTTCGCGGATATAATGGAGGATCGAGTCTTTCAGGTACATTCCCGTGTAGATATATAAAAGGGACTGCTGTTTGTATAAGCGGTTGAGCTGGTTCTGATGGGCTGTGTTGGTACGGAGTGAGCGCTGGAAGTACCAGGCAGCGCTGTCGCTGTTGCGCCCATCATAGTGGTCACCAAGGAACTGGTAAAACATATGTGCCAGTGTATCGGTTGGGGTAACGGCGGCAATGGACAAACCATACCAGGCCATCGCGGGGATCCGGTCCCTGCGGCCGGCTTCGACTGAATCGGCAATCATGCTGCGGAGAACAGCCAGCCTTGCATTTGCGCCGGTAAGTTTCTGCCAGTCCGGCGGAAGCCGGAATGATGATTGGGCGGATAAGTGAAAGGAAGTCAAAATGAAAACGCCCAGTACACCGTATACCCGCAGGGTGTTACAGTAACGGGGCACGGTGGCTGGTTTTGGCATGCGGTTTTTAATGGTGCACTAATATAGTGTAATGGACCCATTTATATCCAAAAGCACTACTTTCGCGGCTGAGTTCTTATCATATACTTTATCAAGCAACACGGGTTTCCCCTTTCACGGGGAATTAATAGGGAATTGTGTGAAAATCACAAGCTGTCGCGCAACTGTAAGTAACATCAAGGTTTTTGCCCTTGTTGTCCACTGTCCTGCTAACACGGGATGGGAAGGACGGCAAAAACTGTTACAAGCCAGGAGACCTGCCTTTATTGTATTTGACGATGCTTTCGCGGAATGAAGCAATGTTGAACTGATATGCCTGATCGCCTCCTGCAGTTGCCGGGCTGGCTCCCCTGCGCATGCCCTTCACTTTCTCATTTCCACAAAATCATCGTGTTCTGACAAAGGACTTTTAAACAGGTATTTTTTATCATTTAAAAGCATCCCAGATGTTAACACAAAACCTCGGCTACCCGCGAATTGGCAGCCAGCGGGAACTGAAAAAAGCGTCCGAACAGTATTGGGCGGGTAAGATCACGGCCCGGCAGCTCCTGCAGACCGGAAAAACAATCCGCCAGCAAAACTGGCAGCTGCAAAAGGAAACAGGTATCGATCTCATCCCCTGTAATGATTTCTCTTTCTACGACCAGGTGCTCGACACCTGCCTCATGGTAGGGGCCATCCCGCAGCGATACCATTCGCTGATGGAAAAAAAGCAACTCCCGGATATTGACCTGCTCTTTGCCATGGCAAGGGGCTACCAGCAGGAGGGGTTTGATATCACGGCCATGGAAATGACCAAGTGGTTTGATACCAACTACCACTACATCGTGCCCGAGTTCACCGCCGGCCAGCAGTTTTCCCTTTTATCCAACAAGGCACGCAATGAATTCCTTGAAGCCAGGCAACAGGGGGTCAATGCCAAACCCGTATTGCTCGGTCCGATCTCGTTCCTCCTGCTCGGCAAGGAGAAAGAAGAGGGTTTCCACCGGCTTGGACTCATCCGCAACCTGCTGCCGGTTTACCTGCAGGTATTAAAGAACCTCGATGAGGTCAATGCGCATTATATCCAGTTCGACGAACCCTGTCTCGCTCTCAACCTCAGCGAAGGGGAGAGGGAGGTCGTTGTGAAAACCTACCAGGAAATCCGGAACCGTTTTCCGCACCTGCATATTATCCTTGCCAGTTACTTTGAGTGTTATGGAAATAACCTGGCAACGGTACTGAAGCTGCCGGTGCAAACGATCCATCTGGACCTGGTGCGCTGCCCTTCCCAACTGCAGGACATCCTTGCAACCGATTTTGTCCGTACCAAAACCAATCTTTCCCTCGGACTGGTAGATGGACGCAATATCTGGAAGAATGATTTCCGTCATTCCTTACAACTGATCGATGCAGCAGTGGAAAAGATCGGATCTGAACGGGTGTGGATTTCACCATCCTGTTCACTCCTGCACAGTCCCTGCGACCTTGAGCTGGAAACAGATGAAACCATTCTTACCCCGGAAATCAAACAGTGGCTGGCCTTTGCAAAACAGAAGGTGGCCGAGGTAGTTACCTTAAAGCAACTGGCTGCAAGGGAGAACATTGAATACACAACCATCCGCTGGCGGGAAAATATCCAGGCCAGCGAGAGCAGGGCCAGCTCCGCACTCATCCATAATCCAGGGGTTAAAAAAAGGGTTAGCGCAATCACGGAAAAGGATGCATCCCGGAACAGTGTATTTGCCGTGCGCAAACTACAGCAGCGGGTTTCACTTGCACTTCCCCTGTTCCCTACTACCACGATCGGTTCATTTCCCCAGACCGCTGAAGTACGGAGCTGGCGCGCGAAACTGAAGAAGGGTGCACTCACTCAGGCATCGTATGACAGCCTTATTGCAAAGGAAACCGAAGAGGCTATCCGCTGGCAGGAAGACATCGGTATCGATGTATTTGTGCATGGCGAATTTGAGCGGAATGATATGGTGGAATATTTTGGCGAGCAGCTCGACGGGTTTACATTTTCCGCGAATGGCTGGGTACAGAGTTATGGCAGCCGGTGTGTAAAGCCACCCATTATTTACGGGGATGTAAGCCGGCCGCAGCCCATGACCCTGCGCTGGACCTCCTTTGCCCAGTCGCTCACCAGCCGGTGGGTGAAAGGCATGCTAACTGGTCCCGTCACGATCCTGCAATGGAGTTTTGTCCGTAATGACCAGCCAAGAAGCGAAACCTGTACCCAGATTGCACTGGCCATCCGCGATGAAGTGCTGGACCTGGAAAATGCCGGCATTCGGATCATCCAGATTGACGAACCGGCGATCCGGGAGGGACTGCCACTGCGTACGGAAAACTGGCAGGAATACCTGCAGTGGGCCGTGCGGGCATTCCGCATTTCGGCAAGTGTGGTGAAGGACGACACACAGATCCACACACATATGTGTTACTCCGAGTTTAATGATATCATCCGCCATATCGCCGATATGGATGCCGATGTAATCACCATCGAATGCAGCCGTTCGCAAATGGAACTGCTCGATGCCTTTGCGGATTTCAGGTATCCCAATGAAATAGGGCCGGGTGTATATGATATCCATTCGCCAAGGGTGCCATCTAAGGAAGAAATGCTGGCGCTGATGCATAAGGCAAATGCAGTGGTACCCGCAGACCAGCTCTGGGTCAACCCTGATTGCGGATTGAAGACCCGTCACTGGGAGGAGACCAGGAAAGCATTGGTGGAAATGGTCAGTGCAGCAAACCAACTCCGGCTGGAAGTCAGTGTGACTGCCTGATTATTTTCTGGCCGTATTAAAACCCGCTGGCGACAGCGGGTTTTTTATTCCCCGCTTATCTCCGGATGCGGATCGGGGTTATAGATCAGCTGGTTCTTTTTTTTGTATTCACCCGGGGTGAGACTGGTAATTTTCTTAAAAACTTTTGAAAAATAGGGGAGGTTGTCGAAACCGGTTTCCTCCGCAATTTCATTCTGGCTCAGGTTCGTGGTGGCAATCAGGTACTGGGCGCGTTCAATCCTTTTCTCATGGATAAATGAAATCGGCCGGTCACCGGTTGACTGGAAAAACAAACGGGAAAAATAATCGGGATGCAGGTTGGCATTTTTTGCGAGCAGCTCCACGGAAAGGTTTTCTTTCAGGTTCAGCTGCACATAACTGATCGCCTCCAGTATTTTGGATGGTATCAGGTTGGTATCCGCATTGTCGATCGCCTGCGCATCAAGGAAACGGGAAAGTAACTGGAGCATGATCCCCTGGGTCTCGAGAAAAGTGGCCATGTTCACCCGTTTGTTCATGTCCTGGTAACTGCGGTAGTACAGGTTCTTCTCGTAGGTCTTCGGATTGTTGTTAGGGAGGTTGATCCCGCGTTTCGGATTTATCGACAGGAGTTTCCGGAAGTTGGAAATATCCGTATCACAGGCCGCTACGCGGATAATCTTCCGGTAATTCCCAAAGAGTGAAATGCCTTCGGCGGACTCTTCAAAGAAATGAAGGAAGTACTGGCTGAGATAGTTGTTACACTTCAGGTGGCACAATGTAAAACTCGGTACGATATACAGGTAACCGGGCTCCAGTAAGGTCTTTTCCTTCTCGCTGATAATGATGCCTTCCCCCTCATCTATATAATAAATACGGAAGTAAGGACTGATCACATTCGGGAAATCCCAACGCTTGTCAAGCTTGACATGGTCGATGTGCAGCAGTGAAAAATGTTGTTTCAGTATACGTCTGTCCATAAAGCGAGCCTGTGGATGAATTTAGGTAAAATGTCGGATTTATGGAAAACAAAGTCTTTTTTATGTTATGATATCGTTAAGTGGTAAACTTAGATTTGCCCTGACCAGCCAGTCGCCTGCCATGGGAATGACGTTATGATGCTTGATCAGAGGGCTTTTGCCGGGAAGCTTTATACACACCATGTTTTGAAGAGCAGGAAAGCACAGACGGCCGGTTGACGATCCGGAATGCCTTGAAACGGAGGTAGTCGGATTTGAATAAAATGGTTTTTTCGCTGCTTAATACTAAATACTGCATATGAGAACAACGGGACATGCTCCACGCTATTTATTAATCCTCCTGCTCTTTTCCCTTCCGATGCTGTCGATGGCCCAGAAACGGGTTACTGGCAGGGTGGCAGATTCCACCAACGCACCGGTTGCCGGGGCTTCAGTAACCGTCCGCGGTTCCGCCACCGGTGCACGCACCGATAACAGTGGCCAGTTTTCCCTGGACGTCAGCGAAGGGCAAACCCTCGTGATCAGCTCGGTTGGTTATGAACCGGTGGAACAACTGATCAGTGCCTCTACTTCCGTGCTCAATATTACCCTTCGTTCTTCGGCAGCTGTGCTGTCGGATGTGGTGGTAGTGGGTTACGGAACACAACGCAAAAAAGAAGTGACTACCGCCGTGACGCAGATCAGCGGCCGCGAAGTACTGGAAAGCCAGTCGGTCACCCTCTCCAATGCCCTTACCGGTAAAGTGCCGGGTCTCATAGTCAACCAGCGGAATTCCAGACCGGGTTCGGATGGTGCCGTGTACAGCGTACGTGGTATCAGTACCTACCGCAACAACAGCGCACTGATTGTAGTGGATGGTGTGGCCAACCGTGATGGGCTCGACAGGATCGATCCGAATGATGTGGAAAGCATCACCGTACTGAAAGATGCATCTGCCGCAATCTATGGGGCACAGTCTGCCAACGGTGTTATCCTCGTGACCACCAAACGGGGTAAATCAGGCAAACCGCGACTGACCTATTCCTACAACCATGGTTTTGTAAGTCCGGTCCGCCTGATCAAAATGTCAGACGCGGCCACCTACGCACGTAAAGTAAATGACCTGGCACTCCAGTCAGGCCAGGCACTGCCATTTACCGACCAGCAGATAACCGATTATGAAAATGGCACCACGCCCAGCACCAACTGGCTGGATGAGGTGTATGAAAACTATTATAACCAGGACCGGCAATCACTGACCGTGAGTGGCGGTAATGAATCGGTGAAATATTTTGTATCAGGTGGTACCGTGTCACAGGGTTCGATCCTCACCAATGACAATACCTCCAAATACCGGCAGTATAACTTCCGATCCAATGTGGATGTGCAGGTCAGCAAAAGACTGAGCGTTGGTCTCGATCTTTCCGGTCGCCGCCAGAACACCAATTTCACATTTGCGGATGAGCAACGTATTTATTCATCGGCAGTGCTGGCCATCCCGACTATCCCGGCAACCATCGATGGACTGCCGGCAAGGGGCCGCCAGAATGATAACCCGCTGGCGATTGTGACCAGTCCGGCCTACGACAGGACGCAATTCAACCTCATCAATGGTACCGTTCGTTTTGAATATAAAATTCCCGCGATCACCGGCCTGACACTGGACGGTTTCGGTGCACTGGATTATTCGCAGTCGTTCCGCGGCCGCTGGGAACAGCCCCATTATTTCTACGAAAGGAATACCGCGGGTGACCTGCAGCGACTGGCAAACAACAGCAATACATCGCTGACACGAATTTATTCCGAAGCGAATTCCTACACACTCAATGCAAAACTGAACTACAACCGCAGTTTCAATGTACATGATATCAATGCCTTTGTTGCCGTAGAACGCAACAATACCAGGTCGGATCTTTTCCAGGCCGGCAGGAACGGTTATCTCTCCTCCCAGATTGACCAGCTGTTTGCCGGCAGCCCGGCCACACAGACGAACACAGGTAATGCAGGGGAAACCGCCCGTCTCAACTACTTTGGACGCGTGGGTTATGCTTTCAGCAAAAAATACCTCGCGCAATTCCAGTTCCGGTATGACGGTTCACAGATTTTTGCAGAAGACAAACGCTTTGGATTTTTCCCGGGAATTTCTGCGGGATGGGTGCTCTCCGAGGAAAACTTCATGCGGGATGTGAAATTCCTGAATAGCCTGAAGCTCCGCGCGTCTTACGGACTGCTGGGTAACGACCGCATCGCACAGTTCCAGTACCTGAACCTCTATACACTGTCTTCCACCAATGGTTCCGGTTACGTTATCAACGGAAGCAATTTCAACGTACTCAATCCCGGTGTGGCCGCCAACCCGGATGTGACCTGGGAAACCAAAAAAACTTTTGACATCGGTCTGGAAGGTACCGTACTCGGCAAGCTGAGTTTTGAACTCGATTATTTCCAGATGAGGACAAAGGATATCCTTTCCCCCCGCAACGTATCGGTTCCCAACTATACCGGCCTGATCCTTCCCGATGAAAATATCGGTGTGGTGCAGAATAACGGGTTTGACGGACAGGTCAACTACAACGGCCGCGTATCAAAAGACTTTACATTCTCTGTTGGTGTGAATGCCACCTATGCCAAAAACCATGTGGTGTTCAATGATGAGGGTACCACCGTTCCTTCTTACCAGAAACAGGAAGGCAAACCTATCGGTACATTCCTGCTGTATGATGTGATCGGTATGTATCGCACACCGGATGATATCGCAAAATTCCCGGGTCTCAATGGCGTGAAAGCGCTGGGTGACCTGATCTACCGTGATGTCAACGGCGACGGGCTCATCACCGTGGATGACAGGGTGCGTTCGGATTATGGCAATGCACCAAGACTCCAGTATGGCCTGCTCCTCGGTGCACATTACAAGGGCATCGATTTCAGTGCCAACCTCATGGGCCAGGGTAAGTCAATGATCCAGTATGACTATATCGTAGCTGTGGGTAACAACACACCGGAATACTATGTAAAAAATGCCTGGACCCCGTCCAATACAACTGCATCACTGCCCCGCATCGGCCGCAGTCTCGCACAGGCGGGCCAGGGCAATACCGTCAACACCCGGAACATCACTTTCGTTCGCCTGAAAAATATCGAACTGGGTTATACAATCCCGGCATCGGTACTGGGTAAGATCGGTGTGCAGGGCGCCAGGATTTATGTAAATGGCTATAACCTCCTGACTTTTGACAAGCTGAAAAAAGATGGACTGCAGGATCCGGAAGAAGTTAACCCGCAGGGTTGGCAGTTCCCGCAGACGAAGAGTGTGAATTTCGGCATCAATATTAACCTTTAAAACCCCGGCGATGAAAATCAAGATAATTCTTATAACGATTCTCGGCGGCGTATTGCTGACCGGCTGCAAGAAAGATTTCCTCGAGAAAAAACCACTTTCAAGTTTCAGTGAAATAGATGTGTTTGTTGACGCCAGCCTGCTGGATACCTATGTACTCGGTACCTACCGTGGTATGGGCCATCCTTTCGGTGGGGAGGGTTTTGAGTTTACCGAAATGGCCTCCGATAACGGTTATACCCGCCATGGTGGTGATGGTGACAGGATGCGGGAGTATACCCGTGGTGAAATCGGACCACAGAACGGCGAGGCAATTACCCGCAACAAGTGGGCGGGGTCTTACAATGATATCCGTCGCGTCAATGTATTTTTTGAAAAAATCGCAGGTAGCCCTATTGATGTTGCGCGGCTCACAACCGCAAAAGGCGAAATGCGTTTTCTCCGGGCATTCTTTTACCTCCAATTGCTGAAATGGTATGGTGGCGTGCCATTGATCACCGCTTCTTTCCCGCTGGGGCAGGGCGACTATGGTGTGGCAAGAAGTACCGCGGATGAAGTAGCTGCCTTTATCGTGCAGCAGTGCGACAGCGCGATCACTGAACTGCCCGCATTTGCGGCAGTACAACGTGGCCGTATCAGCAAGGAAGCAGCGATGGCCCTGAAAGGAAGGACCCTGCTGTATGCAGCCAGCCCTTTGTTCAATCCCTCCAATGACCAGGCAAAATGGATCCTCGCAAGGGATGCCAACAAAGCCGTTATGGATGTAGCTTCCATCCCCAACCTCTCTTCTCCGGCCCGCTACCATGATATCTTCAACGGCAAGAACAACGAGGAAATTATCCTCGCCCGTTATTTCACCGATATCAACGCCCATGGCGGCGGATCATGGGGTTCAAACCTCTGGCTCTATCCGAACGGACTCAATGGATGGGGTATGATTGTGCCAACCCAGAACCTGGTCGACGCATATGAAATGACCAATGGTAAACCGATCAGCGATCCCACCTCGGGATATGACCAGCAAAACCCGTATACCAACCGCGACCAGCGCCTGTCTGAGTCCATCCTGTTCAACGGCGCTTCCTTCTTTGATCCCGTAAGCAGCCAGACAAGGCCCATGGAATACTGGGAAGATGCCAACAGCACCACTATTGGTGGCCGCGAATCCGTCAGGGGGCCTTCGCCACACAACGCATCCCTCACCCGTTATAATTTCCGCAAGTATACCGATGAAGGGAAGCCTGCTGATGCATCCGGTGCGAATGAAAATACCAGTCCGTTTGTCTATTTCCGCAAGGCGGAATTCTATCTCAACTATGCCGAAGCGCAGATTGCATTGGGTGCGGAAGGCGAAGCGAGGACTGCACTGGGTGTGGTACGGGCACGTGTAGGTATGCCGGCTGTTACGGAAACGGGTGCCGCTTTGATGACAAAATACCAGAATGAACGCCGCGTTGAAATGGCTTTCGAAGAATTACGTCTGGATGATATCCGTCGCTGGAAGATCGGTCCCACGGCCCTCGGAGTACCCGCACGTGGTGTACGTGTGCTGCGGAACAACACTACGATGCAGTATGATTATAACCTTATAGTGGATGGTGCAAGGAAATGGGACGACAAAATGTACCTGTTGCCAATTCCATTCACCGAAATACAAAAGAGTAATGGCAGGTTAGTTCAGAACCCGGGTTACTAGGCAGTTTCCCGGTGTGAATGCAGGTGGGGCAGTTAGCCCCACCTGTTTATTTTAAAATCCCCCCGATGCGTCCCTTTCTTTTTATTTGCGCGGTTGTGCTTGCGGCTTCCTGCCACAGCGGGAGGGAGGATCGTTTTGTGCTGATGGACCCTTCGGAAACCGGACTCCTGTTCAGCAACGAAATCACGGAGACGGAAGACAATAATATAATGACCTACCAGTACCTGTACAATGGTGCAGGTATTGCAGCGGGTGACCTGAATAATGATGGCCTGCCGGATTTATATTTCGCCGGTAACAGCGTACCCGGAAAATTATTCATCAACAAAGGGCAGTGGAAGTTTGAAGATGTGACAGCCACAGGCAAGGTTGGCGGCCGGCCGGGTGACTGGAAAACCGGTGTGACCATGGCCGATGTCAATGGCGATGGCTGGCTGGATCTCTATCTCTGTTACTCCGGCAATTCGCCGGGTGAGGGTTTCCAGAAGCCCGTACTGTCGAATAATACCAGGCGGAACAACCAGCTTTTTATCAATGGCGGCTGCAAGCCGGGGGGTATTCCCGTTTTCACCGAACAGGCTGCCGCATATGGCCTTGAAGCCACTGGTACCTTTTCCACCCAATCCTATTTCTTCGACTACGACCGGGATGGCGATCTCGATATGTTCCTGGTCAACCATGCCAATACATTTTACTCCTCGTTGTTTAATACCCGGAAACTCCGCAACCTCCGTCATCCCTATTTCGGGAATAAACTTTATCGCAACGATGGCGGCCATTTTTCTGAAGTCAGTGAAGCTGCAGGCATCCATGGCAGCGGGCTCAACTATGGCCTGAGTGCCGCCATCAGCGATCTTGATGGGGATGGCTGGCCTGATATTTATGTCACCAACGATTATGACGAACAGGATTTCCTTTACCTGAACAACCGGGATGGAACGTTCCGCGAAGTGTCCCACCAGTCAATCGGCCACATGTCCAAGTACTCGATGGGCAGTGATTTTGCGGATATCAATAACGACGGTCGTACCGATCTTTTCGTCGCAGATATGCTCCCGGAAGACAATCGCCGCCAGAAATTACTCAAAGGTCCGGACCAATTTGATAAATATTCACTCGCGGTAGACAGCGGGTTCCATCACCAGAATATGCGGAATACGCTGCAGGTCAACAGCGGTACCGGACAGGATAGCGTGCCGCAGTTCAGGGAGACAGGTCAGTTTGCCGGCGTGTCCAACACCGACTGGAGCTGGGCGCCATTACTCGCCGATTTTGACAACGATGGTTACAATGACCTTTTTATTACCAATGGATACCTTCATGATTATACCAACCAGGATTTCCTGAAGTTTGCCCAGGAAAAAATGGGTAGCCAGGCGCCGGGTACCGCCAGCTCAAGGAACAACTGGCTGGAACTGATCCGGCAGATGCCATCTACCGGGCTGACTAACTACATCATGAAAAATGTGGATGGACAGCATTTCGACAACAAGACAAGCGAATGGGGACTGACCCTGAAAGGTGTTTCAAACGGTGCGGTGTACGCCGATTTTGATAATGACGGGGATCTTGACCTGGTAATCAATAACCTCAATGAGCCGGTATCAGTCTACCAGAACAAACTGACCACCGGAAATAATTTTATTAAAATAAAACTCGAAGGCAAAACACCCAATACCACGGGTACGGGTGCGAGGCTTGAGATCACGGCCGGCAGCAGGCATTTTATCCGGGAGGCCTATCCAAGCCGTGGTTATGCTTCATCGGTTGAACCCGTGCTGACGATCGGGGTAGGCAAAGCCGACACACTTGAAGAGATTCGGGTGACCTGGTCCGATGGCACGGAGTCGGTGCTGAAGTCGGAGGCTGTAAACAAAACAATCACCGTCCGGCAGTCCGGAGCCCTTGCTGCAAGCGCGGTTCCCGCCTCCGGCGAAAATTTCTTTACCGATCTGCTCCTTACATCCGGTATCGGGTTCCGTCATGTGGAGAATAAATTTATCGATTACAATTTCCAGCGGCTGCTGCCTTACCAGCCCTCACGGCTTGGGGCGCGGCTTGCAGTCGGTGATGTAAACAAAGATGGAAATGATGATGTGTTTTTTGGCGGAGCCATCGGGCAGGCCGGACGCCTGTTTCTCGGTGGCGACGATGGCAGTTTTATCACGGGCCCGTCCCAGCCCTGGGAAACCGACATCGCAAGCGAGGATATCGGTGCCGTATTCTTTGACGCCGACAATGATGGCGATGCGGACCTCTATGTGGTAAGCGGGGGAAATGAATACGGGTCTGGTGACCCGCTTTACCATGACCGGCTTTATGTCAATGATGGAAACGGGACGTTTACAAAAAATACCACCGCCATACCCGTGCAGGAAACTACCAGTGGCAGTTGTGTGGTGCCGTTTGATTTTGATAAGGATGGTGACCTCGACCTTTTTGTTGGCGGTCGTATCGCCGCACAGCTCTATCCCATGACCCCGAAAAGTTTCCTGTTCAGGAATGATACCAGGGGATCGGAGATCCGGTTTACCAATGTGACCGAACAGATGAACAAGGACCTGCAGCTGGCAGGGATGGTTACGGGTGCTACATGGACTGACCTGGATAAAGACGGATGGACGGACCTGCTGCTGGTTGGTGAATGGATGCCGGTACGTGTGTTCCACAACGACCAGGGCAAAACATTTACGGAGATCACCCATGCCACCGGGCTGGCGGGTACCGAAGGTTGGTGGACATCCATTTTTGCTGCCGACCTCGATAATGACGGTGATATTGATTTCCTGCTGGGGAATGCCGGGCTTAACCAGCAATTCCATGCCAGCCGGGATCTTCCGCTGGAGTATGTAGTGCAGGATATCAATGGCGATGGTGTTGCCGACCCCATCCTCTGTTATTCCATCCAAGGTAAAATGTATCCGGCACCATCGATGGACGAACTGCTGGAGCAGGTGCCGGGATTACGGAAGAAATTTTACCGGTATGAAAATTATGCCGATGCGCAAATCGAAGACCTGATGGACAAAAGCCTGCTCGACCAGGCCTACCGTCTGAAAATGTATACCCTGCAATCCTCCTGGATTGAAAACACAGTCGGAGGCAAGCTGGTCCTGAAGCCGCTGCCGCCGGAAGTCCAGGTTTCCATGGTCAATGCGTTTGTAATGGATGATTTCGATGGCGACAACCAGAAGGAAGTATTATGTGCCGGGAATTTTTATCCGTACAAGGTGGAATGGGGAAAGAGTGATGCTTTTGCCGGGGCGATGCTGAAGTTCAGCAAGGGCAGGGCCGAAATATACAAACCCGGTGTGCCGCTGAGGCTGGATGGTGATATCAGGGATCTCGGGATCGTGAACAACCGTTCCGGGAACAAACGTGTGCTGGTAAGTCGCGATAACGATAAACCGGCAGTGTTTGGCAAAACAAAAAAATGATGATGATATTTTCGATGATAAAGAAGAGGTTAACGGGGCAGGGGTTTGTTTTTCTTTTTGGTGTATTGAGCAGCGGGGCTGCACGGGCACAGGAGCTTCCATACGAGTTGCAGTCGCCGGACATTGTAGCAACCAACCGGATGCCCATGCGGGCAAGTTCATTCCGGTACGAGACGCCTGAACTTGCTGCAAAAAGGGACCGCACCGCCTCGCGGTATTTTATGTCGCTCAACGGCGCCTGGAACTTCAACTGGGTGCAGGATCCGCGGTTGCGCCCCCAGGATTTTTACAAAACGGATTACGATGATGCAGGCTGGAAAACACTGCAGGTACCGGCGAACTGGGAGATGAATGGTTATGGATTGCCCATCTATGTGAACCAGCCCTATGAATTTGCCGGCCATTCAAAAATGCATGGAAAGCTCAATCCGCCATTTGATATACCGGCCGACAATAACCCCGTGGGTTCTTACCGGAAAAAAATAAACATTCCTCAGGACTGGAACGGCCGGCAGGTGTTTATACACCTCGGCGCGGTGAAGTCTGCTTTTTTTATCTGGGTCAACGGGGAAAAGGTCGGGTACAGTGAAGACAGTAAACTCGCAGCCGAATTTGATATTACTTCCTATGTAAAACCCGGTGAAAACCTGGTCGCTTTGCAGGTCTACCGGTGGAGCGATGCAAGCTATCTGGAATGCCAGGATATGTGGCGCATCTCGGGTATTGAGC
The DNA here is from genome assembly GCA_004173355.1 of Chitinophagaceae bacterium. Taxonomy (GTDB): domain Bacteria; phylum Bacteroidota; class Bacteroidia; order Chitinophagales; family Chitinophagaceae; genus JBEVJC01. The sequence continues at coordinate 16,676 of SEAD01000017.1, read as the reverse complement.
GGGATGTGTTCCTTTTCTCTACACCGAAACTGGACGTGTATGATTTCAGGGCAGAGGCCGGCCTGGTTAATAATTACAGGGATGGCCTGCTGCAGGTTTCCGCCCAGCTCCGTAATTTCAAGGAATATAAGGGCTGGCATAGCCGCTACGACAGCGTAAAAGTATCGTGCAGGCTGGTGGATGGCAGCCAGGCCGTACTGTTTGACGAAGAGCAGGCATCGGTTGTACTCGGGCAATACCAGTCAACCGTACAGTTCCGCCGGGAGATAAAGGATGTACATCCCTGGTCGGCTGAAACACCCTACCTGTATACGTTGTATATCACGTTGAAAGATAAGGCCGGAACAGTACTGGAAGTGATTCCATTCCGGTTGGGTTTCCGCAGTGTGGAGCTGATTGACCGCGATTTACTGGTCAACGGGAAACGGGTGTTTTTCAAAGGGGTCAACCGTCATGAACATCATCCCCGCAACGGGCATGTATTGTCGAAGGATGACATGCGGAAAGACATGGAGATGATGAAGAAGCTAAACATCAATTCTGTCCGCCAGTCGCATTACCCGCCCGATCCTTATTGGCTGGAACTCTGTGATGAATACGGGTTGTATGTGATAGATGAGGCAAATATCGAATCACATGGGCGCGGTTATGATCTTGCCTTTACCCTTGGCAATGATAAAAAATGGCTGGTGCCACATATGGAACGTATCCGGCGGATGTATGAGCGGGACAAAAACCATTCATCCATTGTGACCTGGTCGCTGGGGAACGAAGGCGGCAACGGTGTGAATTTTTACGAAGGGTACAGCTGGCTTAAAAAGCAGGATACCCGTCCCGTGCAATACGAACGCGCGGAAGATGACTTTAACACCGATATCAATGTGCCGCAGTATCCTGCGCCGCCGTCACTGGTCAAGTATGCAACCGGTAATCCTTCCCGCCCGATGATTATGAGCGAGTATGCACACATCATGGGGAATGGACTGGGTAATTTCAAGGAGTATTGGGATGCCATTGAAAATTATCCCTACCTGCAGGGTGGTTATATCTGGGAGTGGATCGACCAGTCGATCGACACAATAAAAAACGGGCAACGGATCAAAGCCTATGGTGGTGATTTCCCGCTGCAGGGACCAGTGAACGAAAACCTGAGCGATAACAATTTCTGCGTGAAAGGGGTTCTCGATGCATACCGTAATATGACGCCCATGGCATATGAAATAAAAAAAGTACTGCAGCCTGTGAAGACGAAATGGATGGGGGACAATCGGATCGGGATCAGGAATGGTTATTTTTTCCGCAGTCTCGATAACATGCGGCTGCGGTGGGAGCTGATGGAGGATGGCCGGGTGATTGAAACAGGTGCGGTTGACCATCTGGAAATAGCGTCACAGCAGCAGCTGGAGATCGAACTGCCCATTCGCACCAAACCCAGGGCAGGCAGGGAATATTTTGTCAATGTCGTTTATTCACTGATAAAAGACGAGCCATTGATCAACGCTGGTTATGAAGTCGCAAAGGAGCAGTTTGCCCTGACCGCACCAGTACTGCCAGCAACGGTTCCTGTCGGAAAAGCATGCCGGTTGCAGACTACCGGCGATCTGTGTACCGTCAGCGGGAACGGTTTTTCTGTATCATTTAACCTGGCAACAGGCGAACTCACCGGGTACAAACTCGGTAAACAGCAACTGTTGTCCTCCGGTCCCCGTCCGGCATTCTGGCGTGCACCAACGGACAATGACTTTGGTTCCGGGTTCAATAAATCATTACGCATGTGGCGCAATGCTTTTTCCAACGGGAAAATCACCAGTGCCAAAACAATACAACTGGACAACGGATCCGTGCGGGTGCATTTCGTCAGCAGCCTGCTGGGTGGGGATGCGGGGATGGAACAGGAATTTATTATCACCGGTGATGGCAGCATTAAAGTGACAAATTCATTTACCGCTGTGAAAGGGAAATATCCGTTACTGCTTCGTTTTGGCAACGACCTGGTGGTCAATAAGAATCTCGACCAGCTGGGCTGGTATGGACGCGGACCATGGGAGAACTACTGGGACCGCAAAACATCATCGCATGTGGGCATTTACCGCCAGGGTATCGATGAGCAGTATTACCCGTATGCACGTCCGCAGGAAAGCGGAAACAAGTCCGACGTACGATGGGCAACATTTACCGGCAAATCAGGAAAGGGCTTTCGAGTGGAATGGGCCGACTCACTGCTGAATTTTTCTGCCACACCCTACCATCCGGACGATCTCGACCCGGAAGAAAATAAAAAACAATACCATTCAGGTGAACTGGTAAAAAGAAATGAGATATACCTGCATATCGACCTGCAGCAAACGGGTGTGCAGGGCATTGATACATGGGGTGCGTGGCCGATGGAAAAGTACAGGCTCCCGTTTGCCAATCACCGGTACAGCTATTACATAAAACCGATTAAATAATACAAAGCATGTTTAAAAAATCATTCCTGGCATTGGCAGTGTTGTTGCTTGCAATTATCTCCCATGCACAGGTGGGCATTATTCCGCAACCGGTGGAAACAACCGTGGCGACTGGCGGAGGTGCCTTCCGGATCAACCGTCAGACAAAAATTGTTGCGGGAAAAGACTTGCAAAACAGTGTGAAATTCATCAATGGCTACCTGAAAAAATTTTATGGGTTTGAACTGGCCAGTACAAAAAATGCGAAAGCGACCAACGCGGTCCACCTGCGTGCAGGTAAAATAGCCGGACTGGCAAAACCGGGCTATACCCTCGACGTGAAAAAAACCGGGATCGTGATCCAGGGCAGTACGGATACCGCTGTGTTTTACGGAATACAATCACTCATACAATTGCTTCCTACGGTGAAAGGCACAGACCTTTCCGTACCGTATGTATCTGTAAAAGACTACCCGCGTTTTGCCTACCGTGGTATGCACCTTGATGTAGCCCGTAATTTTTTCCCCGTATCATTTGTAAAAAAATACATCGACAACCTCGCGCTGCACAAGATGAATTATTTCCACTGGCACCTGACGGATGACCAGGGCTGGCGGATCGAGATCAGCAAGTATCCCGGTCTGACCACTGCCGGCGCCTTCCGTGATGGCACCATCATCGGGCACTACCCCGGTACGGGAAATGACAATACCCGTTACGGTGGTTTCTATACCAAACAGGAAGTAAAAGAGGTGATAGCCTACGCTGCTGAGCGATATATAACCATAATTCCCGAGATTGAATTGCCAGGGCATTCATCTGCTGCCATCGCTGCCTATCCGTGGCTGAGTTGTTTCCCGGCAAAGGAAACCTCCATCCCGAAGAATGCATCGGAGGCCAGCCAGCTGAAAAAAGGAAAAAAGGTGCAGGAAACCTGGGGTGTGTTTGAAGATATCTATTGTGCGGGGAAAGACAGTACTTTCCTCTTCCTCCAGGATGTACTGGATGAAGTGGTGGCGCTGTTCCCCTCGAAGATGATCCATATCGGTGGCGATGAGGCACCAAAGGATCACTGGAAAATCTGTCCCTCCTGCCAGGCACGTATAAAAAAGGAAGGACTGAAGGATGAGCACCAGCTGCAGAGTTATTTTATCCAGCGGATCGAAAAACACGTGAATGCAAAGGGCCGGACCATCATCGGGTGGGACGAGATCCTGGAAGGGGGACTGGCTCCGAATGCGGTAGTGATGAGCTGGCGCGGGGAGAAGGGAGGCATCGATGCGGCAAAGGAAAACCACTTTGTGATCATGACTCCCGGAAGCCATGTGTATTTTGACCATGCGCAGACACGCGACAAGGACTCCGTTACTTTCGGGGGTTATACACCGCTGGAGAAAGTCTACTCCTATGAACCGGTACCGGCAGAATTGCCCGCGGGGAAGGAGGAGTACGTGCTCGGCGCGCAGGCGAATCTCTGGTCGGAATATATCCGGTACGACAGTAAGGCGGAATTCCAGATATTCCCGCGGATGAGTGCATTGAGTGAAGTGTTGTGGACGCCAAAGGAAAAACGGAACTGGGAGAAATTCCAGGCCGCCATGATCCGGCAATTCCAGCGGTATGACTTATGGGATGTAAATTATTTCCATGAAAAATAAAATGGCTTTATTCCTTTGCCTGCTCGCTTCATCACCGGCTTTCACGCAGGTGCATGATCATCCCCGTTTGTGGTTTGATAAGCCGGCTGGTAAATGGATTGAAGCCTTGCCGCTCGGAAATGGCAGGATCGGTGCGATGGTTTCCGGCGGTGTGGAAGAAGAACTGCTGCAGCTGAATGAAAGCAGTCTCTGGAGTGGCGGTCCGGTGAAACCCGGGATCAACCCGGATGCGGCGTCTTACCTGCCAGCCATCCGCAGGGCACTGCTCGAAGAGCAGGATTACAGCAAGGCAGCAGAACTGACAAAGAAGATGCAGGGCCTGTATACAGAATCGTATATGCCGCTGGGGGATCTCGTGATCAGGCAGGACCTGGATGGCAAACCTGTCACCAGTTACAACCGGGAGCTGACCCTCGACGATGCAGTGGCACGTACTTCATTTGAAGTATCCGGAGTCCGCTACACCCGTGAAGTTTTTATTTCCGCGCCACATAATGTGCTCGTGATGCGACTGACCGCGTCGAAACCCGGCCTGCTTGATTTTAAACTGTCGGCCCGCAGCCAGTTACATTTCACCGTTGCTGGTAGCGGAACAGGCGGGTATGTTTTGAATGGTAAAGCCCCCGCACATGTCGATCCCGTGTACTACAACCAGCAGGGCAGGTCGCCGGTTATTTACGGGGATACAACAGGATGTAATGGAATGCGCTTCCAGCTGCGGATGCATGCGGTAGCCAGCGGGGCAGTGGTATACTATGATTCTTCAGGCATCACTGTAAAGGGTGGTACGGATGTAATCATTTTTGTAGCTGCTGCCACGAGCTTTAATGGATTTGATAAGTGCCCCGACAGCGAAGGCAGAGATGAAAAAAACCTCACAGAATCATATATAAGGAAGGCCCGGACCAGTGGATATAAACAGGTTCGGAAACAACACGAAAACGATTACCGGCAATTGTTCAGCCGTTTCTCGATCCACCTGGCCGATACCGTCGCGCAGAATCCGGTGGTACAGCTACCTGCCGATGCGCGTCTGAAAAAGTATTCGTCAGGAGGGTATGATCCCGGTCTCGAAGCATTATACATGCAGTACGGAAGATACCTGCTGATCTCCTCTTCCCGGCCGGGGGCTCCCCCGGCAAACCTGCAGGGGATCTGGAATCCGCTGGTCCGTCCACCCTGGAGTTCGAACTACACGATCAATATCAATACGCAGATGAACTACTGGCCCGTGGAGGTCACCAATCTTTCGGAACTGCACCAGCCACTTCTCGATTTTATCCACGACCTCTCCGTAGCCGGCAAAGCAACGGCAAAAAACTTTTATGGGGCGCGTGGATGGGTGGCCAATCACAACTCAGATCTCTGGGCAGTGACCAATCCGGTGGGTGACCAGGGTGGCGGCGATCCGATGTGGGCTAACTGGCCGATGGGCGGGGCCTGGCTTTGCCAGCATTTGTGGGAGCATTACCAGTTTACCCGGAATAAAAAATTCCTTGCCGATACGGCCTACCCGGTAATGAAATCGGCGGCGTTGTTTATGCTGGACTGGCTGGTACAAGACAAAGACGGTTACTGGGTTACTGCGCCATCCACCACACCCGAAAACATATTCAGGGACAGCAGCGGGAAGGAGCAACAGGTATCGGTGGCTACGACCATGGACATGTCCATCATCCATGATCTTTTTTCCAGTCTCATCGATGCATCCGTTGCGCTGGATAATGACAAGGCTTTCCGTGATACACTCATCGCGCGACGTGAAAAATTATTTCCCCTGCGGGTGGGTTCGAAGGGCGAGTTACTGGAATGGTATCGCGAATTCGAAGAGGCAGACCCCCGGCACCGGCATGTGTCGCACCTGTTTGCCCTGTTCCCCGGTCGCCAGGTCAATCCATCCACTGTCCGGTTTTTTGAAGCAGCCAAGAAGACCCTTGAACTACGCGGCGACGAAGGCACCGGCTGGAGCAAGGCCTGGAAGATCAACTGGTGGGCGCGGCTGCTTGATGGCAACCATGCCTATTCCCTGATCCGGCAACTCCTGCACTATACCGAAGCGGACGGTGGCGGACCGGGTGGCACCTATCCGAATTTTTTTGATGCGCATCCCCCGTTCCAGATCGATGGCAATTTCGGCGGCACGGCCGGCATGGCGGAGATGTTGCTGCAAAGCCAGAACGGCGAACTTCACCTGCTGCCCGCATTACCCGATGCCTGGAAAGAAGGCGAGGTGCGTGGACTGCGTGCCCGTGGCGGATTTGAAGTTGGAATGAACTGGAAAAACGGCCAACTGCAAACTGCTGGCATCTTGTCCATCGCAGGTGGTGAGTGCAAAGTAAGGACCAGCGTGCCGGTCAGCATTACCGGTGTAAAAACCCGTGTGGTGCGGGATGGCAATGATTATATCACGCATTTTATTTCACAAAAAGGAAATCATTACACACTGCAACCGCTTCGACCGTCACACAGGCCGTTGGACGGAGAGTAGTGCTGGAAAAAAAAGTACACATGATTCGATCCCTGTTTTTCTTTTCGTTGCTGCTGTTGTCAGTTGCGGCATTTTCCCAGTATCCAAAGCCCTATGGGGCATTGCCAACAGCCGCCCAGCTGCGCTGGCATGAGATGGAAATGTATGCGCTGGTCCATTATGGGGTGGATACCTACACAGACAAGGAATGGGGTTATGGGGATGAAAGCCCTGGCCTCATCAATCCATCCGCCTTCAGTGCGGAACAGATTGTAGCCGCCGCAAAAGCCGGCGGCATGAATGGGGTTATCGTGGTGGCCAAACACCATGACGGACTCTGTCTGTGGCCAACCAAAACCACATCGCATAGTATTGCTGCCAGCCCGTGGAAGGAGGGTAAGGGCGATATGGTCAATGAGTACCGGCTTGCCTGCGCGAAACTGGGAATGAAACTCGGGGTGTATTGTTCGCCCTGGGACCGGAACGACCCGCGTTATGGCAGCAGTGAATATGTAAAAATATACCGGCAACAGCTCAGCGAACTCTACAGTAATTATGGTCCGCTCTTTATTTCGTGGCATGATGGTGCCAATGGGGGTGATGGTTATTACGGTGGTGCACGCGAGACCAGGCAGATTGACCGGACAACCTATTATGGTTGGGACAGCATTTTTGCTCAGGTCAGGAAACAACAACCGGGTGCCGTGATTTTCGGGGATGTGGGTCCCGATGTGCGCTGGGTGGGGAATGAAGATGGTTATGCAGGTGAAACAAGCTGGGCTACCTATACTCCCGAAGGACGGGAGGAGGGGAAAAAGGCAGCGAATGGATTCAGTAAATACTGGCTTGCCACCGAAGGCACAAAGGACGGACAATACTGGATGCCCGCGGAATGTGACGTTCCGCTGCGACCGGGCTGGTTTTACCACGCATCACAGGACAACCAGGTTAAATCACCCTACAGCCTGCTGGATCTTTATTACAAAAGTGTTGGCAGGGGCGCAAACCTCGACCTGGGCATTGCGCCGGACAGGACTGGCCGTCTCCATGCGAATGATGTAGCCGCACTGAAAGGCTTCGGTGACCTGCTGAAGAAAATATTTACCACGAACCTCGCTACCGGCGCGGCTTTCGAGGCGGGTAATGTGAGGGGGAAAAATGCAAAATTGTTTGGCCCCGCGCGGCTCACGGATAGTGACCGGTATACTTACTGGGCAACGGATGATGATGTGCTCAGCACGCAACTGGTTATCCGTCTCCCGAAAGAAACCACATTTAATGTGATCCGCCTGCGCGAAAACATCAAACTCGGGCAACGGATTACCGCATTTGCAGTTGATTCATACAAGGATGGCAAATGGACAGAGATTGCTTCGGCTACCAGTATCGGCTCCAACCGCCTGATCCGGCTTACGCGGAATGTAACTACCACAAAGGTTCGCCTGCGTATTACCGATGCCCTTGCAAGTCCCGCCCTCAGTGACTTTGGACTGTTCAGGGAACCACCGCATCTGACGAGGCCTGAGATCAGCCGCAACCGCGCAGGACTGGTGGAAATAAAAACGGATGCCCCGGTAAATGCCATCCGTTACAGTACAGATGGTACTGAACCTATCGGCTCTTCACCCGTTTACGACCAGCCATTCCCGCTCGCTTCCGGTGGTACGGTCAAGGCAAAGAGTTTTGAGAAAGCAAACTTGTCCAGCGAAACAGCCACCCGCCTTTTTGGTATGGCCAAACAAAACTGGAAAGTATCGGGTACTGATCCGGAAGAAAACCGGCTCCGTTTAATGGATGAAAACCCAGGCAGTAATTATGTGTCACCCAATACCGGTGAATCAAATCTGCTGGTGATTGATCTCGGGAGCCCGGTACAGCTGACCGGGTTTACTTACCTGCCACGCCAGGATAATAAAAAAGAAGGGATCGCCGACAGGTATGTGTTTGCCACAAGCCCGGATGGTATCAACTGGACAACGATCCTTGAAGGGGAGTTCTCCAATATCACTGCCAATCCCGTGGAGCAGCTGGTCCGTTTTGAAAAACCAGCCGCAGCACGTTATATCCGGTTTACCGCCAGGAGCCTGGTAGCGGGTAACCGCCTTGTCGTCGCCGAACTGGGAGTTTTTGTGTTACCCTGATTCTGATATGACAAAGGAATATATTTGAAAAGCCATTCCCGCCACTTACCAACCAATGGAAATGTATGATTCGATATTGCATGACACTCGATTTGAAAAATGATCCGGAACTGATCCGCGAATATGAAGAACACCACCAGGCGGTATGGCCGGAGATCGTGCACTCGATCCGCAGCGCCGGTGTATACTCCATGGAGATCTACCGGTATGATACCCGTCTCGTAATGTTTATGGAAGTGCCGGATGATTTTGACTTCGGCCAGAAGGCGGAAGCGGACCAGAACAATCCTGCCGTGCAGGCCTGGGAAAACCTGATGTGGAAATACCAGCAGGCATTACCGGTGTCGAGACCCGGCGAAAAATGGATGCTGATGGACAAAATATTTGAACTGGACCAGGACGGCGTCAGGCCACAACCCGCCACTAACCGGTGAAATCAATTTCAGGTATGAAAAAATTAGTCAGGTCCTGCCTGCTTTCCGCGCTGGCCCTCTCCGGACTGACCGGATATGCGCAGGCGGATATGCTTTTCCGGAACAATAAAGCCACAATTGAACAGCGTGCCGCAGACCTCGTGTCACGTATGACCCTGCCCGAAAAAATCAGCCTGCTTGGTTACCGGAGCAAGGCCGTCGACCGGCTGGGGATCCCTGCCTACAACTGGTGGAATGAAGCATTGCACGGCGTTGCGCGGGCCGGCCAGGCAACGGTATTCCCGCAGGCCATCGGTATGGCGGCGAGTTTCGACAATGAACTCTTATTTGAAGTGGCTTCGGTGATTTCCACGGAAGCCCGTGCAAAATATAACCTGGCAGTGGCGAAAGAACGTCGACTGCAATACATGGGGCTTACATTCTGGTCGCCCAATATCAATATCTTCCGCGATCCGCGCTGGGGGCGGGGCCAGGAGACTTATGGTGAAGACCCCTTCCTGACGGCGACCATGGGCACTGCTTTTGTCAGGGGGCTGCAGGGGAATGACCCGGTCTATCTCAAGACATCGGCCTGCGCCAAACATTTTGCCGTACACAGCGGACCAGAAGCCGGCCGTCATACATTCAATGCCGTAGTGAGTGAAAAGGACCTCCGGGAAACCTATCTCTATGCTTTCAGGCGCCTCGTGGATGCGGGTGTGGAATCCGTGATGTGCGGGTACAACCGGGTGAATGATGAACCCTGTTGTACCGGCAATACATTGCTGAAAAATATCCTGCGGAATGAATGGAAGTTCGGCGGACATGTGGTGACCGATTGCTGGGCACTCGAGGATATCTGGCTCCGTCACAAGGTGCTGCCCAATAGTGTGGTGACTGCCGCTGAAGCGATCAAAGCCGGTGTGAACCTGGATTGCAGCAACCTGCTCCAGGATGATGTAATGAAAGCAGTGGAACAGGGATTACTCACCGAAGCGCAGATCAATGCTGCACTGGTGCCGCAGTTACGCACACAACTGAAACTTGGGTTTTATGATGAAAAAAAAGATATACCCTACAGTTCATACGGGGCCGACAGTATCTCCAACGCTTACCATACGGCACTTGCACGCAGGATGGCATCGGGTTCCATGGTGCTGCTGAAAAATAAGGACAATCTCCTGCCGCTGAAGACCGACCAGTTTCCCGCGATCATGATCGCCGGTCCGGTAGCCGCTTCGCTCGATGCCTTACTTGGTAATTATCATGGCATATCCGCCAAGGCAGTAAATTTTGTGGAAGGGATAGTGGCAGCCGTAGGTCCGGGTACAAGGGTTGAATACGACCAGGGTGCGGACTTCACCGACACTACCCGTTTCGGTGGTACTTGGGCCGCGGGTAATGCCGATATCACACTGGCATTTGTCGGATTTACCCCTGTATATGAAGGGGAGGAAGGGGACGCGTTCCTCGCCGATGGCAAAGGGGACCGGAATAATATCAGCCTGCCTGCATCGCATATTGCATACATCAAAGCCCTTCGGAAAAACAACAGCAAACCCATTGTTGCCGTGATCACCGGGGGCAGCGCAGTTGACCTCGGCGCGATCGAACCTTATGTGGATGCGATCCTGCTGGCATGGTACCCCGGGGAACAGGGTGGTAATGCACTCGCCGATGTATTGTTTGGAAAAGTATCACCCGGTGGCAGGTTGCCGGTTACCTTTTATAACTCATTTGCCGACCTGCCTGACTATGGCAATTATGCGATGCAGGGACGCACCTATCGTTATTTCCAGGGAAAAGTGCTGTATCCGTTTGGGTATGGATTGTCCTATGGAAAATTCAGTTACTCCTCCACCAGCCTGCCAACAGCAGTTACACCCGGGCAGGACAGCATCCGTTTTGCCATCACTGTAAAAAATGATGCGGCCACGGATGCAGATGAAACGGTCCAGGTATATATCAGTTACCCTTCCCTGCCCGGCATGCCCGCACGCGAACTGAAAGCATTCCGCAAATTGTTTGTCAAAGCGGGATCAGCAGTAAGTGCAGATTTTATTATCCCGGTTGCCGAACTGCAGAAATGGGATATGGCGGAAAAGAAATGGAAACTGTACCCCGGAACTTACAGGATCATCGCCGGGAGCAACTCGCTCGACAAAAAACTGGAGAGCAATTTCACCATCAAAAAAAGCGGGAAATAAATGCTCCATCGATTTTTATCTTTTTGCGCGATCGTGTTTGCCGTTGGCGCCTGCAGTCCATCAAAGCAAAACCAGGCAAACAGCAGCCTGGTCGCGTTTGTGGATCCGTTTATCGGTACCGCTTCGCACGGGCACGTGTTCCTCGGTGCCAGCCAGCCATTTGGTGCGGTGCAACTCGGACCGGTCAATATGACCGAGGGCTGGGACTGGTGTTCGGGTTACAATTATTCAGACTCCATCCTGATCGGGTTTTCACATACCCATCTCAGCGGCACCGGTATCGGGGACCTGGGTGATATCATGCTCATGCCGGTCACTGGTACGCCCGATTCATTGTTTACCACCGGTTATGGACCGCGGGTGCGACCGGGATACTATTCCCTGTATTCGCATAATGAAGAGAGCGCCGCTCCGGGGTATTATTCGGTAAGACTGAAACGATACAATGTACAGGCTGAACTCACCGCCACACAAAGGGTCGGATTTCACCAGTATCATTTCCCGGCCACCGATACTGCCGGTATCATGATTGATCTTGAATCGGGTATCGGGTGGGATTCACCAGTGGAGACATCCATCCAGCTGGTTAATGATACCACCATCACAGGTATCCGGAAATCCAGAGGCTGGGCAAAAAAACAGGAGGTGTATTTCACCGCGTTGTTTTCCCAACCCATCCGGTCGGTGACGGTGTATGACAGTGCTACCGTGGTCAGTACGACCGCCGCCAGCGGTCGCAAGCTGCGCGCCTTTGTGCGGTTTGGTCCGGTAAAAGATTTGGTAAGAGTAAAAGTCGGGATCTCCCCGGTATCGGTTGAGAATGCTGCGGGAAATATAGCCGCGGAGTTACCCGGCTGGGATTTTGCAGCCGCAAAAAAGGAAGCCGCCGCGCAGTGGGAAAAGGAATTGTCAAAGATCAGGATCAGGACCACGGATACGGCACGGCTGAAAACTTTTTACACCTCCCTTTACCATACGATGATTTCACCCTCGCTGTTCAACGACCATAACGGCGATTACCGCGGTACCGATGGGAAGGTTTATAAAAAGGCTACGTTTTCCAACTATACCACTTTTTCATTGTGGGATACGTATCGCGCAGCCAATCCGCTGTTTACCATCACCCAGCCTGCGCGGGTGAATGATATGGTAAGTTCGATGCTGGCCATTTACCAGCAGCAGGGTAAGTTGCCCGTATGGCACCTGGTGGGTAATGAAACAAACACGATGCCCGGCAACAGTTCCGTGCAGGTGGTGGCCGATGCTTACCTGAAAGGCTTACGCGGTTTTGACACAGCGCTTGCATGGGAGGCAGTCCGCGCCACGCAGATGCAGGATGCCAGGGGGATGTCATTTGTAAAATCACTGGGTTTTATTCCTGCCGACAGCATGGTGGAATCGGTAGCGATGGGTCTGGAATATGCGATCAGTGACTGGGCTGTGGCGGAGATGGCGAAAAACATGGGCAAACAATCCGATTACGAACTGTTCAGTGCACGTGCAGGGAATTACCGGAATTATTTTGATACCACAATCCGTTTCGTGAGGGGCCGGGTGTCTGAAAGCCAGTGGCGGACACCGTTTAATCCTTCCGAGTCACGCCATATGTATGATGATTTTGCAGAAGGCAATTCCTGGCAGTACAGCTGGATGATCCCGCATGATGTGGAGGGACTGATCCGGCTCATGGGTGGTAAGGACGCGTTCAATAAAAAACTGGATTCACTTTTTTCACTGAAGGCGGATATGGGCAAGGATGCATCACCTGATATCTCCGGTCTGATCGGTATGTATGCCCATGGTAATGAACCCAGCCATCATATTACTTACCTGTACAGCTTTTCCGGGCAACCCTGGAAGACTGCTGATAAGGTCCGGTATATCCTCGACAGCCTTTATTCCGACAGGTATGACGGCATCTGCGGCAATGAAGATGCAGGGCAGATGTCCGCCTGGTATGTATTGTCGGCGCTCGGCATCTACCAGGTCAATCCCGCCGGCGGGCATTTTGTATTTGGCAGCCCTGTGATTGATGATGCCATCATCGATGTGGGCAATGGCAACACCCTGCACATTGAGGCCAGGAATAACAGCCGGGTCAACCGGTATATCCAGTCCGTGACCAGGAATGGCCAGCCATTCCCGTTGTCTTACATTGATTACGCCGACCTGATGTCAGGTGGTTCACTTGTATTTGAAATGGGACCATCCCCATCGGGTACATGGGGTATTTCAAATAAGTAAAAAGAATATGTTTTCCGGGAGCAGATAAACCCCGATAGGTGTTACATTCGGTCTTTACAAATTACAAACGATTACCTGCGATGCCAATCCAGAACATTCCTGCCACTCTCCAGCAAGACAACAATACTTCCGGTCGCTCCATGCTGGTGCCCTTCGCACTTGTTACCAGCCTGTTCCTCCTGTGGGGGCTTGCTTATGGTTTGCTGGATGTATTGAACAAACATTTCCAGGACGCACTTGGTATCGATAAGGCGCAGTCAACACTGCTGCAGATGGCCTATTTCGGGGCCTATTTCCTGGTTGCGTTACCCGCGGGTTATTTTATGGAAAAATTCGGATACAAACGTGGGATTATTTTCGGACTGGTATTGTACGCGATCGGTGCGTTTCTTTTTTATCCCTCGGCTGAACTCCTGAGTTTCCGGTTTTTCCTGGTGTCCATGTTTGTCCTCGCATCCGGACTCGTGTTCCTCGAAACCGCCGCCAATCCTTATGTAACCGTGCTCGGCGCACCCGAGTCTGCCAGCTTCCGGATCAACCTTGCGCAGAGTTTCAATGGTGTAGGCGCATTCACCGGTCCATTGATCGGCGCTCTGTTTTTCTTTGAAGGCGAAGCGGCAGTCACTTCCCTGGACGCTGTAAAAACGGTTTATATCCTGATCGCAATACTCGTGCTGCTGATTGCGGGGATTTTTGTAAAAACAAAACTTCCGGAGATCAAAGTGGATGAATCGGAGACGGTGGCAGATGTAAATGAACCACTGTTCAGCAGAAGCCATTTCCGCGCAGCAGTGATCACGCAGTTTTTTTATATCGCGGCGCAGGTTGGTATCGCTGCATTGTTCCTGAACTACTGCACCGATAATAACCCCGCAATCGGCAACAGCCAGGGATCTTACCTGCTTTCCATCAGCCTGCTGCTGTTTACTATCGGGCGTTTTGCCGGCACGGCACTGATGCGGAAGTTTACACCCCAGAGCCTCCTGCTTGTATTCGCCATTATCAATATTGTGTTGTGTGCAGCCGTGGTGGTTAACCAGGGATGGCTTTCGATTTATGCGCTGATGGGTGTGTTCTTTTTTGAGTCGATCATGTTTGCCACCATATTTGCCCTGGGTCTCCGCGGACTGGGGAGGCAGACAAAAAAAGGCGCGTCTATCCTGATCATGACGATTGTTGGCGGGGCGGTGATGCCCTATGTCATGGGCACTATTGCCGAACATTACAGTACGGCCATCTCTTACAGCATACCGATGTTATGTTTTTTTGTGGTGGCCTGGTTTGGCTGGAAGGGCTACGAATACCGGGGTAAAAACCAATAGGGGAGATGCTGTCCGCGGTCGGATTTTTAGAAAAGAAAGTCTTATTCATGTAAAATAGTAGCTGTGGCACCCGGATAACTTCGCGTGAATGACACGTATTACCAGGCCAGTTACCGTTCCGGACCTCGCAGACAGCTTCGAAAAAATCCCCGTACATATTGCTCCGACCATTTCTGATGGCTCCCGTTATGTAGCGGCACAGGTGGCAGCACTGATCCGGGAGAAGCAAAGCCGGAACGAACCCTGTGTCCTTGGACTGGCCACCGGTTCCTCCCCGCGTTCGCTTTATGCCGAACTGGTCCGCCTGCACCGGGAAGAAAACCTTTCCTTCAAAAATGTAGTCACCTTCAACCTCGATGAGTACTACCCCATCAGCAAGGAAGCCCTGCAGAGTTACGACCGCTTTATGCGGACCAATCTTTTCGATCATGTAGATATCCACCCGGAAAACATCCATATCCCCGATGGCACGGTGGCCAAGGGTGAGATCAAGACCCATTGCGCGGCCTATGAAAAAAAGATCGCCGATGCGGGCGGGATCGATCTCCAGATCCTCGGCATCGGGAACAACGGCCATATCGGGTTCAATGAACCGGGATCAGGGATTTACTCGCGCACGCGGCTGATTACGCTGGATAACTCCACGCGGCTGGCCAACTCGTTTGAGTTTGCCAATATCTCGGAGGTACCGCGACTGGCGATTACCATGGGGATCTCGACCATCCTGCGTTCCAAAAAAATAGTGTTGATGGCCTGGGGTTCCGCCAAGGCATCGGCTGTGCAGCAGTCGGTGGAACTCGACGACTCCGAACAGGTACCGGCCTCGCTGTTGCAGAACCACGATGATGTGCTTTTTGTAGTGGACCCCGCCGCCGCAGCGGAACTCACCCGGTTCAAGTCCCCCTGGCTCACCGGCGAGATCGAATGGACCGATGCGATGGTCAAAAAAGCCGTGACCCATATGGCACTCAGACAGGGTAAGCCGGTATTGAGTCTCACCAATACAGATTACAATAATTTTGGACTTAGTGATCTTTTAGCGGAAAAAGGCGATGCCTATGCCATCAACCTGCAGGTGTATTATTTATTACGCGATTCGATCACCGGCTGGCCGGGTGGCAAACCCGATGCGGTGATCCCCAAACACCCCGAGCGGTCTGAACCCTATCCAAAAAAGGTAATTATATTCTCCCCCCATCCCGATGACGATATCATCAGCATGGGCGGCACATTCCAGCGGCTGCACGACCAGGGCCATGAAGTACATGTGGGCTACCAGACCTCCGGGAATATCGCCGTGACCGATGAGTTCGTGACGCGGTATCTCGATTTTGCCGTAGGCATGCAACAGATAGCAGGCACCGATACGGAAACATTGGACAAGATCCTGAAGAATGCCCGGAAGTTTATTTCCACCAAAAAACCGGGACAGATGGATACGCCAGTCATCCGTAA
Source organism: Chitinophagaceae bacterium (assembly GCA_004173355.1). Classification (GTDB taxonomy): domain Bacteria; phylum Bacteroidota; class Bacteroidia; order Chitinophagales; family Chitinophagaceae; genus JBEVJC01. The sequence continues at coordinate 340 of SEAD01000017.1, read as the reverse complement.
TATCAAGGGACTGATCCGAAGGGGCGAAGCAGCGGCCACCTGTCGTTATGTGGGACTGGGTGACGACCGCATCCACTTCATGAACCTGCCGTTTTACGAGACCGGGACCATTGAAAAGAAACCCATGGGGGAAAAGGATGTGAAGATCACGATCGATCTGTTAAGAAAGATCCAGCCCGAACAGGTGTACTGCGCCGGTGATTTTGCCGATCCGCATGGCACACATATCGTTTGTTTCAATGTGGTACTGGAAGCCTTGCGACGCATCAAGGCCGCCGGTGATCCCTGGATCAGTAACTGCTGGCTCTGGCTCTACAAAGGTGCCTGGCAGGAATGGGGG
>SEAD01000259.1 GCA_004173355.1 Chitinophagaceae bacterium | reverse complement strand
CGTGCATCTGTTTTTTCACTATGCAGCTCAACCAGTTTCCTGTCTTCCAGCAAGGCGATCTCTACACCCTGCGGGGCTGCATTAATAATGAGTTCTTTGTTCATTACAGCATAGTAATAAATGTGAACACCATACAATGGTGCTGTTGTAAATACCATTTGCTGTTAATGCGTACGGAGAGCGGGAGGGGGATTTGCAGAGATCAGTGGGGGATGCAATCCGGTACGACAAACAAACAGTATTACAGGGGAAAAGTATGAACAGCCGGACATTCAAAAATCCAGCAGCCACTTACGGCTACCCTGTAAGGTAACCGTAAGCAGCTCCTGGATCAGAAATGTACGAGACTATTTATTTCTCTTCTTGTGACGATTCTTCCTAAGTCTTTTTTTACGTTTGTGCGTCGCAATTTTATGACGCTTCCTTTTTTTACCACAAGGCATACTCTAATAATTTTTAATACGTGTTATAATCTAAGTTGTTAACTTCTATTTTCTCAACTCCGTTATCCGTTTCCGGATCTCGGCCTTTACATCTTCCCGGCTGATCGCCCCAAGGCTTTTTTCATACCAGTCCGCCGCCCCTTTTTTATCCTGCTTCCTCTCAAAAATCTCTGCCAGCATCAGGATAGCTTCCACATTCATTGAATCAATCCGGTTGACCAGGACCAGTCTGTCAACTGCCCTGTCAATCTGCCCCGAAACCATCGCACCCTTTGCCAGCGCCATCTGCGCATAAACATTCGTGCTGTCCTTCTGCACCACTTCGCGGATCAGGTTGATCCCCGTCATAGGCTGGTCGGAAATACCACCGAAGAGGTAGGTCTCGCCGATCCCGACAGTGGCGGAATCATTGGCCGGATTGAGTTTCAAAGATCGTTCAAACAGGTCCTTCGCCTGCAGGGCTTCCCACTGCCGGAGTGAAGGGTTTTGCTCTTCCTGGAAATTCTCCAAAAATAAGCGGGCTGCAAAGGTCAGGGTTTTTTCTGAATTTTCCAATCTTGCTGCTTCGGCTTCATACCAGGCATACGGTGCGAAAATGCCCATACTGTCTCCCCAGAAGTGCGAAAGCTGGTGGTAAACGTCGAGCTGCTGGGTTTTCACATCCCCGCGGGTGATGGATGCCTCCAGCTGGGCCAGCCGGTTAAGCTGTTCAGTATTAAGGTGCTCACGTGCTTTTGCAAGGATGGTATCTGATGTATATGCAGCTGCTGCAGGACCATGGTCATGCCCGTCATGCTCATCATGCGATTCCTGGACAATGGTTTTTTTCGGAGGAGTTGTCCGCGCAAAAAAGAAAATAATTATTACTGCGAGAAGGGCAATGCCTATACTGATCCATTGTGATTTCTTCACCTGTTACAATTTGGATGGCGAAGTTACCGACGTAGACGGAATGATCAGCCTGACCGGGCGATAAATAAAAGAGAAGGTGTTAAAATTATGCATCTTCGCCAGGACCGTGATCTGGCTTGGGTTCCTTGAGTTTTTTCACTTCTGCTACAAACTCTTTTGCGGGTTTGAATGCAGGTATATAATGCTCAGGGATATGTACTGCGATGTTCTTCTTGATGTTGCGCCCGATCTTGGCTGCACGCTTTTTGGTTATGAAACTTCCGAAGCCACGGATGTAGATATTCTCACCGCCAGCTAAGGTGTCTTTCACCTCTTTAAACATGGTTTCCAGAGTAACAAGCACATCCACTTTTGGAATGCCTGTCTTTTCTGAGATTTGGTTGACGAGATCGGCTTTACGCATTGTCTGAGTGATTTAATGGTTTCAGAATGCCAATTTAAAACAAAAAAACATGATTGTCAAGGGGATAGGGATTTTTTTTCTGGAAAATCTGCGGGGTTCAAACGGAAAATACTGAACTTCGCCTCCCGTCGCCTTGAATTCCATGATAAAAAACACTGTTTTCCCACCCGGTCCGGCCTTTGCGGAGCTTCTCCAGCGCTGGAATGCGCGGGAAAACGACCGTGAAATGCCCTGGAAGGGGGTCAGGGATCCTTACCTGGTCTGGCTCAGCGAGATCATGCTGCAGCAGACGCGGGTTGAACAGGGAATGGGTTATTTCAACCGCTTCCGCGAAAAATACCCCACCGTTGCGCAGCTGGCGGCTGCACCGGATGATGAGGTGATGAAACTCTGGGAAGGACTTGGCTACTATTCCCGCTGCCGGAACCTCCTGGCTACTGCAAGGATCATTGCCGGGGAATACAATGGCCGCTTCCCGGCTTCTTACGAACAGATCCTGGCGCTCAAAGGCGTAGGTCCGTATACTGCCGCCGCCATCTCCTCCTTTGCGTTTGACCTGCCGCATGCGGTAGTCGATGGAAATGTGTTCCGCGTGCTTGCCCGGGTATTCGGGGTATCCATCCCGACCGATTCCACTGCCGGAAAAAAATTCTTCAGCGCGCTGGCTGGCCAGCTGCTCGATAAAGCTGACCCGGCATCGTATAACCAGGCGATTATGGATTTTGGTGCCGTGGTATGCAAACCCGCAGTCCCGCTCTGCCATAAATGTGTATTTAACCAGGTCTGTTATGCCTGGAGGGAGAAAGAAACGGACCTGTTACCTGTAAAGGAAAAGAAAACGAAAATCCGGAAACGCTGGTTCTATTACCTGGTTCTGCAGCACGGGGGCGACACTGTTATCCGCCAGCGGACCGAAAAAGGGATCTGGCAGCAACTGTATGAATTCCCGGTTGTTGAAACCGAAAACGAATCAACCACAGATGAGGTATTGCTGCAGGCAGAGGAAATGGGAATCCTCCGGAAAGGCACATATAAAACGCAATCTGTTTCGGGTATGATGAAACAGCAACTTTCCCACCAGCTGATCATGGGGAGGTTTGTGCGGCTCGAACTGACCGACACCGCATCCCATCCGGGGATGA